>NZ_QWKZ01000008.1 GCF_003574085.1 Meiothermus luteus | reverse complement strand
GGAACGAAGCGCACCCGGTCGCCGGCTTGAAGGTAGAAGGGCTGGGGGCGATGGGGGTTGTACACCTGCACCAGGGCCGTACCCAGCAAGTGCCACCCGCCTGGGGAGGGTAGGGGGTAGATGCCGGTTTGATCCCCCGCGATGGCCACCGCGTGGGCGGGAACCTGCGGGCGCGGGGTGGCCCGCCGGGGCAGCCGAAGGCGCTCGGGCAGCGGCCCCAAAAAGGGAAACCCAGGGGTGAAACCGGTGGCGAAGACCCGGTAGAGGGGCTGGCTGTGGAGCCCCACCACCTCCTTCACCGAGAGCCCCGTCTGCTCGGCCACCCAGGCCAGGTCCAGGCCGTCGTAGCGGACGGGCACCTCCACCTCCTGGCCCTCCTCCCCCTCGGGCAGCTCCCGTAGGGCCCGCTGCACCAAGCCCCGCAGGCGGGCCAAGGAGGTTCGCTCAGGGTCAAACTCCAGGTAAAGGTTGCGGTACCCCGGGACCAGGTCGGTCACCCCAGGCGGTGGGCTCACCAGCCAGAGGCGCAGCAGGGCCAGCATCCGGGCGTTGGCCTTGGGGTCCAGCCTCTCGGAGAAGGCCAGGTAAAAACCACGCAGGGCCATGCGAAAGCCGCCACCTCAGTAGGTGCGGATGGCGACCTCTTCCCGCTCCAGGGCCTCCCGCACCGCCTTCGCGATGGCCAAGGCCTGGGGGTTGTCGCCGTGGATGCAAAGCGTCTGGGCCCGCACCGGCACCACCCCCCCGTCCACCGCCTCCACCCGGCCCCAAAGCACCATCTGCACCGCTCGCCGGGCAGCCAGCTCCGGGTCGTGAATCCAGGCCCCCGGCGTCCCCCTGGGGGCCAGCCGGCCGTCCTGGGTGTAGCCCCGTTCAGGGAAGGCCTCGGCCACGGTCCGCAAACCCAGCCTCTGGGCCTCCGCCTCGAGGGGCGTGCCGGGCAGCACCACCAGCGGCAAGCCGGGGTCGTAGTCCCGAACCGCCCTGGCGATGGCCGCCGCGGTAGGGGCGTCGCGGGTGGCCCGGTTATAAAGGGCCCCGTGGGGCTTCACATGGTGCAGGGGCATCCCGGCCACCTTGAGAAAGGCGGCCAGGGCCCCCACTTGGTATAGCACGTCTGCGTACACCTCCTCAGGCCCAGCGGCCATCTCCCGCCGCCCAAAGCCCACCAGGTCAGGGAAACCGGGGTGCGCCCCCACCGCAATCCCCGCCCGCTGGGCCAGCTCGAGGGTCCGCCTCATGGTGAGCGGGTCGCCGGCGTGAAAACCGCAGGCCACATTGACCGAGCTGACCAAAGGGAATAGTTCCTCGTCCTGGCCCAGCTTCCAGTTGCCAAAAGACTCGCCTGCATCAACGTTCAGGTCAATCCACATGGTGCCTCGCCAAGGCTACTGCCCCACCATGTTCCGCGGCAACCAGGTCACAATCTCCGGAAAGACCGTGATGATGGCCGCCGCCAGGAGCAGCAAGAACAAAAACGGCAGGGCCGAACGGGCAATCGTGAAGATGTCCCGTCCCGAAAGGCCCTGCAGCACAAACAGGTTAAAGCCCACCGGCGGGGTAATCTGGGCCAGCTCCACCGCAATCACCAGGAAGATGCCAAACCACAGCAGGTCTATCCCCACCGCCTTGGCCAGCGGCAGGATCACCGAGGTGGTCAGCACAATGATGGAAATGCCGTCTAGGAAGGCCCCCAGCACCAGAAACAGAGCCATCAGCACCGCCAGCAGGGCGTACTTAGAAAGCCCCAGCTCCGCCACCCAGGCCGCCATCGCCGCCGGGATTCCGGTAAAGCCCATGGCGATGGAGAGCACCGCGGCCCCGGCCAGGATAAACCCAATCATGCTGGTGGTGCGCACCGCCCCCATCAGGCTCTCCAGAAGCCCCTGCCAGCTCAGGCTGCGCGTCCAAAAGGCGATTAAAAGGGCCCCCAGCACCCCTAGGCTGGCCGCCTCGGTAGGGGTGGCTACACCCGCATAAATGGAGCCAATGACGGCCACTATCAAAAGCAGCACCGGCAGAATCTTCAGAAGCCCGCGCAGGCGCTGCCCAAGCGGCATAGGCGGGTCAGGTGGGGGCATTCTCTTCGCGTTTAGGAGCCCTGCGAGCATCACCCAGCCCATGAACAGGAGCATCACCAACAGACCCGGCAGCAGACCCGCAATGAAGAGCCGCGCCACCGAGACCTCAGCGGCCACCCCGTAGACAATCATCACCACCGAGGGGGGAATCAGGAGGCCCAGGGTGCCCGAACCAGCCAGCGAGCCCAGCACCAGCCGCTCGGGGTAGCCGCGCTTAAGCAGCTCGGGCAGGGCAATCTTGCCCACGGTGGCGGTGGTGGCCGCGGAAGAGCCGATCACCGCCGCAAAGATGCCCGAGGCCAGCACGTTGATGTGCAATAGGCGGCCCGGGATGCTGCGCAGCCAGGGGGAAAGCCCCTCAAAGAGGTCGGCGGCCAGGCGGGTGCGGTAGAGAATCTCCCCCATCCAGATGAACATCGGCAAAGCCGCCAGGGACCAACTAGAAACCGAACTCCAAAGGCTTCCCGCCACGCTGGCCCCCGGGGGGGTGTTGGTGAAGAACTGCAACCCCACCCAGCCCACCCCCAGCAGGGCCAGGGCGATCCAGACCCCTCCACCCAGGAGCAAGAGCAGCAGTAGAACCAGAAAAAGCGCAACCTGGGTCAGCTCCATGGCCTACTCCTGCCCCCCGCCCTCAGAAAGGTGGGCCGGGACCTCACCCCGCAACAAGGCCACCCAGGCCTCGGCTAGGGCAACACAAAAGACGCTCATACCCAGGGCCAAAAAGCTCTGGGGCAGCCAGAGCGGCAAGGGCAGCAGACCTGGGGCCAGGTCGCCGTAGGCGTGGGAGTCCAAAACCAGCCGCCAGAGGTGAAAAGCGGCGTACAGCGAGACCAGCAGAGAACCCCCCCCCGCGACGGCCTCCACCCAAAGCCGGGCCCGGCCCTGCAGCCGGCGCAACAGCACCCCTACCCGGATATGCCCCCCAGCCCGCAGGGTGGGGGCCAACGCAAGGAAGACCGCCCCCGCCGTAGCGAAACCAGAGAGCTCGTTGGCCGAAGGAACAACGAGGCCAAACTGCCGACCCACAATCTGGGCTAGGATGACCAGAAAGATAAAAATCACCAGGGCCGCCGCCACAAAGCTCGAGAAGCGGTACAGGGCATCCAAAAACCTGCGCACAACCCCCCCTCAAAAGGGCAGGGCCCCCAGCGCTGCAGGTAAAACCCCCCAGGGCGCCAGGGGCCGCAAGCCTATCTGCCTAGGTATTCCCGGTAGATCTTGACCCCGGTGGCCCCGGCCCGGCGGAGCCACTCGTTCGCCATGGTCTGCCCCACCTTTTTGAGGTCGGCCGCAAGCTGCGGGCTGGGCTGCAAAACCTGCATACCCCGCTGGGCCAGGATGGCGGTCTTGCTGGCCGCCTCTTGCTGGCTGGCTTGCCAGCCCCGCTGTTCGGCCCGGCGGGCGGCTGCCAGCACCGCTTCGCGGTCAGCAGGGCTCAGGGCGTCCAGGGCCCGCCGGTTCGCGATCACCATGTTCTTGGGAATCCAGGCCCTAAGGTCGTAGTAGTAGCGGGCAAAGTCCCAGGCCTGGCTGTCTACTCCTGTGGAGGGAGAGGTGATCATGGCCGCGACAATGCCGGTGGCGAAGGCCTGGGGGATATCGGCAGCCTCCACCTGGGTGGGCACCATGCCAGTGAGCTCGGCGATGCGGGCGGTGGCCGGGTTGTAGGCCCGGAAGCGCACCCCCCGGAGGTCGGCCACGCTATTCACCGGTTGCTTGGTGTAAAGGCCCTGCCCAGGCCAAGGCACCGAGAACAAGAGCACCATGCCTCGCCGGGCCAGCCAGCTCTCTATCTCAGGCCTGGAAACCCGGTAAAGCCGCTGGGCATCCTCATAGCTACCCACCAGGAAAGGAATGGAGTCTAGGGCGAAGATGGGGTTCTCGTTGGCCAGCAACGAGATCAGCACCTCGCCCAGCTGCACCTGCCCGTTGCGTACCCCGGGCAGAATCTGGGGGTGGGGCAGCAAGGAGCCCCCGCTGTTCACCCGTATGACCAAACGGCCCTGGGTGGCGGTCTCCACATCCTTGGCGAACTCGCGGATGTTGACGGTGTGGAAGTTCCCGTCGGGGTAAGGGGTCGCCATCGTCCAGGTCTGGGTCTGGGCACTGGCGATGCCCAGGGCTAGGCCTGCCAAAACTCCAATCCATCGCTGCATAAGAACCTCCTTTGCGCTACGGCACCTTCGCCGCAAGCGACGCCAAAAAACCCTCGGGGTCGGCCCGCCAAGCACCGGCGAAGCCGAGCCGCCGCGAAACCTCTAAGGCCGTCCGGTTTAGAGCGTGCAGGTACTCCCCAAGCCGCCTCCCCTCCCGATAGAGGGCCTCCGCGCCGGCTAAGCTCAAGGCCGCCAACACCTCCCCTTCCGGCCCGCGAACAGGAGCGGCCAGCTCGGCGGAGTGGGGCTCGAGCTCGCCAAAGCTGGCCGCAAAACCGGTTCCTCGGGTCTGCGCCAAGAGCTCCCGCAGCCGCACCGGGTCTACCGGGGTGGCTGGGGTGTAGACCTTGCGCTCGGCGGAGAAAACCGCCTTTTGCACCTCCTCCGGCGCGAAGGCCAGCAAGAGCCGGGTAGAGGCTCCGGCGTAAAGGGGGGCCCGCCGGCCTGGGGCGATGTAGAGCCGCACCCTTACCCGGGCCTCCAAGACCTCCAGGTACACCCCCTCCAGGCCATCCCGCACCACCCACTGCACCGACTGGCCCGTGGCGTCGCGCAGGGCCTGCATCAGGGGTAGGGCCACCCCTCGAGCCGGGTAGGCGGCTTTGACCAGGGTGCCCAGGTGCAAAAACCGGGTGCCCAACCGATAGCGCCCGTTCTCCCGCACCAGCATCCCATAGCGCTCCAACACCCGGAGGCTGCGCAGGCAGGTGGCCTTGGACCACCCGCTGGCCCGGGCCAGCTCCGAAAGCCCCCAGTAGGGCCGTTCCTCGCTGAAGAAGCCCAGCAGGTACAGGGGGCGCTCGAGGGTGGGGACGGAGCGGTCGGGTTTCATTGGAAGAACCACCTAGCTGCTGATTGAACCCACTGGGGGCAAAGCTACACCCCAGGGCCAGGGTTGTCAAGGCCGGCCTCTACCAACCCAACACGATGGCGAAAACCAGAGGGGCCACGATGGAGGCGTCGGACTCAATCATGAACTTGGGCGTCTCTACCCCCAGCTTGCCCCAGGTAATCTTCTCGTTGGGCACCGCGCCCGAGTAGGAGCCGTAGCTGGTGGTGGAGTCAGAAATCTGGCAGAAGTAGCCCCAGACCGGGATGTCGGCCCGGCCCATGTCCTGGTGCAGCATGGGCACCACGCAGATGGGGAAGTCCCCGGCAATCCCCCCGCCAATCTGAAAGAAGCCGATGGAGCGGGTCTTGCTGGTTTGCTCGTACCACCGGGCCAGCTCCATCATGTACTCAATCCCGGTGCGCACCGTGTGCACGTTTTTGATGGTTCCGCTCAGGCAGTGGCCGGCGTACATGTTGCCGGTGGTGGAGTCCTCCCAGCCTGGCACATAGATGGGAAGCTCCTTTTCCGCAGCGGCCACCACCCAGCTATCCCGGGGGTCAATCTGGTAATAGGGCTCGAGCCGCCCCGAGCGAAGGACGCGGTAGACAAACTCGTGGGGAAAGCGGCACTCCCCTGCCCTGTCGGCGGCCACCCACTCTTCCAAAAGGGCTGCCTCGAGCCGCCGCATGGCCTCCATTTCGGGAATACAGGTATCCGTCACCCGGTTGAGGTGGCGGTCCAGCAGCCTTTTTTCGTCCTGGGCGGTCAGCTCGCGCCAGTTGGGAATGCGCTCGTAGTGGTGGTGGGCCACCAGGTTGAAGAGGTCCTCCTCCAGGTTGGCCCCGGTGCAGCTAATGGCGTGGACCTTTTCCTGGCGAATCATCTCGGCCAAGGACAGGCCCAGCTCGGCGGTGCTCATGGCCCCGGCCAGGGTGACCATCATCGCCCCACCTCCCTCCAGGTGGGCCCGGTAGGCTTCGGCCGCCTCCACCAGGGTAGCGGCGTTGAAATGACGGAAATGGTGCTTGAGGAACTGGGTGACGGGCGCGTTTGCCATAGCTATACCTCCGAACTCGGGGCGGCCAGGGGAGGCTCCCCGTGGCCCGGGGCTAAAAAAGTCTAGCAGACCAAAAGCCCTAGCCAGCCTCAGCGCCGGTCCAGCCAGCGGCAACACCTCCCAACGGCCAGCCCAGCCAGCCTGGGGCTTTTGGCGGATTCTAGCGGAAAAAGCGCTGGAGAAGGTTGAAAACCAGACTCAGAACCAGGCTCAGTAGGAGCATGGAGGTAAGGGGAAAGTACAAGCGAAACCCATCCCGCTCAATGCGAATATCCCCCGGCAACCGGCCAAACCAGCCCAAAAGCCCCGGGGCGTACAACCAGATGAGGCCCAGCAGCACCAAAATAAACCCTACCCACAGCAGCAACCGGCCCACTTCCATCCTCAAACCCTCCAAGCCTGCCCGCGCTAAATGTACCCCAGCTCCCGCAGGGCCTCGGGGTCCTTGCGCCAGTTGGGGTAGACCCTGACCTGAAGGTCCAGGTAAACCCTGCGGCCTAGGAAGACCTCGAGCTGTTTGCGCGCCGCCGCCCCAATCTCCTTGAGCATCCGCCCCCCCGCCCCAATTAGGATTGGCTTGTGGTTCTCCCGCTCCACGTAGATGTTCACCCGGATGTAGAACATCCCGTTCTCGCGCGGCTCAAATTCTTCGGTTTTGGTGGCGATGGTGTAGGGAACCTCCTCCTTTAGACGCTTCATGGCCTCCTCGCGCACAATCTCGGCAGCCCACTCCTCCGCGCTCTGGTCGCCCCGGGCGTAGTTCTCAGGGTAGAAAAAGGGCCCCTCAGGCAAAAGGGCCAAAAGCTCACCGCGCAGGGACCGGGCATCCCGCTCATCCTGGGCCGATATCATGCGGGTCTCCAGGCCCGGCAGGAGGTCCGCGTAGCCCCGCATGGCCTCCTCTGGATACTTGGCCGCATCCACCTTGTTGCCCACCAACAAAATGGGCACCTGGCCCCGCAAGGGCGCCAAGGCCCGGGCCACCCGCTCGTCCTCCGGGGTAGGTGGATGGCGCAGGTCAACCACCCAGACCACCGCATTCACCTCGGCCAAGGCCTCGGTAATTTGGCGGATCATATACTCCCCCAAGGCATCCTCGGCCTCGTGCCAGCCTGGGGTATCCACAAACACAATTTGGCGGTTGTCCTCGGTGTAGACCCCCCGCACCCGCTTGCGGGTGGTCTGGGGCTTGGGGCTGATGGGGGCCACCTTGGCCCCCAGCATCACGTTGAGCAAGGTGGACTTGCCCACGTTGGGCTTGCCCACCAGGGCCACAAAGCCGGAATAGGTGGTTCCTTCCCTCACTTCTTCAGTATAGACCTACCCCATCGGCTATCCTAGGGCGTGCTATGCCCGACCCCCTGGCCCTAGCCCTCACCCCCGGCGTCGGCCCCAAGCGCCTGGCCCTAGCCCTGAAGACCGACCTGAGCCCAGAGGCCATCGTCAAGACCCTGGGCAGCGAGGTGGGCCGGGCCTACCACCAGGCCCTGCGCGAGGGCCGGGCCGAACGGGAGCGGGAAAAGGCCCAGCGGATGGGTCTGCGCCTTATCGGGCTTTGGGAAGAGGCCTACCCTGAGCGGCTGCGGCATCTGGACAGCCCGCCCACAGTGCTCTACCTGAAGGGCAGGCTGCCCGAAATCCCCCACAACATCGGCATTGTGGGCACCCGTAGGGCCAGCCCCTGGGCCATCGCCTGGACGCAGAGGGTGGCCCGGGAGCTGGCCGAGGCCGGGGTAGGGGTGATCTCGGGGTTGGCCCTGGGAATTGACGCTGCCGCCCACCGAGGAGCGTTGGAAGGGGGCGGCTACACCCTGGGGGTGCTGGGCAGCGGTATGGACCGGCTCTACCCCCCTCAGAACCGCACCCTAGCCGAGCAGATGCACCTGCTCTCGGAGTTTCCCCTAGGAACACCCCCTCAGGCCGGCCTCTTTCCCAGGCGCAACCGAATCGTGGCCGCGCTGGCCAAAGCGGTGCTGGTGGTGGAGGCTGGGGAAAAAAGCGGCAGCCTCATCACCGCGCGCTTCGCCCTGGAGCTGGGCCGGGATGTGCTGGCGGTGCCGGGCCGCCCCGGCGACACCGCTTCCTTGGGCTGCAACCGCCTGATCCAGGACGGGGCCGGGCTGGTGATGGGCACCGAGGATGTGCTGAACGCTTTGGGCCTCAGGGCCCCGGCAGCCAAGCCCCCTTCCCTTCAAGGCCCCGAGGCCCGGGTCTACCGGGCCCTGCTCGAACTCTCCGAGGCCCTACCCGACGATCTGGCCCAGGCCACCGGCCTACCCCCCAGCGAGGTTCTCTCATTGCTCACCTTGTTGGAGATAAAGGGCTTGGCGCAGGCCAACGGGGGACGCTACCGCCCGCTTTGAACCCCCAGCCGCCGCTCGCTTTCGGCCATAACCCGCTCCAGGGCCGCCTCCAACACCTCCACCCCAGCCCCCCGGCGGCAGGCCCCCTCAGAGAGCAGCCTGCGCCAAAGCCGGCCACCAGGCTGTCCCTTGAAGAGGTTGAGCATATGCCGGGCAACTGCCCAGAGGGGAAGGCCCCGCTCGAGCTGGGCCCGGGCGTACCCCATCATCTGCCGGGCCACCCAGAATCGGTCTACCTGGCGGCTCGAGGAAAAAAACCGCCGGTCGGCCTCGGCCAGCACAAAGGGGTCCTCGTAGACCGCCCGGCCCAGCATCACCCCGTCCACCCGCTCCAGGTGGGCCTCGGCCTCCTCCAGGGTGCGCACCCCGCCGTTGAGCACGATGGTCAGGTGGGGGAAGTCTTCCTTTAGCCGGTAAACCCAGTCGTAGCGCAGGGGCGGTACAGTACGGTTCTCAGCGGGCGAAAGCCCCTTCAGGTAGGCTTTTCTAGCGTGAACGATAAAAACCCCAACGCCCACCCCGGCCAGCCTCTCAACAAACCGGGCAACATAGCGGTAATCCTCCATCTCGTCCACCCCCAGCCGGTGCTTGGCGGTGACGGGAACCCCGACCGCCTGCCGCATGGCGGCCATGCACGCTGCGACCCGCTCGGGCTCGAGCATCAAACAGGCCCCAAACCCACCCCCCTGCACCCGCTCCGAGGGGCAGCCCAGGTTCAGGTTAATCTCGTCGTAGCCCCAGGCCTCCCCAATCCTGGCCGCCTCGGCCAGCCTCTCGGGCACCGAACCCCCAAGCTGCAAGGCCACCGGGTGTTCCTCGGGGTTGAAGTCCAAGAGCTTGGCCCGATTGCCCAGCAGAATAGACTGGTCCACCACCATCTCGGTATACAGGCGCACCCACTGGCTGATCAGCCGGAGCAGGTAGCGAAAATGCCGGTCGGTCCAGTCCATCATGGGTGCAACGGACAGGAGCCAGGGGTTCAGAGCAGACGCTTTCATAACTGCTTGGAATTGACCCGATTCATGAAAGCGTAAAAGTCCAGTATCTCCACCCCTTCGTGGGGGATAAATTCCTTAAGGCCACCCCTTTCATACCATTCCTTGAGGTGGCGGTTCCACCCATCATCCGCCAAAACCACATAGGCCCTTTCTGCCCTCAAAGTTACCTCTTCTGAACCTCTAGACACAACCTGTTCTGCCTTTCTCAAAAGGTCCAGCAAGCGGACCACCTCAAACGGCACCTTTTCCTCCGTGGTGCCGCTCGTACCCTGCCACTTCAGCGAAACAAAAACCTGGCTTGGAGCCCTGATAGCGAAGTCTACCTTGTGGCTGCGGCCCGCCAAGGAGCCTTTTACCCTACCCTGGACCAAAAAATCGTATCCATTCTCCCGTAAAGCCGTCTCCAGCATGGACTCAAATATCTTTCCCGAGCGCGTGCGGGCCGCCATCTATACCTTGTAAGCCACCATCTCCCTAGCAGGTGTTCTGTCGCCGTTGCAGCTAATTCTTCTAGGTGCTTGAATGGTTTCCACTTTGAAGCCTAGGTCTGAGTACAGGGCGAGAATACGATCCGTGGCCTGGTTGGAGGCCACCACAGGCACGTCTAAGGCAGCCAGCCAATGCGCTAGCCGCACCTGATCGTCCCACCCGAAACCCTCTGCGCTGTACTGAGTGAATTCTACGTCGTAGGGCGGATCAGCATAGACAAAATCCCCTGGCTCTACGGAAAGGGAGGCAAAGTCCCCTAAAAAGTCCACTCCCTGAGCAAGGAGGCGTAGGCTCCAAAGTCCTTACTATAGGCAACGCTTCTATACTTACCGAAAGGAACATTGAAAAGCCCTTCCCGGTTAAACCTGCAAAGCCCATTATAGCCCGTTCGGTTTAGGTAATAGAACAGCAAAGCGGCCTCCTCACTCTCGGCCTGCCCCTCCTTGATAAGCGTATTGAAGCGCTTCCGATTAGCCAGGTAAACCTCGCGGCTGTTCTCAAACCGCACCCCTTGAACCCTCAGGCCTCTTTTGAGGTGCCGGTAGAAGTTGATCAGATGGAGGGTTCATGTCGTTGAGCAAAGCCCTCCGTGGCAGCAGCGAAAGGGCAACCGCCATCCCACCCACGAACGGCTCTACCAAACGCCGTCCGCTGTGCTTCTCCCAGAAACGCTCCCGGATCAAAGGGGCTAACCAACGCTTGCCCCCGGCCCACTTCAGGGGGGGCGCAAATAGGGGCTGGGGGGTTGCTAAGGGCCACATTGGAGTTAACGCTGGCTGGCCCACCACTCCTCGGGGGATACCCGCTTGGGCTCACGGAACTCAATGTCCTCCCACTCCCCCTCCTCCACAACCTCCAAGCGGGGGTTTTGTTGCCGGAAGTAGGCCACCACTTCCTGCACCAGGTCGTCCGGGGTGGAGGCCGCCGAGGTAACCCCCACCGAGCGCACCCCTTGAAGCCACTCGAGCCGGATATCCTCCACGGTGTTTATGCGCTCGGCCCGGCCCACCAAAGCCCGGGCCAGCTCCAAGAGGCGCATCCCGTTAGAAGAGGCCGGGCTGGTGAGGACCAGGAAAAGGTCCACGTGCGGGGCGATGCGCCTCACCGCATCCTGGCGGTTTTTGGTGGCGTAGCAAAGGTCGCTGCGAGCGGGCACCACCAGCTTAGGAAAGCGCTCTTTCAGAATCGCAATGGTGGCCAGGGTATCGTCCACCGAGAGGGTGGTCTGGGTCAGCACCACCACCCTCTCCGGGTCCGGCACCTCCACCGTGTGGGGGTCGGCCAGACGTGGGTCACGGCCCACCTGGGTGTGCACCGCCACCAGGATGGTGCGCTCCGGGGCCTCCCCGCGGGTGCCTTTAATCTCCTGGTGGTCCGCAGAATCGCCGATCAGGAGAATCCAGTACCCCTCGCGGGCGTAGCGCTTAGCCTCGTTGTGTACCTTGGTGACCAAAGGGCAGGTAGCGTCTATCTGGTAGAGGTTGCGCTCCGCCGCCTCAGCGCGCAGCCAAGGGGGGATTCCGTGGGCCGAGAAGACCACCGTGTTGGCAAGCTTCTTGCCCTCCTTGGCCCGTTCCTCGCGCAGGCGGTCTACCTCAGCCAGGTCCTCCACAAAGTGTACGCCGTAGCGCTCCTGGAGGCGCCGGGTCACCACCTCGTTGTGCACGATGGCGTGGTAGACCACCAGCTCCCCTTCTTCCCGCAAGGTCTGCGCCGCCTTCTCCACCGCCTCAATGGCCATCACCACGCCGGCGCAGAACCCCCGGGGCTTAGCCAGGTAAACACGCTCAACCATAACCGGCACCATAGCACAAACCGAAAGACGCCTCTGTAAGCCACCGCCGCTCAGTTCAGCGTCCGGCTCCCCCCCATTAGATTCCGGGCCCGCTCGGCGTAGCTGCTCAGGGTCTGGTACCACTCGTCGGAGGGGTGGATGTACGGCAGCACCGCCTCGCTGCGGGAAATAATCTCCTCGGGTCGGCGAAAGCCGAGCTGGGCTAGGGTGTCCACCACCATCTGCTGGGCGGTAATCCAGTCCCGGCTGCCCTCAGGGGCCTCTTCACAGGCCTTGGTGTAGTGCTCGAGGGCCTCCTCGTAGTGCATCAGGTCATAGGCCAGGTTGCCCAGGATGAGGTAGCCGGTCCCCGCGTTGCCCAGCCGGATGGCCTGACGGGCAGCCTGCTCCGCCTCCTCGTAGCGCCCTTGGCGGTAGAGGGTCTCGGCCAGGTCACCGTAGGCCTCCCCCTGGTAGCCGTACTCCGGGTCGCGCAGCACCTCCCGCAGGGTGGCCTCGGCGTCGGCCAGCTTGCCCGCCTCCAAGTAGGCCACTGCCAGCTCGTGTAGGGCGTAGCTCCGCTCAGAGGGCTCAGCGCGGCGCACCGCCTCGCGAAAAGCCTCCGCAGCCTCCGCAGGCTGGCCGAGCTGCATAAGGGTCTGGCCGTGGACCAAGGGGGTTCCATAGGCGGGCTCGGCCCCTTGCCGTTCCCGCTCCAAAGCCCGTTGGATGGCCTCCAGGGCCAGCCCGGGGTTGCCCAGTAAGAGATGGCTGCGGGCCTCGAGGTAAAAGCGGGTGGCGGCGTCCTCGGGGTCCTCCAGCTCGAGGGTCTCGGAAGCTGCCTCGCGCAGGGTTTCCAGGGCCTCCTGCCCCATCCCGGCCTCCACGAACATCGCCGCGGCGTCAATCAGGTTCCAGTAGCGCTCCATTCCCACTGCCAACCGGGCCGCCTCCTTATAGGCCCAAGCCGCCTCAGCGGCCCGGCCCAGTCGCTCGTAGGCCTTGCCCCTTAGGGTGTGGGCCCGCCACTGGAGGAACGCGGGCAGCTCGAGGGGCCGCTCCAGTATCCCCAACGCCTCCTCCACCAAGCCCAGGTACATCAGGGCCTGGGCTTGGTGGTAAAGCGCCTGTGGGTCGTCGGTTTCAGGCAAAAGGCGCCGCACATCCTCCTCGGAGGCCCCCTCCAAAGCCCGAACCTCTCCCAGAAGCGAGCGGTAGCGAGGGTGGGCCTCGAGGCCCGGCGAACTCTCCAATCCCTCCTCCAGGGCCCGGTTGACCCCTTCTATCCCGCCTTCCCCATAAAGCGAGTAGGCCTCGGCCAGAAGCATGGCCACCTCCGCCGCCTCCTCGCCCTGGGCCAGCGCCAAGGTGCGCACCAGCACATCGAAAGCGGTATCGTAGTCTCCCTGGTGGAGGGCTTCCAAAACCACCCGCATCACCCCATGATAAGGGGGAAGCCCCAGAACCCCTGGGGGTGAGCCAACCCACTTTCCCGCCAACCCCCCCTAGCACCCATTCCCTGATGGCAAATTGGGTACCATATACTGCGGGTCTGGGCGCAAGGTAGTCGGCGCCCCACTTAGGGTATCCCACGGAGGTCTGGTTTTGCCTACACGCATCAACCCTTGGAGCCTGGTTCTTGTCGTAATCCTGGCCTACTGGCTTTTTACCCTCTTCGGCAGCAGCAACACCCGCAGCAACATCTCCTACACCGACTTTCTTACCTATGTGGAGCAGGGCAAGGTAGCCCGGGTCATCCTGCAGGAGGGCCGCATCAACGGCTTCTTCAAGGCCCCCGAGCGGGTCCGGGTGGGCAACTCCACTGAAACCACCGACCGCTTCACGGTGATTGCGCTGCCCTCGGGCTACACCGACCCCCAGTTCACCCAGCTCCTGCGGCAAAACGGCGTGGTCATTGAGAACCGCCCCCCGAGCATCTGGCCCCAGCTCCTCTATACGCTGGTGCCCATCCTGGTGCTTATCGGCTTCTGGTGGTTTTTCTTCATGCGCGCCCAGGGCGGGGCCGGCCAGGTGATGCAGTTCGGACAGAGCCGGGCCCGGCTATACGGGAAGGAGAAGCGGGTCAACACCACCTTCAAGGACGTAGCGGGCCACACCGAGGCTAAGCGAGAGCTGATGGAGGTGGTGGACTTTTTGAAGAATCCCCAAAAATACATCGCCATCGGCGCGGAGATTCCAAAAGGGGTGCTCCTGGTGGGACCGCCCGGCACCGGCAAGACCCTCCTGACCCGGGCGGTGGCGGGGGAGGCCGGCGTGCCCTTTTTCTCGGTTTCGGCCTCGGAGTTCATGGAGATGTTCGTGGGGGTGGGGGCCAGCCGGGTTCGCACCCTTTTTGAGGAGGCCCGACGCAACGCCCCGGCGATTATCTTCATAGACGAGCTTGACTCAATTGGGCGCAAGCGGGGGGCTGGCATCGGCGGGGGCCACGACGAGCGTGAGCAGACGCTAAACCAAATCCTCTCCGAGATGGACGGCTTTGAAAAGGACAGCAGCGTGATTGTGCTGGCCGCAACCAACCGCCCCGACATCCTGGACCCAGCCCTGCTGCGCCCGGGCCGCTTTGATCGGCAGGTGGTGATTGGCCTGCCCACCCTGGAGGAGCGGAAGGAGATACTGCAGGTGCACATGCGGGGCAAGAAATTCGGCCCCGACGTGGACATAGAGGCCCTGGCCCGCCTCACCCCGCAGTTCAGCGGGGCTGACCTCAAGAACCTGGTCAACGAGGCTGCCCTACAGGCCGCCCGCGAGAACGCCAGCGAGATCACCCAGGCCCACTTCCAGGCCGCGCTGGACAAGATTATGCTGGGGCTCGAGCGGGGCACCCTAAAGCTCAGCGAGCAGGAAAAGCGGGCGGTGGCCTACCATGAGGCCGGGCACGCCATCGCCGGCGAGGTGCTGCCCTATGCCGATAAGACCGAGAAAGTCTCCATCGTGCCCCGCGGGATGGCCTTGGGGGTACGCTGGAGCAGGCCCGAGGAGCGCATCCTGATGAGCAAGGAACACCTCGAGGACAGCCTGGCCATGACCCTGGCGGGCCGGGCGGCCGAGGAGCTCTTTGTGGGAACCATTACCACTGGCGCTGCAGGCGACTTCAAGCAGGCCACCGCCCTGGCCAAACAGATGGTTTTGGACTGGGGCATGGGCGACCACTTCAAAAACGTGGCCTGGGGCTCCAACACGGGGCCCATCTTCCTGGGCGAGGAAATCGCCAAAAAGCAGGACCACTCCGAGGAAACCAGCCGCCTCATTGACGCCGACATCCGGGCTATCCTGGACCGGGCCTATGAACGGGCCAAGGAGGTCTTAGCGGCCCACGCCGAAGCGGTGCACAAGCTGGCCGCCGAGCTGCTGGAGCGGGAGGTGGTGCAGGGCGAGCGGGTAAGGGAAATCCTCGCCCAGACCCAAGCCCCCGAGGCCATAGCCCCCACCGCCCTGCAGCCCGAGGGCTAGCTCCCCTACCCAGAGGAGGCCCCCGGGTTTCCCCGGGGGCCCCCGAAGCACGGGAAAAACCCCCGGCGATGGCCGGGGGTCTCTAGCGCCGCGCTTACTTGAGTTCCACCTTAGCCCCGGCGTCCTCGAGCTGCTTCTTAATCTTCTCAGCCTCTTCCTTGGAAACGCCTTCCTTCACCACACCGCCCTGCTCGGCGAGGTCCTTAGCCTCCTTCAGGCCCAGGCCGGTGATGGCCCGCAGCTCCTTGATGACGTTGAGCTTGTTGGCACCGGCCTCTTTGAGGACCACGTCAAACTCCGTCTTCTCCTCGGCCGCCGGAGCTGCGGCCCCGCCCGCAGCAGCCCCCGGAACAGCCACGGCCACCGGAGCAGCCGCGGTTACCCCCCACTCCTCCTTGAGCTCGTCAATGAGCTGCTTGAGTTCCAAAACGGTCGCGTTGGAAAGTTGGGCCTTAATCGCAGCGATATCCAAAGCCATCCTTGTACCTCCTTACGCAGCTTCTAGCTTCTGTACCCGGGCTTCTAGGATGCCCACCAGCTCTTGCGCCTTGGCCCCCAGCACACCCACCAGGTTGGAGAGTGTGGCCGAAAGCACTCCCACCAGCTCAGCCTGCAGCTCCTTTTGGCTGGGCAGATCAGCCAGGGCCTCCACCTGTTTGGCCGTCAGAACCTGGCCCGCGAGCATCCCCGCTTTGAAGGCCGGAATGCCCTTGTCGTTCGTCTTGGCAAACTCCTTTAGAGCTTTGGCCACAGCGGCCGGGTCGTTGAAGACCACCACCGCCGAAGGGCCGCTAAGCCCTTCAATGGGGGGTAGCCCCAGGTCGCCCATAGCCCTGCGAATCAGGGTGTTTTTGGCCACGATAAGCTCCCCACCCTTCTCCCGCACGGCCTTGCGAAGTTTGCCGGTAGGCCCCGCCGCCAGCCCCTGGTAGTTCACCAGGAAGAACGAACCCTGCGCAGCCCTAAGGGCCCCAGTGAGCGCCTCGAGGTTCTCTACGTTGCGCTTACTCGGCAAAGTCCCTCCTCTCGCGCTTCAAGCGCAGCCAAAACCGCTCGGATTTAGGGAAATCCGAAGCCTAAGGTTGCGAAAACGCTTCCCTACTAGCGCCTCGGCGACATTTTTAAGGCCATGGCCCGTCGCTGTCTTCGGCCACTCCAAACGAGTGCCAAGCTGGGATTATAAGGGGTAGGCCCCCATCCTTCAAGCCGGTTTTTGACAAGCCCTCCTGTGGCTGCTAGAATCTAGCGTTGGTTTCGCCCGAGTATCTGCTTGGCGGATACGCCCCAGGGCCCCTTTCCATGAACCCCAAAGAAGGTTCCGCTGGAGCTGAGGAGAAAACATGAACCGTGGCGCTTTGCTCAAGGTGGTTGAGAGGAAGTACACCCGCACCGATATCCCAGAGTTCAAACCCGGCGACACCGTGCGGGTCAACTACAAGGTCGTGGAGGGCAACCGTAGCCGCATCCAGGCCTACGAGGGCGTGGTCATCAAGATCAAGCGCAATGGCTACAACAGCTCCTTCACGGTGCGCAAGATCTCCTTTAACGAAGGGGTAGAGCGAATCTTCCCCTTCAACTCCCCCCTTATTGAGAGCGTCCAGGTGGTCAGCCGGGGGAAGGTACGCCGGGCCAAGCTCTACTACCTGCGCGCCCTGCGCGGAAAAGCGGCCCGCATCAAAGGCGACCGCAAGCGGCTCAACCAGGACGTGGAGGCCAAAGCCCAGGCGGCCCGCGAAGCCGCAAAGGCCAAGGCCGAGCCCACTCCCCAAGAGCCGGCCTAGCCCTCGCCTTCTTGCCCTTGCGGAGCGGGGAACCGCTCTGCTTTTTCGTCTGCGAAAAAGCCTACGCCACCCACTCACCGAACCGGGGCGCGTATTAGACTGGGACAGGTATGGTGAAGCGCCGCAAAACCCCTACGGTCTGGGTGGGCAAGGTACCCATAGGGGGCGATCACCCGGTGATCGTGCAATCCATGACCAACACCGACACCGCCGACGTGGAGGCCACGGTAGGGCAGGTCTGGGCCCTGGCTCGAGCCGGCTCCGAGGTGGTGCGCATGACCGTCAACCACGACGAGGCTGCCCGGGCGGTGCCCGAGATCAAACGCAGGCTCCTTGACCTGGGGGTAGAGGTGCCCTTGGTGGGGGACTTTCACTTCAACGGCCACATCCTCCTCCGCAAGTACCCCGGGATGGCCCAGGCCCTGGACAAATACCGCATCAACCCGGGCACGGTGGGCCGGGGCAAGCAGCAAGACCCTAACTTCCGCACCATGTGCGAGGTGGCCCTGGAGTTCGGCAAACCGGTGCGGATTGGTGTGAACTGGGGCTCGCTGGACGCGGAGCTGCTGGACGAGATGATGGAGGCCAACGCCAAGCTCCCCGAACCTCAGGAAGCCCACCAGGTAACCCTAAAGACCATCGTGGAGTCGGCGGTGCGCAGCTACGAGTGGGCCCTGAGGTACGGCCTTGGCGAAGACCAGATCATCCTCTCGGCCAAGGTCTCCCGAGCCCCCGACCTCTGGTGGGTCTACCGGGAGCTGGCTCGGCGCACCCCTGCCCCCCTCCACCTCGGCCTCACCGAAGCAGGGATGGGGGTCAGCGGCATCGTCAACAGCACGGCCGGGCTGGTGCCCCTGCTGGCCGAGGGTATCGGGGACACCATCCGGGTCTCCATCACCCCTGCCCCCGGCGAGCCCCGCACCAAGGAGGTAGAGGTGGCCTTGGAAATCCTACAAGCGGTGGGGGTCCGGCAGTTCGCCCCCAGCGTGGCAAGCTGTCCCGGCTGTGGCCGCACCACCAGCACCTTCTTCCAGGAGCTCGCCCAACGGGTGTCAAGCTACCTCAGCGCCCAGATGCCCCGTTGGCGGAGCCTCTACCCCGGCGTGGAAAACCTAAAGGTGGCCGTAATGGGGTGCGTGGTCAACGGCCCTGGGGAGTCCAAACACGCCGACATCGGCATTTCGTTGCCCGGTACCGGAGAGGCCCCGAGGGCCCCGGTCTATATAGACGGCCAGCTCGCCACTACCTTAAAGGGCGATCGCATCGCCGAGGAGTTCATCGCGATGGTGGAGGAGTACATCCAAAAACGGTATGGCCCCAAGCCCGCCTAAGGCCCAGCGCATCCCAGCGGAACGGCAGGAACGCCGCTCATACGCCAGCCCCCCCGGGGGGCCTCGCGGGCCTGGTAGTAGATGTGCCCTGCGGCCTCGGCCTGAGCCACCTGGAGGGCTACACACCCTTCAGAGCTGGCCCAAAGGACATAAAACCGGCCGCGCTGGGGTATCTCCCCCAAGGCAAAGCCTTGGCTGAGAGAAACCCACTGGTGTAGCCGCACCCGCACCCAGCATCCCCCACCCTCCAGGGGCCTTAAGGCCACCACCTGGGCCGTGGCGCTGTAGGCCCGGGGTGGACCATCCGGGGCCTTCCCGCCCCCCCCGGTCACCAGAATTCCAGCCAAAA
Source organism: Meiothermus luteus (assembly GCF_003574085.1). Classification (GTDB taxonomy): domain Bacteria; phylum Deinococcota; class Deinococci; order Deinococcales; family Thermaceae; genus Meiothermus; species Meiothermus luteus. The sequence goes on along the minus strand of NZ_QWKZ01000008.1, from coordinate 25,076 downwards.
GAAGCCCCAAGAAGGCCCGGCGGCGCATCTACCCCAGGGTAGCACAGGCCCCCAGACCCGCGCGGCCAGCCGCCTGGCTACTTAATCAGCCCGAGTTGCAACACCGCATCCCGCTCTTCGGCCAGTTCCTTGGCGCTGGCGTCCATCCGGGCGCGGCTGAACTCGTTAATCTCCAACCCCTGCACAATTTGGAAGTCGCCGTCCTTACAAACGCAGGGGTAGCTGTAGACCAACCCTTCGGGAATCCCGTAAGAGCCATCGGAGGCCACCGCCATGCTCACCCAGTCGCCCTCAGGGGTGCCCAAGGCCCAGTTCCGCATGTGGTCAATGGCGGCGCTGGCTGCGCTCGCCGCTGAGGAGGCCCCTCGAGCCTCTATGATCTCCGCCCCCCGCCGGGCCACCTTGGGGATGTAGGTGTTGACGTACCAGTCGTGGTCCCCCACCAGCTCGTAGGCGTTCTTGCCCCCCACCTCGCAGTGGAAGAGGTCAGGGTACTGGGTAAGGGAGTGGTTGCCCCAGACGGTCATCCGCCTAATCTCGCCCACCGGCACCCCCAGCCGGGCGGCCAGCTGGGAGATGGCCCGGTTGTGGTCAAGGCGGGTCATGGCGTGAATCTGGCGGGGCGAGAGGTTGGGGGCATTCTTGTAGGTGATGAGGGCGTTGGTATTGGCTGGGTTGCCCACCACCAGCACCTTCACCTGCCGCCGGGCCACCTCCGAGAGGGCCCGCCCCTGGGCGGTGAAGATGGCCCCATTGGCCTGCAGCAGGTCGGCCCGCTCCATGCCTTGCTTGCGGGGCATTGCCCCCACGAGCAGGGCATAATCGGCATCGGCAAAGGCCACCATGGGGTCGTCGGTGGCCACAATGCCCGCTAAGGTGGGGAAGGCACAGTCCTCCAGCTCCATAATCACCCCATTCAGGGCCTTCATCGCTGGGGGGATTTCCAAAAGCTGGAGAATCACCGGCTGGTCCTTGCCCAGCATCTCGCCCGCCGCGATGCGAAAGAGCAAGCTGTACCCAATTTGGCCCGCCGCACCAGTTACCGCTACACGCACAGGGGATTTCATCGCTAAAGCTCCTTTCCGGGCTTTCGCCCGTCTTTGCCGCTCACGATAATAACGGCTGCCCCTCCCCCTGTCGAAGGGCGCAAGCGGGGATAGGTACACACGCGCGGGGCCTATCTTGCCGGAAAGCGGGGGCGTGGATAAACTTGTACCAAGTATAATTTTGTAGCCCAAAAGGAGTTCCATGCTGACCGTACCTGAAAAAGTCCTCTTCCTGCTCCTGCTGCTGGGCTCGCTTTACTTCGGCGGCGGGGCGCTGTTGCGCGTCTACCGGGCCATCCGCCGTGGCCAGCCGGAAGACCGCTTTGACCACCTGCCCGCGCGTCTTGGTAGGGCCCTCTGGCAGACCCTCACCATGCAGACGGTCTTCAAGAAGCGGCCCTGGGTAAGCCTCTTGCACGCTTTTGTGTTCTACGGCTTTGTGTTTTACCTGAGCGTGAACCTGGTGGACGTGCTCGAGGGCTTCTTTCCCTTCAAGGCCCGGGGGGGCTTCTGGAACGGCTACAACCTGGTGGCCGACCTCCTCACCGCCCTAATTCTGCTGGGCATCGTGGGCCTGCTAATCCGGCGCTACTCCCCTGCGGGCCGCAAGACCTTTAGCTGGAACCCGAAGACCCCCCTGCACGAGCGGGTGCGGCAGGGCATCCCCACCGACAGCGCCATCGTGGGGGGTTTCATCCTCTTTCACGTGGGCAGCCGGCTGCTCCACAAAGCGGCCCAGGCCGCCAACCTGGATTACGGCCCCGACCCCTACCAGCCGGTGGCCAGCCTGGCCTCAGGGCTCTTCCTCTGGGTGGATGTGGACCGGATTGTGATCCTCGAGCATCTCTTCTGGTGGTTCGCCATCGGCTCTATTCTGCTCTTCATCCCCTACTTTGCCCGCTCCAAGCACATCCACCTGTTCCTGGCCCCTTTGAACCTGGCCTTCAAAAAGGAAAAACCGGGGGCCCTTTTGCCCATCGCCCAGGACTTTGAGGCGCTGGAAAAGATGGAGAAGTTCGGGGTGGCCAAGCTGGAGGACTTCACCTGGCCCCGGCTGCTGGACGCCTACAGCTGCATCATGTGCAACCGCTGCCAGGAGGTCTGCCCAGCCTACACCACCGGCAAGGCCCTCTCCCCGGCGGCCATCCTGATCAGCGAGCGCTACGAGCTGAACCAAATTCTCCCCGACTTTGCCGCCGGCAAGGAGAGCCCACGGCCCCTGATGGAGTTCGCCCTGAACGAGGAGGCCCTTTGGGCCTGCACCACCTGCAACGCCTGCGTGGAGGTCTGCCCGGTGGGCAACGAGCCCATGCTGCACATCCTGGATGTGCGGCGCGAGCGGGTGATGATGCAGGGCGAGTTCCCGGCTCAGCTCAACAACGCCTTCCGGGGCATGGAGCGCAACGGCAACCCCTGGAACCTAGGGGCCGACAAGCGCCTGGCCTGGGCGGAGGGCCTCCCCTTTGAGGTCAAGACTCTCTCCCAGAACCCCGAGGCTGAGGTGCTCTACTGGGTGGGCTGCGCCCCCGCCTACGACCCCCGGGCCCAGAAGACCGCTCGAGCCTTTGCGGAAATCCTGCACGAGGCCGGGGTGAGCTGGGCGGTGCTGGGCAAGGAGGAGCGCTGCACCGGGGATGCGGCCCGGCGGGCCGGCAACGAGTTTTTGTTCATGCAGCTTGCCACTGAGAACGTAGCGACGCTCAACGCCGCCATGGAGGCCAAACCCAAGACCATCGTGACCACCTGCCCCCACTGCTTCCACACGCTGGCCAACGAGTACCGGGACTTTGGCGGTGTCTACACCGTCAAGCACCACACCGAGTTCATTGCCGAGCTCATTGGCGCCAAGCGGCTCGAGCTCCTCCCCATGGCCGGCGAAGTCACCTACCACGACCCCTGCTACCTGGGCCGGCACAACGGGGTGTTCGCCGAACCCCGCCAGGTCATTCAAGCCGCCGGTCTTAAGCTGCAAGAACCCCCCCGGCACGGCAAGGAGAGCTTCTGCTGTGGCGCGGGCGGGGCCCAGTTCTGGAAGGAAGAAGAACCCGGCGACGAGCGGGTTTCCACGAAGCGCTACCGCGAGCTCAAAGGAACCGGGGCCAAAACCATCGCGGTGGGCTGCCCCTTCTGTATGCAGATGATGAACCTGGAAGCCACCCAGGAGCCCGAAGGCCAGGCCCCCCGCGTGCTGGACATCTCCGAGCTGGTGGTGCAAAACCTCAAACGCGAGCCCGCCAAAGCGGGTGAGGCCACAGACTAGGCTTTATTTGGGTTTTGCTACACTGTAGCCATGCCCAGGCAGAACCCTGTTCGCCAGGCAACCTTTGAAGAGTTTCTTGAACTGGAGGCCAAATCCCAGACCCGGCATGAGTTTGTGGACGGGTTCGTGTTCGCCATGGCGGGCAGGACCGACTACCACAACCGACTGGTTACCCGCTTATTGCTCACGATTTTCAATGCTGGCGAAGAGGCAGGCTGCGAGACTTTTTCCGAAAACATGTTGCTCAAAGTGGATTCCGCGGCCTACTACCCGGATGTGTTTGTGCCGTGAAGAGCCCCTCGAGGGGGCGAGCTTCAAGAGAACCGCCCGCTTGGTGGTGGAGGTACTTTCTGACTCCACAGAAGCCATTGACCGGGGCGAAAAACTGCTCGCTTATCAGAAGCTGCCGGGTTTGCAGGCCTACGTGCTGGCCTCCCAGCTCGAGAAACGGCTGGGAATCTACCGGCGGATGGAAGACGGTGGCTGACGCTATGAGGCGGTAGAGAAGGGGGCCTTGTGGCTGCCCTGCGTCAACGTAGCCGTGAGCCTGGAAGAACTCTACCGGGGTCTTCCAGCCAGGTAGCCCCAGGCTACCCTTGCGGGCGACTCCCATGGCCGGGTAAACTGGCGGTGTACCCAGCAATCCCCGATGGGCCCGCACTGCGGCGACTCACAGCGTGGGAGGGGTACTACTAGGAGGCCGAAATGGCAAAAATTAGGCTGGAGCACGTCTACAAGCGCTACGGCAACAAGGTCACGGCGGTCAAGGACTTCAACCTCGAGACCGAAGACGGCGAGTTCGTGGTCTTTGTAGGCCCCTCGGGCTGCGGCAAGACCACCACCCTCCGCATGATCGCGGGCCTGGAGGACATCACCGAGGGCAAGCTCTACATCGGCGACCGGCTGGTGAACGATGTGCCCCCCAAAGACCGGGACATCGCCATGGTCTTCCAGAACTACGCCCTCTACCCCCACATGAACGTCTACGAGAACATGGCCTTTGGCCTGAGGCTGCGCCGGGTGCCCAAGGACGAGATTGACCGGCGGGTAAAAGAAGCGGCCCGCATCATCAAGATTGACCACCTTTTGCAGCGCAAGCCCCGCGAGCTCTCGGGCGGCCAGCGCCAGCGGGTGGCCATGGGCCGTGCCATCGTGCGCGAGCCCAAGGTCTTCCTGTTCGACGAACCCCTTTCCAACCTCGACGCCAAGCTGCGGGTGGAGATGCGCGCCGAGATCGCCAAGCTCCAGCGCCGGCTGGGGGTGACCACCATCTACGTCACCCACGACCAGGTGGAGGCCATGACCCTAGGGCAGCGCATCGTGGTGATGAAGGACGGGGAGATCCAGCAGGTGGACACCCCCCTCAACCTCTACGACTACCCGGGCAACAAGTTCGTGGCGGGCTTTATCGGCTCCCCCTCCATGAACTTCATCCGCGCCAGGGTGCAGCTAGAAGGGGGCAACGTCTATCTGGTGGGCGAAGGCTTCAAGGTACGGACCAACAGCACCCTGGGGACCAGCCTGATGCCCTACAACAGCAAGGAGGTCTGGATGGGCGTTCGCCCTGAACACATCGGCCTGAAAGGCTGGACCTCCATCCCAGAGGGGGAAAACGTGGTGCGGGCTAAGGTGGAGGTGGTGGAGCCGCTGGGGGCCGATACCGAAATCCACGCCGAAATCGGCGGCCACATGCTTACCGCCAAGGTGGACGGCCACGCCGTGGTGCGCCCCGGGGACACCGTAGAGCTCCTTATTGACACCGGGAAGCTGCACGCTTTTGAGGTGGATGGCCACGAGAAGGCCATCGGCCACGCCATGGCCCAGGACGCCCGCTCGCTGGCCCAGGTCTGAGCGGACAATTCACCCAAAGCGCTCCCACCAGGCGTTGAGGGGCTCCTCGGGGGGGTGGGCCCCTTCCACCGTGCAGGTGATGGCGGCCAGATGGCAGGAGGCGGCCAGAATGACCGGGAGCTGGGCACCGTCCCAGGCCAGCAGCTCGAGCCGGGAGGTAAGCTCCTGCTTCAAAAAGCCGTATATTAGCCCGGCGGTAAAGGCATCCCCTGCGCCCACGGTGTCCACCACCCGCACCCGCACCCCTGGAACCCGGTAGACCCGGGTGCGGAAGGCCGCCCAGGCCCCCCGCTCCCCCAGGGTTAGCACCGTTACCGGAGCCCCTAGCTCCACCAGGCACTCCAGCAGGGCCTGGGGCTCTGCCGGAACCAAGGGGAAAAGCCTACGGGCGTCGCCCAGGCTGGCCTTGAGCACCGAAACATAGGGCATGTAGCGCCTTAGCTGCTCCCAGTAGCCCTCGTCGGGCGGAGCGTGCAGGTTGGGGTCAAAGCTGACCGGGACATCGTGCTCAAGGGCAATCTCCAAAAGCTTCTGGATGCCGGGAACGTTGCGCGGCTGAAATGAGGAGAGCGAGCCAAAGTGGAACCACTTGGCCCGGGCCATGGCCGCGCTGTCGGGCTCAAAGGAGCTTGCCCCGTAGCTCCGGTAGAAGCTGTGGTGGGCCTCGCCCTGGGGGTCCAGTTCGGCCAGGCAAAGGGGGGTAGCAATGCCCGGAACCTCCTGGATGAAGCGGGTCTCTATCCGGCGTTCGGCGATACGGGCCAGGGCCCACCGGCCTAGAAAATCCTGCCCCACCTCACCCACAAAACGGGTGGGAACGCCCACCCTGGCCAGGGTGGAGGCCGCATTGAGGGCCGCCCCTCCCAGGACACCCGCGTAGGTCAGGGTCGTGTGGCCCATGGGGTTGCGGCCCAGCAGGTCTACGAATATCTCCCCGGTTAGAACCACCATTGCTGCCTACACTCTACACCCCGGCGCGGCTACCCAGGGGCGTGGGCGCGGCGTATGATGGGCGCCGTGGGTCGAGCCTTCGTGATCGGCATTGCAGGGGGCAGCGGCAGCGGCAAGACCACCGTAACCGAGGCCATCCTGGAAGCGGTGGGGCCGGAGTCCGTGGCCCTGCTGCCCATGGACAACTACTACAAGGCCAACCAGCACCTCCCCCTGGAGGAGCGCCGCCGCCTAAGCTACGACCACCCTGAGGCCTTTGACCTCGAGCTTTACCTAGAACACGTGCGGCGCCTGGCCCAAGGCCAAGCCGTGCGAGCGCCGGTCTACTCCTTTAGGGAATATACCCGCACCCCCGAAACCATCCTGGTCCAGCCCGCCCCGGTGGTGGTGCTGGAGGGCATCCTGCTCTTCTTTGATGAACGCCTGCGGGCCGAGATGAACCTCAAAGTCTACGTGGACACCGACCCCGACGTGCGGTTTATAAGGCGCCTACAGCGGGACCTGCTGGAACGAGGGCGCAGCGTGGAAAGCGTGATCCAACAGTACCTCGAGCAGGTGCGGCCCATGCACCTCTCCTTTGTGGAGCCCTCCAAGCGCTACGCCGATGTAATCATCCCCCACGGCGGACACAACCAAGAAGCCCTGGCCATGCTTACCGCACGGGTCAGGAGCCTGATACACAGCCTACAGGCGCTTTAGGAGGCCCCAAGGTGGACTGGAAACCCCTGTTGCGAATCACAGTAGCGGCCTCGGCGCTGCTCTCCTTCCCGGCCCTGCTGCCCCGCATGCAGGTTGAGCGTCCCGGCCCGGTGGTGCTCATCATGGATGGGGAGGAAGTAGCGGAGCGGGCTAGGGCCCAGGGCAAGGACTTCCTGGAGCTCATGCAAGCTTACCGGACCCTGGGGGTAGAGGGGGTGGCCCTCTACGAGCAGCCGGTGCGAAGCTGGGTCAACCGGGGGATGCTCGTCTACCACCCCTACAACACCCTGAGGCTGCTCTACCCAGAGGCCCCCCTCCGCCCGGGCTGGTTCTACCTGGGCGGCCCTAGGGAGTGGCTGGACCAGCTAGCCGCCCGCTGGACCATCCCCACCGAACGAGCGGAGTTTGGCGGTCAAAGCTGGCTGGCCACCCCGGTCAACGTGGAGTTTTTTCCGGCCGGGTACGACCAGGCCCTAGCCCGGGCCCTGAAGGACCAGGGCTTCTACCTGGCCGCCCGCCCCTTTGACCACCCTTACCGCCGCTACGACGTGGAGCTGGTGCCCCCCGAGGCAGAGGTGGTGATTTTTACCGGTCTAGACGTGTTGGGCTACAAGGCCCACCTAGAGGAGGTGGCCTCGGGCCTAGCAGGAAAGCCCATCGCCTGGATTGAGGGAACCCCCCAACGCGGTTTCGCCACCTTGGCCCAGACTTTACCGGTGCGCCGCCTCTTCAGCATCCGCCCGGAGTGGCAAGACCGGCTGGCCCCTGCCGAGACGGCCGACAAATTCGTACTGGCCGCCCGGGAACGGGGGCACCAACTCCTGTATCTACGGCCCTACCGGGAACCTGGGGACACCGAGGCCTTCCTGCGCATCCTTAGGCACGACCTCGAGCGCTCCCACATTCCCCTCGGCGAGCCCCAAAGCCGCGACTTTGCCCCCTGGCCCCTGCGCCATCTGGCCTGGGTAGGGGTGGCGTCAGGGCTGGCCTTGCTGGCGCTGAGCCTGCCCCAACCCCTGGGCCTTCCGGTGGCAGGGTTCTTGGTGCTGCTGGCCCTAGGGGTGGCCCAAGAGGGAGCCGGACCTCTGTTGGCGGCCATGGTCTTCCCAGCCCTAGGGTTCCTGGAGCGCCAGCCAGGGCTCAGGCTGTGGCTTCTCGGGGTGCTCTACGCGCTCGCCGGCGTGGTGTTCCTGGCCGCCCTGGGCAGCACCCCTGAGAGCGTGCTGGGCCTGGAGCCGTTCCGAGGGGTCTCGCTCACCCTGCTGGTTCCTCCCCTGCTGGTGGCCCTCTCCTTCCTACCCCGCGCCTACAAGCCTGCCCTCACCGCCTTGTACAACCATCCCCTACGGCTGGGCGAGGTAGGGCTGGCCCTGGTGGGGCTGGCCCTGGTGGGGCTGGCGGTACTCCGGCGCGGGAACGATGCGGCCCCCAGCCTGGTGCCGGAGTGGGAGCTACAGCTTAGGGCCTTCCTGCAGGACGTGATGGTGCGGCCCCGCTTCAAGGAAATCTTCGCCCATGCCCTGGCCCCGGTGGCCCTCCTCCTGCCCTGGCCCAACTGGCTCAGGAACACCCTCCTGGTCCTGGTGGCGGTGGGCATGGGCTCCATCCTAAACACCTTCTCCCACTACCACACCCCCCTCAGCATCTCCTTCTTCCGGGTGCTCAACGGCATCCTGATCGGCCTGGGCCTGGGTCTAGCGGGGGTTTGGCTCATCCGGCGGTTGCGCCAATGGTGGTTCAGGTAGGGGCAGGCCCCCGCTGGGCGTGCCAATATATAGCATTGTCCGGAGGGTTGCCATGCGCGTGGGGGTGAGCGGCTATTACGGGTTCAAAAACGCAGGCGACGAGGCTATTCTAGAGGCCATCGTGCAGGAGGTAAAAGCCCGCGGGCATGAACCGCTGGTGCTCTCCGGTGACCCCCGCGAGACCGCAGCTCGCTACGGGGTGGAAGCAGCAAAGCGTGCCCATCCCCTCGAGGTCTGGCGCTCTTTAGGCCGGATAGACCTGCTCCTCTCGGGCGGAGGAGGGCTCTTACAGGACAAAACCTCCCGGACAAGCCTGTGGTACTACCTGACCATCATCGGGCTGGCCCGGCGGCGGGGCAAACCCGTGTTCGTCTTCAATCAGTCCCTAGGCCCGCTAAGCCCCTGGGGCGAGCGGCGGGTGCAGCGGGCCCTGCGGGGTGTGCCCTGCCTTTTCCGGGACGGGGACTCCTTGGCCTACGCCCGTCGGTTGGGTCTGGAGGCCCAGCTAGGGGCCGACCCCGCCTTGCTCCTCTCCCCGCCCCCCGTGGAGCGCGAGCCCAACATGGTGGTGCTAATCCCCAAGTACGGCACCGAGGCGGCCAACGCCAACCTGCACAAACTGGCCGACCGGCTGAAGGGAGAAGGCTACGAGGTGGTGGTGCTGGCGCTCCAGCCGGGCTTTGACGAGCCGGTGCTGGAGCGGTTCAGGAGCTTTACCCGGGAGCTGGCCTGGGACCCCCGGCGGGTAAGCTACCTGCTGGCCCAGGCTGGGTATGTGGTCTCAGTCCGGCTGCACGGGGCCATCCTGGCCGCCGCCGCCCACACCCCCTTCGTGGGCATCGCCTACGACCCCAAGGTAGCCGGGTTCTGCCGCGACGCGGGAGCGGCCTTCGTGGAAGCACCCGGCGACCCAGAGGTCTTGGCCAGCGCAGTGTTGGCCCGCCATCAGCCAAACTGGAAGGCCATTGAGGAGATGAAAACCCGGGCCCGGGCCAGCTTTGACCAGGTCCTATCCAAAAGCCACCGTGGGCGGGTGAAGAGCCCTTAACCTTTGAATACCCGCTTGACCTTTTCCCAAAAACCCTCTGGGGCCACCTCCTCACCTACCTCCTGTGCGTACTGCCGCAGGAGCTCGCGGGCCTTTTTGGGCAGGTTGCGGGGCACCTCAATCCGGGTCACCACCTGCAGCTTACCCCGACCACGGCCCCCGGGACGGGGCAGGCCGTGGCCCTCCAGCTCAAACACCTCCCCCTCACCGGTACCTGGGGGCACCTCAAAGGCCACTTCTCCCTCTAGACCGGGTATCTGCACCCGGGCTCCCAGGGCCGCTTGGGCCAGACCCAACCTAAGCTCATAGACCAGATTGGCCCCCTGCCGCACCAAGTGGGGGTGTGGGCGTATCTCCGGGCGCACGAAGAGGTCCCCTGGCCCCCCCGGGCCGATGTTGCCGTAACCCGAGACCCTAAGGAGCTGGTTCTCCTCTATGCCGGCCGGAACGGTAACCCGGATGCGTTCCCTGCGCCGGACCCGGCCCTGGCCCCGACACGCAGCACAGGCTTCGCTCAGCACATACCCTCGTCCCCGGCAGGTCCCGCAGGGTACCTGGGTCACCATGCTGCCGAAAAAGGTGCGCTGTATCTGCTCCAAGGTGCCCCGGCCGCCACAGCTCCGGCAGGCCTGGCGCCGGCCGCCCTGACCCCCACAGGCCTCACAGGGCACCAACCGGTCGTACTCTAGCTCCTTCTCGCCGTCGTGGAGTAGGTCGGAGAGCTCGAGCCCGAGGCGTACCTCGAGGTCCTCACCCCGCGGGGCCCGCCCCCCTCCTGGGGAGCGAAAGCCGAAGACCTGCTCAAAGAGGTCAAAGAGGTCCCCCACCCCTCCTATCCCTCCTCCAGCCGGCGCGGCCGTACCGTAGCGGTCGTACTGAGCACGCTTCTCCGGGTCAGAGAGCACCGCGTAGGCCTCGTTGATCTGCTTGAACCTCTCCTCAGCCTCCTTATCCCCCGGGTTTTTATCGGGGTGGTACTTTAGGGCCAACCTCCGGTAGGCTCGCTTGATCTCCTCTGGGCTAGCGTTCCTCTCCACCCCCAGTATTGCGTAGTAGTCGTTCATCGAAGTTTAGTCTAGCAGGCTTAGGTATTTTTCCTGTGGCACTAGGCACTTAGCCCCGTCTTTGACAAAGCCTAAAGCCCCCGGGTATATTCAGGGCAGAAGCGGCCCCCCGTGCGGACTCAAGCCGACCAAGGGGCCGCCCAGGGAACGCGATGAACAGCCGCCCCGCTCGAGCTACCCGCTAACGGCGCTCTTCCCATAGGGAAGAGGCCGCGCAGGTTTGCTCGGTGGGGCACCTTTTTGTTTGGAGGAAACGAGCATGGTGCTTCTAACCCCCGGCCCCACCCCCATCCACCCCCGGGTCCAGGCCGCGCTCAGCAAGGAGATGCGCGGCCACCTTGACCCCGAGGTCCTGGCCTCCAACCGACGCATCCGTGGCTACCTGAGCCACCTGTTTGACCCGGGTGAAGGGGCCCTGCTGGCCGCCTTGCCCGGCTCGGGAAGCCTGGGCATGGAAGCCGGCTTGACCAACCTGGCCGACGAGGGCGACCCCGTCCTCCTCCTAGTAAGCGGCACCTTTGGCGAGCGGATGGTGGAGATCGCCCACGCCTACCGCCTGGACTACCGGGTGCTGCGCTCCGAGCCGGGCCACCCCATTGACCCCCAGGCGGTTGCCGAGGAGCTCAAGCACCGCCCCTACAAGCTGGTGGCCCTGGTCCACGGCGAGACCAGCACCGGGGTGCTAAACCCGGTGGAGGCCATCGCACCCATAGTGCAGGAGCACGGGGCCCTCCTCATGCTGGACGCGGTGACCACCGCTGGGATGATGCCCCTTTCCATGCAGCAGCTAGGTGTTGACTACGCCTTCACCGGGAGCCAGAAGTGCCTCTCGGCCCCGCCTGGCCTGGCCCCCTTCGCCCTCTCCGAGCGGGGGCGGGAGTGCTTGGGACAGGTGCGGGGGTGGTACTCCGACCTCTCCCGGGTGGCGGTCTACTGGGAGCAGGAAGGGTACTTCTGCACCTCCCCGGTGCTGCTGCACTACGCCCTGGAGGAAGCCCTTCGGCTGGCCCTGGAAGAGGGCTTGGAGAACCGCAAAAAGCGGGCCCAGCAGATGTACGCCACGGTGCTCTCGCTCCTAGAGGAGCTGGGTTTCAGCGCCTACGCGGCCCCTGAGGCCCGCCTACCCACTGTGCTGGTGGTGCGCCCCCCCAAGGGGCTCACCGAGGCCGAGATCCGCAAAGGGCTGTACGCCAGAGGGGTTTCCGTGGCCGGCGGCATCGGCCCTACCGCCGGTAAGGTGCTGCGGCTGGGCTTGATGGGCGAAAGCGCCCGGCCCGAACACTACCGGGTTTTCTTCTGGGCGCTGGGGGAGGTGCTGGGGCTAAGCGGGCTGGAGAGGGCCTTTGAGGAACGGCTGGGGTTAGTGCTGGGTTAGATAGTAGTGGGCCAGTTCCCCCTCGAGCTGCCGCAGGACCTGCTGAACGGTGCCCTGAAGAGGCAAGACAGCATAGGCCCTTATCGCCAGGCTCTGCCGGATGCGGCGGAACACCACCTGGGCCCCCTCGGGGCCGCTCCCTTGCAGGACCACCAGGAAATGCCCTGGCCTTAGCTCAAAGACCAGGTCCGGCCGACGCAAAAACCGCAAAAGGGAGGCCCCTGGCTGGTCCGGGTGGGTGTGCAGCAAAAGAAGCGTCACCGGCCGCACCCTCGAGAGGGCCTCAAGGCTCGGGGCCAGGGCTTGCAAAGCGCTCTGGGACAGCACCCCTCCCTCGCCCTGCACCGGCAGGGGGCCGAGCGCCTCCCCCCGAAGGAGGACAAAAAGGCCCGCGAGGAAGAGGGCAGGAGCGATTAGGCTGGCCACCGAGGCCGTCACCACCAGGTCATCGGGCACTTGGGCCAGCTCACCGCTGGCCAGAAACGCCGCTTGGACGGCCACGCTGGAAACCCCCAGCACCCAGAAAAAGCGCACCTTAGGCCCCAGGGGCGCCCGCGCGTAAAGGCTGGCCGCGGTGGCCAGTAGAAGGGCCGCCAGGAGGAACAGCACGCCGGGGTAGAGGCTTTGTTGCCTAGGGAAAAACCAAAGGGGGAGCAGCCCCAGCAGCGTAAGCGCCCAGGGAAGAAACGATAGCCCCATACCCAACAGCATACGGTTGGGGCCTAGGGATGTCGCTGGGGATAAGCCCGTGCCCTGGTACAATCTCGGCGTGAGCGTACCCTTGGCCGAGCGCCTGCGGCCCCGCAGCCTGGACGAGGTGGTGGGCCAGGAACACCTCACCGGACCAGGAAAGCCTCTGCGGAGAATGGTGGAGACCCGCCGCCTTTCCTCCCTCATCCTCTGGGGCCCCCCTGGCAGCGGCAAGACCACCCTGGCCCGGCTGCTGGCCCAGGAGGCGGGACGGGCCACCCAGGCCCTCTCAGCGGTAGAGGTGGGGGTCCGGGAAATCCGAGAAGCCGTGGCCCAGGCCCAGCGCCAAGGGGGGCTGGTCCTCCTCCTAGACGAAATTCACCGCTTCAACAAGTCCCAGCAGGACGCCCTCCTGCCCCACCTGGAATCAGGGCTTCTGACCCTGATTGGGGCCACCACCGAGAACCCTTCCTTTGAGGTCAACCCGGCCCTGCGGTCGCGGGCCCGGGTGTACGTGCTCAACCCGCTGGACGAGGCGGCGCTGTACCGCTTGCTGGAGCGGGCCCTGGCCCACCCTGAGGGCCTGCGGGCAGAGGCCAGCCCCGAAGCACTCCAGCTCATCGCCCAAGCCTCCTCAGGGGACGCACGCCGGGCCCTTTCGGCCCTCGAGCTGGCCGCCAGCCTGGGGGGTGGGAGAATCGGCATAGAACACGCGAAGGAAGCCCTGGGGCGCGGGACCCTGGCCTTTGACAAGGGGGGGGACGCCTTCTACGACCTTATCTCGGCGCTGCACAAGGCCGTGCGGGGCAGCCATGTGGACGCCGCGCTGTACTACCTGGCCCGGATGCTCGCCGCGGGGGCCGACCCGCTTTACCTGGCCCGCCGACTGGTGCGCATTGCGGTAGAGGACGTTGGGCTGGCCGACCCCCTGGCCCTGCGGCTGGCCGTGGCGGCCAAGGAGGCCTATGAGCTGCTGGGCAGCCCCGAAGGGGAGCTGGCGCTGGCCGAGCTGGTGGTCTACCTGGCCTTAGCCCCCAAGTCCAACAGCGTCTACGTGGCCTGGGAAAAGGCTCAGCAGGCTGCGCAGCGCTACCCAGACTCACCCGTGCCCCTAAACCTGCGCAACGCACCCACCGCCTTACTTAAGGGGCTGGGCCACGGCCACGGCTACGCCTACTACCACGACGACCCCGAGGGCAGCTTTGCCCAGCCCTACCTGCCCGAAGGGCTGGAGGGGTTGACCTTCTACGAGGCCCATGGGGAGGGTTGGGAAGAGCGGGTGCGGGAACGGCTAAAATCCCTGCGGATGCGCTTCAGAAGCCTCTCTTCAGGGCCTTAGCTGAAGGCCGGCTTAACAGAACTTAGGGACCCACTTCACACGGCCCACGGGCCAAGCCGCTATACTCAGCTCCTGATGAGGCGGGCGTGGTTGCTAGGCACCGCTGGACTTGCGGGGCTGGCGCTGGGCTGGGCCCTATTTGAATACCTGCACCAGCAGCGGATATACCCTGGCGTGGTGGCCGCGGGGGTGCAGGTGGGGGGACTGACCGTGGAGGAGGCCACCGCCCGAATCGCTGCTACTGTAGAACACCAGGCCCCGCCCCGGCTCACCCTCAAAGCGGGGGAGCAGAGCCTAGAGGTCCTTGCAACGGAGCTGGGCTGGCAGCCCGACCCCAAGGCCACCGCGGAGCAGGCCTTTGCAGTGGGGCGTGGCCGCCTGGCCGAACGGCTGGCCGCCCTAAGGGGACAGGTGGAAGTTCCGCTGGTGGCCCGTCTAGACCCCAAAGCCGTGGCGGAGCGCCTGAGGGCCATCGCGAAGCGCCTCGAGCGTCCCCCCCGGGATGCCCGGGTGGTCTACCAAAAGGGCCGCTACCAGGTGCTGCCCGAGGAGGTGGGCCTCCAGCTTGATGTCCAAGCAGCGCTGGAAACCTACCTGCGCCACCCCGGGCTGAGAACCCTGGAGTTCTTCCCCCGTCCCGTCGCCCCTCGCCTCACCGCGGGGATGCTCGAGGGGATCGCCACCCAGGCCAACCAGCTCCTGCGCCCGATTGTCCTGGTCTACGAGGAGCCCGGCGGACAAACCCACCGGCACACCCTGGGGGTGGACCAGGTGGCGGCTCTGCTCCAAGTAGGGGAAGAGCTCCAAGTGAACCGTAAGAGGCTGGGCCGCCTGCTCGAGCAACTGGCCGCCCGCCACGACCGCCTACCCGAGAACGCCCGCTACGTGGTGGGCCCGGGGGGCCGGCTGGAGGTACGCCCGGAAAAGGACGGCTTCAAGCTCAATCAGCCCGAGAGCCTAAGACGCCTAGAGGTCCAGCTCCTGCGCCCTGACCTGAGCGAGTTCCGCCTGGTGGCGGTGCCCAAGCGGGCCCAGGTGCGGGTGACCGACCTACCCCGTCCTGAAGACCTCCAGCTCTTAGCCGAGGCCACCACCACCTACGCGGGCTCGAGCCCTGAGCGCATCGCCAACGTCCACGCCGCTGCGCGCAACCTAGACGGCTACGTCGTACCGCCAGGGGGGATGTTTGACTTCAACCAAGCGGTGGGCCACATCAGTCCCGAAAACGGCTTCAAGGAAGCCCTGGTTATCTCCGGCGGGCGAACCGTGAAAGGGGTCGGGGGCGGGGTCTGCCAGGTTTCCACCACCGCCTTCCGGGCCCTCTACCAGGCCGGGCTGCCCATCGTTGAGCGCAACCCGCACGCCTACCGGGTGCGCTGGTACGACCCCATCGTGGGCTACGACGCGGCGGTTTACCAGCCCTATTTGAACCTGCGGGCCCAGAACGACACCCCAGGCCCGTTGGTGGTGCGCACCGCCTACACCCGCTCGAGCCTGACCGTGCGGCTTTACGGCATCCCCGACGGCCGGAAGGTCACCGTTTCTCCCCCGGTCATCCTCTCCCGCACCCCCCACCCTCCCCCCCAGTACATCGTGGACCCCAGCCTGCGCCCCGGCGAGGTGAAGCAGGTAGACTGGGCGGTGGACGGCTTCCGCACTCGCATCACCCGCACCATTACCCGCCCAGACGGCAGCGTGGAGGTCCACGAGCTTCACTCCAACTTCCGCCCTTGGCGGGCGGTCTACCTAGTGGGCCCAAAGACCCCCGAAGCGGCCAGCGACTAGGGGCTCAGGCCGGCCAGCTCCACCCGGTTGCGGCCCATCCTCTTGGCCTGGTAAAGGGCCTGGTCGGCGCGCTCGAGCAGGCCGTGAACCGTATCACCAAACTGGGCCTCGGCCACCCCAAAGCTGGCCGAAACCGCCCCCACCCCCTCAAAGGGCCAGAAAGCGATGCTCTCCCGCATGCGCTCCAGCGCCGCCAGCACGTTCTGCAGGCTTTCCTCCCTCAGGAGGATCATGAATTCCTCCCCGCCCCAGCGGCCCAGCACATCCCCCTCCCGCAGGCCAGCCTGCAGCCGGCGGGCCACCTCCTTGAGCACCGCATCGCCCGTGGCGTGGCCGTGGCGGTCGTTGATCTGCTTGAAGTGGTCAACATCCAAAAGCGCCAGGAAAAGCCCGTGAGGGGACTGAATCTCCGCCTCGAGCCGCTCGCTTAAGGCCAGGCGGTTGGGCAGACCGGTCAGGGGGTCGGTGCGGGCCAAGGTGTGCATCTCCTCTACCTGGCGGTTCGCCCGGGCCAGGTGGTCCTTTACCGCCGCCAGCAGGTAGAGCAACCCGGCCATGGCCAAAAGCCGCGTTTCGCTGCGCAAAAAGGACAAGAATTCCGAGGAAGCCCACTCCCCGCCAAATCGGAGCAGCCCCAGGACCAGGGTCAGGCCCACCACCCCCAACCCGACCCAAAGCCCCTGCCGCGGGGAGAAGGACAGGTAGACCAGCACCATCACAAAGGCCAGCACCCAGTAGGCGCTCTCGATCTCGGACCAGTCCGGCTCCGGGGAGAAAAAGCCGTAGGCCAGCTTCCCCAAAAAGACCAAGCCCACCGCAAGGATGACCTCCCGCTCAATACGCTCGAGCCTGGCCCCCGCCCAAAGCCGCCAGGCCCATAAGCAGAAGCCTCCCAGGAATAGGGGATAGGTGTAGCGCACGTAGGGGTGCTCCTGGTTCAACCACCAGGTAAGCCCCACCACCGGCAGGGCCACCAGCAACGCGGCCAGGTAAAAACCGCGCTTTATGCTCTGGGCTTCCCCCTGCACAAGGGCATTCTACGGCAGAAGCCCTCAACGAGGGGGGGTGGCTTTCTCACCTAAACGGCGCTCGCTGCCCTGCTGAAGACGCCGGATGTTTTCCCGATGCGTCCAGAAGATAAGCCCCGCCAAAAGGCCCACAGTGGCCACCAGCCAAAGCGGCCGCCCCATGGCAAAGGCCAGCACCACCGCGGTCGCCCCCCCCACCAGGCTGCCTGCCGAGACAAAGCGGGTCAAGAACATGGTCAGTACCCCTACCGGAAAGGTCAGCAAGGCTACCCCTGGGTCTAGGAAGAGGAGCGTGCCGAAGCTGGTGGCCACTCCCTTACCTCCCGTGAAGCGCAGAAAGACCGAGTAGTTGTGCCCAAGCACCGCGGCCACCGCCACCCCTCCCAAAAGGGGCCCCTCGAGGCCCATCCACCGGGCCACCAAGACCGCAATACCCCCTTTGAGCACATCAAAAGCCGCTACCAGTAGGGCCGGGCCTGCCCCTAAGGTGCGCAGCACATTGGTCGCCCCTATGTTGCCCGAGCCTACCTTCTGGATGTCCACCCCGTAGCCCCGGGCCAGCCAGGCCCCCGCAGGGATGGCCCCGAACAAGTAGGCTAAGAGTAAGGCCGCCAGTTCCACGCAGGCATTGTATAGCAGCTCACAAGCCCGAGGTTAGCTAGGATGCCCCTCTCTAAAGGTTTTCGCCGGGGCTACTAAAGCGCTCTTCCCTCCAGGGGTCGCCCCTTCGGTGGTATCCGTTCCGCTCCCAAAAACCCAGCTCCTCCCGCTCCAACAGCTGGAAACCCCGCACCCACTTGGCGCTCTTCCAGGCGTAGAGGTGGGGCACCACCAACCGTAGCGGCCCTCCGTGCTCGCGGGGCAGGGGCTGGCCGAAGAGGGTATGGGCCAGCAGGTTTTCCTCGCGGGCGAAGTCCTCTAGGGGCAGACTGGTGGTGTAGCCGCCGTAGCAGTAGACCAGCACGTACCGGGCCTCTGGTCTGGGGCGGGCCTGCTGGAGCAGCTCGAGGACCCGCACCCCCTGCCATTCCACGTCCAGCCGGCTCCACCGGGTCACGCAATGGAAATCGGCCTTTAGCCCGGTCTGGGGCAGGGCCATAAGCTCATCCCAACCTAGGCTCAAAGGGTTCTCCACCTGCCCACCGACCTCCAGCCGTACCTCCTCGGGGCGCAGGCTGGGGGTGGGGCCATAGGTGAGCACGGGAAACTTGTCGGTGAGCACCTGCCCCGGCGGAACCCGGTGGGCCGGGTGCTTGGGCTTGTAAAAGGAACCGAACACGCCCTCAACCTACCTCCAAGGCCGCCCGGCTCGAGTAATCAGGGGTACAAATAATATAGCCTGCCCGAGCAGGGACTTTTGCGATGCACCATGATTAAGTACATCGGTTCCAAGCGGGTCCTCGTTCCCTGGATTACCGAGACGATTTGCAGGGTAAGCCAGGTCACCCCCCTGCGCAGGGTGGTTGACCTGTTCTCCGGCAGCGCCCGGGTGGGCCACGCGCTGAAAGCCCAGGGGTTCTACGTGATCGCCAACGACCACAACGCCTACGCCCAAGTCCTAGCCCAGGCCCTGGTGGGGGCCGACGCGCGGAAGTACCCAGTGGGCAAAATCCAGCCCATCCTGGAAAGGCTGGCCGCCCTCAAGCCCAAAACCGGTTGGTTCACCCAGACCTACTGCCTAAAGGCCCGTTACTTTCAGCCCAAAAACGGCGCTCGCATAGAGGCCATACGCGAGGCCATAGAGGCGTACCAGGCCGACCCCACCCTAAGGGCTATCCTCCTCACCAGCCTGCTTTTGGCTGCCGACAAGGTGGACTCCACCACCGGGATCCAGATGGCCTACCTCAAGCGCTGGGCCCCTAGGGCCTGGAACGAGCTCCACCTGGCCTACCCGCCCCTTCTGCCAGGCTCCGGCGAGGCCCACCTGGGCGATGCGCTGGAGGTGGCAGGGGCTCTGGAGGGGGACCTCTTCTACCTAGACCCTCCCTACAACGCCCACTCCTACCTGGGCAACTACCACGTCTGGGAGACCCTGGTGCGCTTTGACAACCCCGCCACCTATGGGGTGGCCCAGAAGCGGACCGATGTGCGGGAGCGCAAAAGCCCCTTCAACTCCAAGAAGGAAGCCAAGGCTGCCCTGGAGCAGCTCCTGGCGAGGATAAAGGCCCCTCACCTGGTGCTGTCCTTTAGCGACGAGGGTTTCTTCCGGCCCGAGGAGATAGAGGCTCTGCTCGAGGGGTGGGGCTTCGTGGTGCGGCTCTCCCGACCCCACCGCCGCTACGTGGGGGCCCGGATCGGCATCTATAACCCTCAAGGGGTAAAGGTGGGGCAGGTTTCCCACACCGAAAACCGCGAATTCCTGTTCGTGGCCTCGCAAAAACGGGCCGTTGCCCTGGCCCTAGCTCAAGGGGAACCCACGGCCAAACTGGCCCTAGGCGGCTAGGGGCCGGACGGCTTTCCAAACCCATCCGCCTCGGCTAAAGTGGGAGTCTGCCATGACCTCCACCTCCCTAGAGGGCCGCGTGCCCCCCCACAACCTGGACGCAGAGGCCAGCCTACTGGGCGCGGTTCTGCTGGACAGCGAGGTGCTGGACAGGCTCGAGGGCTACATCACCGCCGAGGCCTTCTACAAAGAGGCCCACCGCAAAATCTGGGAGGCCATGGTGGGGCTTCGGGCTCGGCGGGAACCCATTGACCTGGTCACGGTCTCTGAGGCCCTGCGCCAGGCTGGGGAGCTGGAAAGCGTGGGCGGTCTCTCCTACCTGGTGGGGCTTTCCGAGAACACCCCCACCGCGGCCTATGCCGACTTCTACGGGCGCATCGTGGCCGAGAAGTGGACGCTGCGCAGGCTCATAGCCGCAGCCGGTGAGGCCATGCGCATGGCCTACGAGGAGGAGGGGAGCCTGGAGGACATCCTCGACGCGGCAGGGCGGAAGGTGCTGGAGGTTTCCACCCAGGGGAGCCGCTCGGAGTTCCAGAACATGCGGGAGCTGGTGCACCAGACCTTTGAGCACATCCAGCGCCTCTACGAGCACAAGGGCCAGATGGACGGGGTGCGGAGCGGCTTCCGCGACCTCGACGCCATCATCGGCAGCCTCACCCCCGGCTCCCTCAACATCATCGCCGCCCGCCCCAGCATGGGCAAAACCGCCTTTGCCCTCACCATCGCCCAGAATGTGGCCCTCAGGGAGGGTGTGGGGGTGGCCATCTTCTCCCTGGAGATGCCTGCGGTGCAGCTCGTCACCCGCATGCTCTGCTCAGAGGCCCGGATTGACATGAACCGCCTGCGCCAGGGCCAGCTCACCGACCGCGACTTCTCCCGGCTGGTGGACGTGGCCGGCCGCATCGCCGAGGCCCCCATTCTGATTGACGATACCTCCGACCTGACCCTCATGGAGCTGCGGGCCCGGGCCCGCAGGCTGCACGCCCACCACCGGTTGGGCCTGATCGTGATTGACTACCTCCAGCTAATGTCGGGCCCCGGCGGTGGGAAAAACGCCGGTGAAAACCGACAGCAGGAAATTGCCCAGATTTCCCGCGGTCTAAAGGGGTTGGCCCGTGAGCTCAACATCCCGGTCATCGCCCTCTCGCAGCTATCCCGGGCGGTGGAGTCACGGCCCAACAAGCGCCCCATGCTCTCCGACCTTAGGGAAAGCGGCTCCATTGAGCAGGACGCTGACCTGGTCATGTTCATCTACCGCGACGAATACTACAACCAGCACTCCGAAAAGGCCGGCATTGCTGAGATCATCGTGGGCAAGCAGCGCAACGGCCCTACCGGGGTGGTGGAGCTACAATTCCATGCCCAGCATGTGCGCTTCAACGACCTGGCCAAGGACGAAATTTGACCAGGCCTTTCCGCTTCCCTTCGCTAAACTGCGGGGATGAGGCTTCTGGGCTGGCTGCTCCTCCTCGCAGGGGCTACCGCCGGTTTTATCGTCTGGTTGCAAAACCAGCCCCTCGCCCGCCGACCAGGGGTGCTGGCGCCCAGGGCCCCCCTGCAAGCCCAGCTCAGCCCTGAAAGTGTGGTGCGGCTGGAAAAGCCCGGCTATCGGCTGGAGCCGGTGGCCTACTTCCTGCTCGAGGCCCGGGTCCTCTCCAAGCGGCTCTACCGCTTTGACGCCGCCTCGGCCCTCTCCCCGGTGGACCTGGCCCTAGGCTGGGGGCGGATGTCCGACACCAGCGTTATCCGCAAGCTGCACATCTGGCAGTCGGACCGCTTCTACTTCTACGCCTGGCGTGGGGAACCGCCCATCCCACCAGAAGAAATCATCGTTAGCAGCGCCAACATGCACATGATTCCGGCCAACCCCAACATTGAACTCCGCCTAAAGCGCCTGAAGCCCGGCCACCTGGTCCGAATAGAGGGGTTCTTGGTGAACGTGAGCCGGCCCGACGGCTTCCACTGGCGCACCTCTACCACCCGGCACGACAGCGGCAACGGGGCCTGTGAGATCGTCTGGGTGGCCGACCTGGCGGTGCGCTAAAAAGTAAAGCCTCATTCTACACCCTTTTTCCAAGGGGTATATGTTATTTACATAAGCACGGCCAGGTGTTATATTGCGCAGATGGACAGAATTATCGTCCGCGGGGCCAAGGAGCACAACCTGAAAAACATTACCGTTGAGCTGCCGCGGGGGCAGTTCATCGTCATCACGGGGGTCTCGGGCTCGGGCAAGAGCACCTTGGCCTTTGACACCATTTATGCCGAGGGGCAGCGTCGGTACGTGGAAAGCCTCTCCTCGTACGCCCGGCAGTTCCTAGGGGTGATGGAGAAGCCCGATGTGGAGAGCATTGAGGGGCTTTCCCCGGCCATCTCCATTGACCAGAAGACCACCTCGCACAACCCCCGCTCCACCGTGGGCACCGTAACCGAAATCCACGACTACCTGCGCCTCCTGTTCGCCCGGGTAGGCACCGCCTACTGCCCCCACTGCGGGCGGCCCATTGAGCGACAGTCGGCCTCGGAGATTACCGACCGGCTTTTCCAAAAGCCCGAGGGCACCAGGGCTATCCTGATGGCCCCTCTGGTGCGGGGGCGCAAAGGCGAGTACCGCAAGGAGTTTCAGCAACTGCAAAAAGAGGGCTACGCCCGCGTGCGGGTAGATGGCGTAATCTACACCCTCGAGGAAGCCCTGGGGCTCAGGCTAGAAAGGTACGAGAAACACGACATAGACCTGGTGGTGGACCGGGTGGTCCTGAAGCCGGAGGAAAGGGCCCGCATCGCCGAGTCGGTGGAGCTGGCCCTCCTGCGCGGCGAGGGGCTGATGCGGGTTCTGTACCCCGATACAGGCCACGAGGAGCTTTTCTCGGAGAAGTTCGCCTGCCCGGAGCACGGCAGCGTGTTGGAGGAGCTCGAGCCCCGCATCTTCTCCTTCAACGCCCCCTACGGGGCCTGCCCCGACTGCTCGGGCCTGGGCTACAATCAGGTCTTCGACCCCGAGCTGGTGGTGAACCCCGAGCTCTCGCTGGCCGAAGGGGCCATCCTCCCCTGGAGCCGGGGCCGGGACAACGGCAAGGGGTACCTGTGGGATCGGCTGCGGGCCCTCGCGGAACATTTGGGCTTTGACATGAGAACCCCCTTCAAGCAGCTTCCCCAGGAGGCCCAGTGGGCGGTGCTGTACGGCCTGCCCGAACCCTTTGAGGTGGTGTACCGCCGGGGCGGGCGCGAGACCCTGCGGGTCTCGGTGAGCTACGAGGGGGTAATTCCCTGGCTGCACCACCGCTACCACGAGACCGAGTCCGAAGGGCTGCGCGAAGCCTACGAGGCCTACATGACCCTAAAACCCTGCCCGGGCTGCGGGGGCACCCGCTACAAGCGGGAGGTGCTTTCGGTGCGGGTGGGGCCCTTCAACATCGCCGAGGTTTCGTCCATGCCAGTACGGGAGGCCAAGCGGTTCTTTGAGGCCCTGGCGGAGAACCGGGTGGTGGAGACCGAGGCCCAGCTCAGCGCCTACCGCATCCGGCTAGAGGGTCTGGCCGAGCCTCGCGAGAAACGCAACCTGAACGAGTTCCAAATGCAGGTGGCGGCCCCCATCTGGCGGGAGATTGTGAACCGGCTGGGCTTCCTGGAGGACGTGGGCCTGGACTACCTGACCCTTGACCGTGCGGCCAACACCCTCTCGGGCGGCGAGGCCCAGCGCATCCGGCTGGCTACCCAGGTGGGCTCGGGCCTGACCGGGGTGCTCTACGTGCTGGACGAGCCCTCTATCGGGCTGCACCCCCGCGACAACCAGCGCCTTCTGGCCACCCTCAAGAAGCTGCGCGACCTAGGTAACACCCTCTTGGTGGTAGAGCACGACGAAGAAACTATGCGCGAGGCCGATTGGATTGTGGACATGGGGCCAGGGGCCGGGGTACACGGGGGGGAGGTGGTGGCCGAGGGGCGGCTCGAGGACATCCTGGCCCACCCGGAAAGCCTGACCGGGGCCTACCTGCGGGGCAGCAAGCGCATCCCGGTCCCCAAAACCCGCCGCAAGGGCAACGGCAAGTGGCTGGTGCTCAAGGGGGCCCGCGAGCACAACCTAAAGGGGGTGAACCTGAGAATCCCTCTGGGCAAGTTCGTGGCCATCACCGGCCCCTCGGGCTCAGGCAAGTCAACCCTCGTGCACGACATCCTTTATGCGGCCTTAGCCCGCGACCTGATGCGGGCCAAAACCATCCCCGGCCGCTTTGAGGGCCTCGAGGGGGTGGAGCATCTGGACAAGGTGATTGAGATTGACCAGTCGCCCATCGGCCGCACCCCCCGCTCCAATCCCGCCACCTACACCGGCATCTTTGATGAAATCCGCGAGCTCTTCGCCAAAACCCCCGAGGCCCGCAAGCGCGGCTACGAGGCCGGACGCTTCAGCTTTAACGTCAAGGGCGGGCGCTGCGAGGCCTGCGGTGGGGACGGCACGGTGAAAATTGAAATGCTCTTTCTGCCCGACCTCTACGTGCCCTGCGAAGTCTGCAAAGGCAAGCGCTACAACAAGGAAACCCTCGAGGTAAAGCTCCGGGGCAAGAACATCGCCGACGTGCTGGACATGACCGTGGAGGAGGCCCTGGCCTTCTTTGAGAACATCCCCACCATCGCCCGCAAGCTCCAACTTATGGTAGACGTGGGTCTGGGCTATATGAAGCTAGGCCAGCCCTCCCCCACCCTCTCGGGCGGCGAGGCCCAGCGGATTAAGCTCTCCACCGAGCTAGGCCGTCGCTCCACCGGGCGCACCCTCTACATCCTGGACGAGCCCACCACCGGCCTGCACTTTGAGGACACCGCCAAGCTGCTCTCGGTGCTGCACCGGCTGGTGGACGGGGGCAATACCGTGGTGGTGATTGAACACAACATGGACGTAGTCAAGACTGCCGACTGGGTGATTGACCTGGGCCCGGAGGGTGGGGCCCGGGGTGGGGAGATTGTGGCCGAGGGCACTCCGGAGGAGGTAGCCCGCTCTGGCAGCCCCACCGGGTCCTTCCTGGCCCGCATCCCCGAGATTGGGCAGCGGCTCGAGGTGGCCGCCGACTAAAGCAGATGCGGCGCCTGCAGGTAGCCTTGCCCTTACCCCTCGAGCCCATGTCCTACCTCCCGCCCCACGGCGAGGAAAGGACAGAGGGCCTAGGGCGCCGGGTGGTGGTGCCCTGGCGGGGGGAGCTGCGGGTAGGCCTGGTGCTGGGGTACGAGGAGGGGCCCCAAAAGGGCTTTGCCCTGCGCGAGGCCGTAGCCTACCTAGACCCCTTTCCCTGGCTGCGTCAAGAGGAGCTGGACTTCCTCCAGGCCGCCGCGCGGGACAGCTTCTGCCCTTTGGGCACCCTTCTGGATGACCTGCTGCCGTTCCTCGAGCCCCCTCTGCTGCACCGTGTGCGGCTGTTGCCGGGGGCCGACCCAGCGGTGCTGCCTCGGGGCCTGGAGGCCCTAGCCGAAGGCTGGCAGGACGCCCGGGGCCTCGACCCCAAGCTGCTGGACTACCTGCGGGAGGGCGGGGTTCTGGAGGAAGAGGTGGCCGAGCGGCGTGCCCCGCGGCGGGTGCTGGTGGCCTTAGGAGAACCCCCGGAAAAGCTGGGCGAGAGGGCCAAAGCGGCCTGGCACGCCCTGCGCGACCTGGGCCAGGCCGAAAGCCTGGCGGCCCTGGCCCGTGCAGCCGGGGTGGGGGTGGGGACGGTCAAGGGCCTGCTGGAAAAGGGCCACATCGGCTGGAAGGAGCTGGTCCCAACAC
>NZ_QWKZ01000079.1 GCF_003574085.1 Meiothermus luteus | reverse complement strand
TGGGGACAACGTGACGTTTACGGTGGAGCTAATCAAGCCGATTGCATTGGAGGAGGGATTGCGGTTTGCCATCCGGGAGGGCGGTCGCACCGTGGGTGCGGGGGTGGTGTCCAAGATCATTGAGTAACGTGCTAAACTAGAGCCTTGCTGGCCCGGTCAGGCGCTGCAAGCCTGGCTGGGCCGAAGGCTGAAAGAGGAACCTATGGCCAGCGAAATCCGAATCAAGCTGCTCCTGGAGTGTACCGGGTGCAAGCGGCGCAACTACGCCAGTGAAAAGAATAAGCGCAACACCACGGCCAAGCTCGAGCTAAGGAAGTACTGCCCCTGGTGCAACAAGCACCTCCCCCACCGGGAAGTGAAAATCTAAGGGGGAGCCCATGGCCCAGGAAAACACTGCCCCTAAGCGCCCCCTTGGAGCCCGGATCGTCAACTACTTCCGTGAGGCTCGTGCTGAGCTTTCCCGGGTGACCTGGTCAACGCGGCAGGAAATCATTGAGTCCACCCAGGTTATCCTGGTCTTTGCGGTGGTGGCGATGGTGGTGCTGGGGCTCATTGACACCATCTTCCGCTTCATCACAGTACGCCTGCCGTGACGGGTATCTGCTATGAGCATTGAATGGTACGCCGTTCACACCTACGTAGGCTACGAGGATAAGGTCAAGGAGAACCTCGAGCAGCGGGTGAAGGCCCTTGGAATGCAGGACAAAATCTTCCAGGTCCTGATTCCTACTGAAGAGGTGGTAGAGCACCGCGAGGGGGGCAAGAAGGAAATTATTCGCCGCAAACTCTACCCCGGCTACATCTACGTACTGGTGGACTTAGGCGATACCCCAGGTGAGGTCAACGAGGCTTGGGAGGTGGTGCGGAGCACGCCGGGGGTGACCGGGTTTGTGGGCACCGCTACCCGCCCTGTGCCCCTGACCCCTGATGAGGTGCAGCACCTTTTGGAGGTTTCTGGGCTGGCGGGCAAGAAGGAAACCCCGAAGCCCCAGGTGGCCTTCAAAGAGGGTGATGTGGTGCGGGTGGTTTCGGGCCCCTTCGCCGACTTCACTGGGGTGGTGGGGGAGGTCAACCTCGAGCGGCAGAAGGTTAAAGTGCTGGTTTCCATCTTTGGCCGGGAAACCCCTGTGGAGCTTGATTTCTCCCAGGTGGTGCGGGCCTAGGAAACTGGATTTGGCTTACGGTCGGTGAGGAACCGGCTTTAAGCGGGCGGTAATACCACGAAGTTCGTGGGAGCCCAGATCGGGAAAAGGAGGAAGCGAAATGAAGAAGGTTACGGCGGTAGTTAAGTTACAACTTCCAGCAGGGAAGGCGACCCCGGCGCCTCCGGTGGGCCCTGCTTTGGGGCAGCATGGGGCCAACATCATGGAGTTTGTCAAGGCTTTCAACGCGGCCAGCGCTCACATGGGCGACGCCATTGTGCCGGTGGAGATCACCATCTACTCCGACCGCTCCTTTACCTTTGTGACCAAGACCCCGCCGGCTTCCTACCTAATTCGCAAAGCGGCGGGAATTGAGAAGGGTGCGGGCAAGGCCGGCCGGGAAAAGGTGGGCAAGCTCACCTGGGAGCAGTGCTTGGAGATTGCCAAGCAGAAGATGCCCGACATGAACGCTGGCGACCTGGAGGCGGCTGCCCGGCAGATAGCTGGTTCGGCCCGCTCTATGGGTGTGGAGGTCACGGGGGTGCCTAATGCCTAAGCGCGGCAAACGCTACCGGGCTATTTTGGAGAAGGTGGACCTCCAAAAGCTCTACAGCATTGAGGAGGCGGCTGCCCTAATCCCGCAGATTAAAAGCGCCCGCTTTGACGAAACGGTGGAGATTCACGTGAGGCTCGGGATTGACGCCAAGAAGTCGGATCAGAACGTGCGTTCCACCGTGGCCCTGCCCCACGGCACGGGCCGGGCGGTACGGGTGCTGGCCATTGCAAAAGGGGAGAAGATTGCCGAAGCCCAAGCGGCGGGCGCCGACATCGCGGCGGGGGAAGAGATTATCCAGGAGATTCTAGAGGGCCGCTCCGACTTTGATGCGGTGGTGGCTACCCCCGATGTGATGGGTGCGGTGGGCTCCAAGCTGGGCCGCATCCTGGGGCCCAAGGGCCTCTTGCCCAACCCCAAGGCGGGAACGGTGGGCTTTAACATCGGTGAGATCGTGCGGGAAATCAAGGCTGGTCGGATTGAGTTCCGCAACGACAAGACCGGTGTGGTACACGCCCCGGTGGGCAAGGCCAGCTTCACCCCTGAGCAGATTGCTGAGAACGTGCGGGCCTTCCTCAAGGCGGTGGAGGGCGCCAAGCCGGAAAGCGCAAAGGGTACCTACCTGCGCTCGGTCTACCTCTCAACCACCATGGGCCCCAGTATCAAGGTGAACCCTGCCAGCCTTCACAAGGCCTGAGCATGCTCTAGGCCTTGCCCCTGGCCCCCGGGAGGGGGGCCTCTTTTTGTGGGCCCAAAATTGCGTATGCTAAGCGCCGGCATGACCCCCACCCAAGCCCTGAGCCTGAGCCTACTGGTGGCAGGGGTGGTGTTTGGCCTCAAGTGGGTGGCGTACCTGCTCACCGGTTCAGTGGCCCTGTATTCCGATGCGCTGGAGTCGGTGGTGAACATCGTTGCGGCGGGGGTGGCCCTTTTTGCGGTTAGGGTTTCCAAGCGCCCGGCCGACCGCAACCATCCCTACGGCCACACCAAGGCCGAGTACCTCTCGGCGGTGCTGGAGGGGGTGCTGATTGTGCTAGCGGCCCTGGCCATCGTGCGAGAGGCCTGGCCCCGGCTGCTCGCGCCAGAGGCTGTCGCCGACCTGGGGTTGGGCCTGCTGGTTTCCCTTTTGGCCTCGAGCCTTAACGCCCTTCTAGGCTGGTTCTTGGTCTCTAGGGGCAGAAGGGCCCGTTCCCCTGCGGTGGTGGCCGACGGAAAGCACGTTCTGGCTGATGTGCTGACCTCGGTGGGGGTGCTTTTGGGCATGGGGCTGGCCGGTCTTACGGGCTGGTGGATGCTTGACCCTTTGCTGGCCATCTTCGTAGCCGTGAACATTCTCTGGATGGGATGGCGGCTGGTGCGGGACTCGGTGGGGGGGCTAATGGACGAGGGGCTGCCCGAGGTGGAGCTAAGCGAGGTTCGGGAAGCCCTGCGTTACGCTTTAGAGGGCCTAGCCGCCGAAGGGAGGGTGTTGGAGGTGCACGACCTGCGCACCCGCCGGGCCGGTCCACGCACCTTCGTGGAGTTTCACCTGGTGGTGCCGGGGGAAACCACGGTGGAACAGGCCCACCAGATCTGCGACCAGCTCGAGGGGGCCCTGCAGGCCCAGCTAGAGGGCGTGCAGACGACCATCCACGTGGAGCCGGACCACAAGGCCAAGCACGCCACCTTTCGCGTCGGTTGAAAGGTTAGGCGTAGGCCAGGTCAACGATGATGTAGGTCTGGCTGCCCTTGGGGCCTTTGACCTGGACCTCATCACCGACCTTTTTGCCCATCAGGGCCTGGCCTAAAGGGGACTCATTGGAAATTTTTCCACTGAATACGTCGGCTTCGTGGCTCCCCACCATGGTCAGGCTCATGCGCTGGCCGCTGGGGGTCTCGAGCTCCACTGTTACCCCTATCTGCACCTCGGTGGGCACCCCATTGCCCGCTTCCACCACCTGTACCCGGCTTAGGATGTCCTCCAGCTCGGCAATTCGGCTGTTGTTCTCCCACATTGCCCGGCGGGCCTCGTCGTAGCCCGCGTTTTCCCGAAGGTCACCCTCGGCAATGGCCCGGCCCATCTCTTCCGCAATCTGGCGCATCTTTTCGGTTTTCAAGTAGGCCAGTTCCTGCTCGAGGCGGGCCTTGCCCTCAGCGGTAAGGTACACCGGCTTCTTGTTGGTCATCAAACAAAACCTCCAAAGGCCTATTCCAATAGGCCCGGCTTCCAGTATATCAGCTATATGCCCAGCCGCCTGCGGGCCGCCTCGGCGTCTTGGGCGAGCTGGGCTCTTAGGGCCTCCAGGCTGTCAAATTTGCGCTCCTCCCTCAGCCGGGCCAGGAATTCCACGCTCACCTCCTGGCCGTATAGGTCGCCGAAAAAACCGAAGAGGTGGGCCTCCAGGCGGAGGCTTTGCCCTGAAACCGTGGGGCGGTGGCCCACGTTGGCCATGCCCCCGTAGCGCCCCTGGGGGGTCTGGACGCGCACAGCAAAGACCCCTGGGGGCAGGATTTTGAGCGGGGCCACCTCAATGTTGGCGGTGGGAAAGCCCAACCTTCGCCCCAGTTTGTCGCCTTCCTGGACGATGCCTCGAGCCGAGTAGGGGCGGCCTAGAAGGAGCTGGGCTTCTTCTACCGCCCCTGCCCGCAGGAGTTCCCGGATTCGGCTGGACTTGACCGGTCCGCCCAGGAGTTCTAGAAGGGGCAGGGTGCGGGTGGGGGCCAGGCCCTGAAGGTCTTCCAGGCTGCCCTTGCGCCCCTGGCCGAAGCGGAAGTCGGCCCCCACGTAGAAGCAGGCCGCCTCGAGGCGCTGTAGCTCTTGCAGGAACTCCTCCTTGCTGCGCCGGGCAAAGGCTTCGGTGAAGGGCACGATTAGGGCGATTTCCACCCCCAGTCCGCGCAGAAGCTCTATTTTTTCGCCGAGGTCGGTTAGAAACCCCTCGCCCCGCATGAATACCTTGCTGGGTGGGTCAAAGGTGTAAAGGAGGAGGGGCATGTGGCGTCGGTGGGCCTCGTCTTGGGCCTGGCGGATGAGGTGCTGATGGCCCAGGTGGAGCCCGTCAAAGCTGCCGATGGCTACCACCTTAGGGCCGGCCGGGGCGTCTTGAGGGTCGTTGATGAGGAGCATAGCTAGAGCGAGGAATGGGTGGTCTCCAGCAGGTAGTAAAGAATCCCGGCCATGGCCGGGGCTGAGATTTGCTCCTTTCCTGCCTGGGCAGCGCGGTAGACCTCCTTGGGGTCGTGCCACTCCACCGAGATTTCCTCGTCGGGGTCTGGGGTGCCCTGGGCCGGCTGGAGGTTGCTGGCCCGGAAGAGGAAGACCTTTTCGTCGCAGAAGCCGGGGGACACATAAAAGCTGTTGAGGAACTCTAGCTCTCCGCTGAGCTGGGCCTCTTCGGCCAGCTCGCGCAGGGCCGCTTCCTGAGGGGTTTCTCCCGGATGGATGAGGCCGGCGGGGAGCTCGAGGGTGCTGCCCCCTACTGCCGGGCGGTGTTGCCGCACGAACAGGAGTTTGCCGTTGCGCTCGGCCAGGATGGCCACCGCGTGGTCGTGTTCAACGATTTCAAATCCGTCTTCTATGGCCAGGTTCAGAATGCGGCCCTGATACACGTAGCGGCGCGAAGGCATGAGTTCAAGCTAACCGGTGGGGCCGCAAACGTCAAATGGGCCTTAGACTGGGGCGGGATGGAAGATGTGCTGTTCGCTGAGCTGAAGCGGGAGGTAGACCTGCTGGGGCGGGCCTTGGGAAAGGCCATTCGCACGCTTTCGGGCGAGCGGGTGTTCGCCCTGGAAGAGAGGATTCGCGAGCTGACTAAGGCCTTGCGGCACGCCCCCAGCGAGGCCGGCCGTCAAGAGCTTTTGGGGCTTATACAGGGCTTGTCCCTCCTGGAGGCCGAGGCGGTGGTCCGGGCCTTTTCCACCTATTTCCACCTGGTCAACCTGGCCGAGGAGCGCCAGCGGGTGCGGGTCAACCGGGAGCGGGAAAAGAGAAGCACCCCCCAGGCGCCCCGCAGCGAGTCCTTTTTGGCCTTGGTGGGCCAGCTCAAGGCCCAGGGGCTTGGCTACGAGGAGGTGGTGGCGGTTTTTTCCCGTCTGCGGTTGCACCTGACCTTCACCGCCCATCCCACCGAGACCCGCCGCCGCACCCAGCGCCACCATCTGGCGGAGGTTCAGAGGCTCTTGGAGCGGCTCGAGCGGGGCGAGCCGGTTTTGGAGGAGCTGGAGGCTCGGGTCATGCTGCTTTGGGGCACCACCGAGCTGCGGAAGAGCCGGCCCAGCGTGGAGGACGAGGTCAAAGGCGGGTTGTTCTACGCCACAGGGGCGCTTTGGCAGGCCGTGCCGAGGTTGGTGGAGGGGTTGGAGCGGGCGGTAGAAGCCCACTACGGCAGGCGGCCCGATCTGGCCCCCCCTTTGGTTTTCAGAAGCTGGATTGGGGGAGACCGCGACGGGAACCCCAACGTGACCCCCGAGGTGACCGCCTGGGCGCAGAAGTACGCCCGGGAATTAGCACTGCGTCAGTTTGTGGCCGGGGTGGACGAGCAGATTCGCGACCTTTCCCTGACCGAAGACCGGGTGGCCATTGGCCGCGAGCTGCGGCTGGCCCTGGAAGAACAAGCCCGTCGCCTTGTCCTGCCCGAGCGCTTCCAGGGGGAGCCGTACCGCCGCTTTGGCATGGGTTTGCGCTACCGGTTGCGCTCCTTGCTTGGGGAACAGCCGGGGCCGGGCTACGAAAGCACCCAGGAGTTTGCTGGCGATCTGCGCAAGATGGAGGCCAGCCTAGAGCAGCTTGGCCTGGGGGATGTGGCTCGAGCCTTTGTTCGGCCCCTGCGGCTCAACGCGCTGGCCTTTGGGCTGGACCTGGTGGCCTTGGACCTGCGCGAGGAGTCCCGGGCCCTTTCGGAGGCGGTGGCCGAACTCCTTAGGGTGGGGGGAGTGGAGGAGAACTACCTGGCCCTAGGCCCCGAGGCGCGGGAGGCCTTGCTCACCCAGGAGCTGGCCATCGCCCGACCCCTGGCCCCGGTGGGCTACCGCCCCCAGACCAAAGCTCTGCAAACCGCCCTGGAAGCCTTGCGCAGTTGGCGGGCCCGGGGCGCCCACGTGGTCTCCATGACCCATTACCCCAGCGACCTGCTCGAGGTGCTGCTCTTGGCCCGGGAGGTGGGCCTTTACCGCCCGGGGCGGGCCCTGCCTTTTGATGTGGTGCCGCTTTTTGAGACCCTGAGCGACCTGCAAAACGCGCCAGAGGTGGTGGCCCGGCTGCTGGACAACCCGGTGTTTATGGCCCACGTGCAGGGCCGGGGGGGCCTCGAGGTGATGATCGGCTACTCCGACTCCAACAAGGACGCGGGCTTCCTGGCGGCCAACTGGGCCCTCTACCAGGCCCAAGAAGCCATTAGCGCGGTGGCCAAAAGCCGAAACGTGCAGGTCTACTACTTCCACGGGCGGGGCACCTCCACCGCCCGGGGCGGCGGCACCGCCGGGCGGGCCATCGCCAGCCTGCCCCCCGGCACGGTGGGGAGCCGGATGCGCCTGACCGAGCAGGGCGAGGCCTTGGCCGACCGCTACGCCCACCCCGAGCTAGCCTACCGGAACCTCGAGCAGATGCTCTACCACCTGGCCCTAGCCTCGGCCCGCGACCTCTACGGCCAGGCCGAGCCCCTCCCGGAGCTCTGGCGAGAGGCCATGGAGCGGGCTGCCCGGCGCTCTACCGAGGTTTACCGGGAGCTGCTCCTGCGCCCGGGCTTTTTTGAGTTTTACGAGCAGCTCACCCCCATCCGCGAGATCGGGGCCCTCAACATCGCCAGCCGCCCGGTCTACCGCTCGGGCCGGGTGCGGGAGATTAAGGACCTGCGGGCCATCCCCTGGGTGATGTCCTGGACGCAGGTGCGGCTCCTGATTCCCGGTTGGTACGGCCTGGCCGAAGGGCTGGAGGAAATTCCACTCTCCTTGCGACAGGAAATGTTTACACGGTGGCCCTTCTTCGCCACCACCCTAGACAGCGCGGCCATCGCCCTGGCCAAGGCCGACTTGGGGATTGCCCGGGAGTACCTGCGCCTGGTAGAGCCCGAGCTGGCCGAGCGCTTCTTTCCCTCCATCGCCCAAGCCTTTGAGAAGACCAAGGCCCTGTTGGAGGAAACCTTCCAAGGCCCCCTGCTTCGCAACCACCCGGTGCTGGCCCGCCAGACCGAGCTCAGGAACCCCTACGTGGACCCCATCTCGCTGGTACAGGTGGAGCTTCTGGCCCGCTACCGGCGCACGCCGCCCGAGTCGCCGGAGCGTCCTGGCCTCGAGCGGGCCCTGATGCTCTCCATTTTGGGGATTGCGGCGGGTCTGCGCAATGCGGGCTGAGGGCCTACCCAAAGGCCTTTCGGGCCAGGTGCAGAAGCCCCATATCGCTGCCCCAAGGCCCCACCAGCTGCACGCCGACGGGCTTTGCTCCCGGCTGCACCACCGGCACCGAGACCACCGGCGCGCCCAGCAGGCTGGCGTAGCAGGTGAGGCCCAGGGTACGCCAGCGGAAGGCTAGGGCCTGCTCGGGGTCTTGCAGCTCCTCTACCATAGGGGCGGGGCTGGGGGTCGCGGGCAACAGCACCAGCGTGCTGGGCGAAAGCCAGGCCCCCATCTCGGCCCGCAGGCGCACCTGTTCACTCAGGGCCCGCCCAATCTCGCCGGGGGTGAGCCGGGAGGCCATCTCCAGAAGCCGCCGTACATCCTCGCCCAGGCGGGGCTGCTGTGCTTCGAGCCACTCCTGGTGGAACCCCCAGGCCTCTGCCCCCTGCAAGACCCGCTGGGTTTCGCGGGCTGCTTCCAGCAGGCCCAGCCTTTTCTCCAAGGTGGCGATGCCCAGGGCCCGGAGCCTCTGCGCTACCTGCTCCACCGCCCGCTGGACCTCGGGGGTGGAAAGCTCCAGGGCGTCGCTCATCACCACCGCGCGCTCAAAGCCCACCACCGGCAGGGCCTCGGAGAGCAGCACCCGGGCAAAGCGCTCCATCAGCGCCGGGTCGGCCGCCAGGAGCCCCACCGTGTCGTAGCTGGGGGCCAGGGGTACCACGCCCTGGGTGGGGATGGCCCCGTGGGTGGGCCGGTAGGCATAAACGCCGCAGAAGGAGGCCGGAATCCGCACCGAGCCCGCGGTGTCGCTGCCCAGCGCCACCGGTACCAGGCCCGCCGCCACCGCCACCGCTGACCCCGAGGAGGAGCCCCCGGGAATACCCCCCGGTACCCTGGGGTTTTGGGGGGTGCCAAAGTGGGGGTTGAGGCCGGTCATGCCGTAGGCCAGCTCGTGGGTGTGGGTCTTGGCCACCAGCCGGGCCCCCGCCCGCTTGAGCGCCGCCACCGCCCAGGCGTCCTGGGTGGGAAGGCCCCAGCGCTCGGCAAAATCGGGGTTGCCCGCCGCGGTGGGCAGCCCGGCCACATCGAAGATGTCCTTGGCGGCAAAGGTAAACCCGGCCAGGGGGCCACAGCCCTGCTCGAGCCCCTCCACCCAGGCCACCACCGCCCCATAGTCGTCCTGACGGTTCACCCCGCCATCTTACGCCCGTAAGATGGGGGCCGGTATGGTTGAGGTACACCACCGCTCCGTAACCTTTCACCCCCCGGCCCGGGCCAGGTTTCTGGTTGGCGACTTCACCGACTGGGACAAGCGGCCTATCCCCATCAAAGGGCCTCTTACCCTCGAGTTTCCCCCCGGGGCCTACATTGAGTACGCCTTCCTAGACGAAGACCGAGCGCCCTTTCCCGACCCCGACAACCCCCACAAGGCCCAAAACCCCTGGTGGAGCTACCCCCGCGCGGTGGAGCTGCCGGGCTTTCACTATGCGTCCCCACCGCAGCCCTCCCGTCCGGTAGAGGTACACCGGCACCGGCTGGAGTCCAAAGCCTTTGGCGCCCCCCGCCGCTACTACGTGTATAACCCCCAGGAGCCGGCCCAGGCCACCCTGTATGTGCACGACGGGGTGGCCTACTACCGTACCGCCCGGCTGGCCGAGGTGGCCCAGGGACTATTGGAGCAGGGCCAGATCACCCCAGTGCGCATCGTGTTCGTGGAGCCGGAAGACCGCCGGCGGGAGTACTGGTTCAGCCACGCCTACGAACAGCACTTACTGAACGAGGTTATCCCGGCGGTAGAGGCCCACTACGGCCCCACCCCGGAGCGGGGTCTGCTGGGGGCCAGCCTGGGGGGGCTGGTCTCGAGCTGGCTGGCGCTGCGTCACCCTGAGCTGTTCCAGAAGGTAGCCACCCAGTCGGCCTGCCTCACCGCCTCGCCCGAGGGGGGCGACTCCTACACCGACCCCGAGTGGCTCACCGAGCAGTACCAGGCTGCCGAGACCTTGCCGCTGCGTTTTTACTGCGAGACCGGCCAGATCGAGTGGCTGCTGGCCCCCAACCGCCGCTTTGCCGCCATGCTGGCCGACAAAGGCTATCCTCACCTCTACCAAGAGCGCCCCTCCGGCCACAACTGGATGACCTGGCGGCAAGGGCTGGCTCCGGCGCTTGTGTACCTGTTCGGAAAGTAGAAGCAAATGATAGGATTCGGGTTATGGAGTTTGGTTCGGCGCTATTGGCCATTCTGATTATCGTGGCCCTCGAGGCCGTTCTTTCTGTAGACAACGCCATGGTGCTGGCCGTGATGGTGCGGCCCTTGCCAGAGCACCTGCGCTCGAGGGCGCTTCTTTACGGCATCATCGGGGCCTACGTGCTGCGCGGGCTGGCCTTGCTCTTCGCTACCGTGATCATCCAGATATGGTGGATTCAGCTTCTGGGTGGGGTTTACTTGGTCTACTTGGCGGTCAACCACCTCTTTCGCCGCAAGCCTGAGGAGGCCGAGGAGGAGAAGTTCCGGATGCAGCAGGCTGCGGCGGCCAGCTTTTGGAGGGTGGTGGCCATGATTAACCTAGTAGACCTGGCCTTTGCGGTGGACTCGGTGCTGGTGGTGATTGCCTTCAGCCGCGAGTTCTGGGTGATCTTTACCGGGGTGGCCATTGGGATTCTCCTAATCCGGCTGGCCGCCGGCATCATGGTCACCATCATCGAGCGGTATCCGCGGCTCGAGACCGTGGCCTACGCAGTGGTGGGCTGGGCCGGAATCAAGCTGACGCTGGAGGGCTGGGCCCACGGCAGCGAGGTCTGGCTGCACCGCCCGGAGCTGGCGTTGCACCTACCGCAGGCCTTCTTTCTGAGCGTTACCCTGGCCATTTTGGTGCTGGGCACCCTGTGGGCCTTCCGCCGCTCCGGCCCCTAGGCTGGGGCGCCCGCGGCCAAAACCTGGGCAGCTTGGGAGAGGCCGGCCTGAGTCCGAGGCCGTTGGAATTGTGAATCTTTGTACTTTTTGTCTGGGAAGGCTTGCTATCCTCTAGCTTGGTTGGGGAGTAGCCACCCCTTTGGGGTTGATTAATCGTCAGTACGAAGCGATAGCTTCCGGTTAGTCAGGGCTTGTTGCCTTGGTGAGACCACCACGAGATGGCCGTGGGGGTCTTGCTTTTTTGGCCCATTCGCGGTTGCGGGGTGCTTATGGAGCAACTTGGACAAGCGCTGCTGGTTATCGGAATCCTGATTGTCTTGGAGGCGGTCCTCTCCGCCGACAACGCCATGGTGCTGGGGGTGATGGTCCGTCAACTCCCTCCGCCCTGGCGCCAACGGGCCCTGTTTTATGGCATCGCCGGGGCCTATGTCCTGCGGGGCCTGGCCTTGGTCTTTGCGGTGTATTTGATTCAGTTTTGGTGGATTCAGGCCCTGGGGGCCGTCTACTTGCTCTACATTGCCATTCAGCACTTCAGGAAACGGGAGTCCAAAAAGGAGGCTCGCTTAGACGCCTTGAAAACGCTCCAAGTGGTTACCCCACGCCAGTTTTGGGCGATCGTAGCCCAGATTGAGCTGGCCGACCTGGCCTTTGCGGTGGACTCGGTGCTGGTGGCGGTGGCGCTTTCAGACAACCTTTGGATTATCTTTGCGGGTGTGTTTATTGGTATTCTGGCCCTGCGCTTCGTAGCGGTGCTGTTTGTGGGCTTATTAGAAAGATACCCCCGGTTTGAGAGGGTGGCTTTTGCGGTGGTGGGCCTTGCTGGGGTGAAGCTGGCCATTGGGGGTTGGGACAAGTTCGCTAAGGAAGTTCTGAGCCGTCCCGAGTGGGTCACAGGCATAGACAAGGCTCAGTTCTCGCTCTTCATTCTGGGAGTGCTGCTCTTGGGGGCCATCTGGGCGCTGCGCGAGAAGCCCAAAGCGGCCGACCTCGAGGGGCCTGCTGTCTAAAACCAACCCGAGGGTGGCTCGCCCTCGGGTTTTTGCGTCTTGGACTGGTGCGCCCGGCAGGACTCGAACCTGCGACCTAAGGTTTAGGAAGTGAACCAAAACGAAAACCCCCAAGCACCAGAAACCACACCAGAACGCAGTTTATCACACCTTACACAACCCTGAAAAACCTCTGTTTTGGGGTCAAAACTGGGGTCAATTGGGGTCAAAAGTGGGGTCAAAAACTGGGGGGGTGCCCCTAGGTTTTGACTGGGGTGGCGCGGTGTGGTAGCATGCTTCCATACACCCCTCTCAGGGGAAGCGCGTAAGCGCGAGCCTGAGAGGGGCTTTGCCTTTTCGCAGGTTCGCGGGAAAGGGCAAAATGCACAAAATCGCCTACGGACCGAAAGAGCTGGCTAGCTTACTGGGGGTGCATCCCAATACGGTGTTTCGTTTGATTCGTCGTGGCGAGCTGCGCGCGGTGAAACTCGGGCATCGCACTGTAATCCCGCGCGCCGAGCTCGAGCGCCTGGGGCTTCTACCCGATGGAAGCGAGCACCCCGCCGGGGCGGGCGGGGGGCGGTAGGG
>NZ_QWKZ01000078.1 GCF_003574085.1 Meiothermus luteus | reverse complement strand
AGGGGGCGGGGGCTCGGCCTTCACCAGCTCACCCCTTAGCCTGTAGGCGGGCTTGGTGATTACCTGTCCGCCCACCCGCACCCGTCCCGCAGCAATCCACTCCTGCGCCTTGGCCCGGGAAATGTTGGCCTGATGGGCCAGGGCCTGGTCAAGCCGCACGCCGCTTAGGGAAAAGCGCACCATCTACACCCGGCGAAAAAGCAGGGTGGCGTTCATTCCCCCAAAGGCGAAGGAGTTGGAGAGGGCGTACTCCACCTTTTGCTCCCGAGGGGTGTGTGGGATGTAGTCCAGGTCAAGCTCGGGGTCGGGGTCGTCCAGGTTGATGGTGGGGGGTAGGATACCCGAAGCCAAGGCCTGCACGGTGGCGATGGCCTCAATGGCCCCGGCCGCGCCCAGCAGATGCCCAATCATGCTTTTGGTAGAGGAGACCGCCAACCGGTAGGCGTGTTCGCCAAAGACCTGCTTGATGGCCAGGGTTTCGGCCCGGTCGCCGATGGGGGTGGAGGTACCGTGGGCGTTGATGTAGCCCACCTGCTCAGGTGCGGCCTTGGCGTCCTTGAGGGCGGCCTGCATGGCCAGGGCCGCGCCTTTACCTTC
This sequence comes from Meiothermus luteus, assembly GCF_003574085.1. GTDB lineage: Bacteria > Deinococcota > Deinococci > Deinococcales > Thermaceae > Meiothermus > Meiothermus luteus. The sequence continues at coordinate 11,947 of NZ_QWKZ01000078.1, read as the reverse complement.
GGGGTGGGGCTCGGTGATGTGGTGGGCGTCGCAGCTTCGGCCAAAGCCCACCACCTCGGCGTAGATTCTAGCGCCCCGGGCCTTGGCTCGCTCGTACTCCTCCAGCACCAGCACCGCGGCCCCCTCAGAGAGCACGAAGCCATCCCGGCTTTTGCTGAAGGGGCGGCTGGCCTTTTCGGGCTCGTCGTTGCGGGTGGAGAGGGCCCGCATCACCCCGAAGCTGCCGATGGCCATTTCGGCCACCGGGGCCTCGGTGCCGCCGGTAAGCATGATGTCGGCCTCGCCGAGCTGCACCACCCGAAAAGCGTTGCCAATGGCATCCGAGCCGGTGGCGCAGGCGGTGACCACGGTGGAGGAGGGGCCCATGAAGCCGTACCGCATGGCGAGCTGGGCTGAGGCCATGTTGGCGATCATCATGGGGATGAAGAAGGGCGAAAGGCGGGTGCCCCCCTTTTCAAAGAGCACCCGGCTTTGTTCTTGCCAGGTAATCATCCCCCCGATGCCCGTGCCAATGAGGGTGCCGATGCGGGTGGGGTCTTCTTTTTCCAGCTCGAGCCCCGCGTCCTCCAGGGCTAGCTGCCCAGCGATGAGGGCGAGCTGGGTAAATCGGTCAAGACGCCGAAGCTCCCGCTTTTCTATGTACTGCTCTGGGTTAACGTCCACCTCTCCTGCGATTTGGACAGGATAGCTGCTGGCATCGAACTGGGTGATGCGCCGGATGCCCGACCTTCCCGCAAGCTGGGCCTTGTGGAAGGCTTCGGCTCCAACGCCATTGGGGGCCACCGGCCCGATTCCCGTGACAACCACGCGACGCATAAGGGCCATTATAGAGCACCCGTCACGGGGCTCGCGAACCCCGCTTGGCCCGCAGGGCTCCCTCCAGAACGGTCAGGGCGATGCCCAGCATCAAACAGACATCCCCGGGGCTGATGACGTTGGTGTAGCCCAGCAGGCGTACCGGTATGATATCGGCGAGGAAGCCCAGGCGGGTGCTTTCGTCCATCAAGGTGTGCACTGCGTCGTAGCGGGCTTGTAGCCTGGGCGCTAAGGCTTCTAAGCCTGCCTGCTCGAGCGCCGCTGGGTCTACCGGCATGTGCCCCCCATTGGCAAAGATGACCAGCGCGTTGCTGGCCAAGACCCTGGTGGTGGGCCTGGTGGGGTATGGCCTTTGGCCCTCCCGCCACCTCCGGGGTGAAAAAGCCCCGGGCGGTCCCCAGGGCCAGCCCACCTTCCAAAAGGGCCGCCAGCACAAAGGCCCAAGGGGCCTTTAGCTCTATGTTTCCGATGTCGCGGAGGCTTGCTTGGAGGGCGAGGGCGAGGGCAACGCCAACGGCTGCACTGATAAGGTAGAGCGTCGTAGGAACACCTCCCGGTCTTTCCAGATGGGGTTTTCCGCCCAAGCCGCCTCGAAGGCTTGGACCACCTGCGGGTCAAACTGCTGGCCCGCCAGCATTATTATCTCATTGAGGGCCTGTTCTGGGGTTTTGGCCGGGCTGTAGGCCCGGCCCGCGGTCATGGCCTCGTAGGCGTCGGCCACCGCCACGATGCGCGCCCAAAGGGGAGTTTGCTCGCCCTCCAGCCCCATGGGGTACCCGGTGCCGTCCCAGCGTTCGTGGTGGTATAGGATAACCCCCTGCACCTCCCGGGGGAGGTGCCTCATCATCGGCTTGAGCAGCTCTAAGCCTTTTTCGGGGTGCTTCTTGATGAGCTGGAACTCCTCGGGGGTGAGCTTGCTGGGCTTGAGCAGGGCCGAGTCGGGAATAGCCACCTTTCCAATGTCGTGTAGGCGGGCTGCGTAGGTAATGCGCTTGACGTCCTGCTCGTCTAGACCCAGCTTTTTGGCCAGACTTTGGGCGATGGCCGCCACCCGCTCGGAGTGCATCCGGGTAAAGGGGTCTTTGGCGTCCAGCGTGGCTATGAGAACCTGAATCGTCTCGTCGAAGGACTCCTCCAGCCTGACCTTCTCGTCCCAGTAGTAGCGCGAGAAGTAGAGCAGCAGCATCATGAACAGCACGGTAAACCCGCCCCACCCCCCCACCAGGGGGGTCTGGTAGGCCTTGGCCAGGAGCAGCCCCACCGGCGCTTGCACCAGGTAGCTCACCCAGAGCCAGCTAAAGTTCTCGAGCCAGACCTTGCGCAGGCCGGTTCCGGTGGAAAGGTGAATGACGTAGGTGACGGAAAAGACGTTGACCACAAAGTAGGCCAGCGAGGCCGCCAGGATGCCCACAAAGTCCAGGGCGGCGGGCGGGAGCGCCAGCGTCTGGCCATACGAGTGCACCCACCCCCAGGCCAGCCCGGCGCTGCCGGTGGCCAGCGCAGACTGGGTGCGGTTGAATACTTCCTTGTACCAGGGATAGCTGCTTTTGCCGATGTCTTTGTTGAAGAGAAATGCGAATACTAGGATGGTCGCAAGCCAGGCCGGAAACAGCGTCACCAAGGCTAGGGCGACAATGAAGCTATGCGACATGGAAGCGTTGAGCGGGAGTCTGATGGCAGTTCGTTTGGCCCAAAAGACCAGGGCCGCCCAGAAGATCACATCCAGCACCCCAAAGGGGTGGCTGTTGGGGTTGGGCACCTGGGCAAGCACATAGAGCAGCCCCACCAGGCCCAGAAACAGGCCAAGGATAAACACCAGGGCTTTAGGGGGAGGGAGCGCAAGTCCACGGGGCACGGCTTTAGTCTAGGGCAGCCCACAAAAAGAGCGGGTGCGGATTGCACACCCGCACCCGCCGAAGCGTTACGTTTTTTACTGCCAGCTCGCGTCCGCGCCGGCGGCCATGGCCAGGGCAACGAGGGCGGCAACCAGGGTCAGGATCTTGAAAGCGAGCTTCTTCATAGTTTCTCCCTCCTAGACGGTGTGGAAGCGCTTTTGGTTTGGACTTCCAACCTTGGGGAAGACAATAAAGCACCCCCCCCTGCTGGGTCAAGCCACAGAGGCAAAAAACTACACCAGATTCAGAATGTAGCGAAAATACAATGCGCCCTAGTTGTGTGCCTGCCCCTGGGGCAGGACAACCCTAGCTTAGGGGCCCCTTGGGGGGGAGGTGGTGATATTTGAACAAGGGGGAGGGGGTGGAGCGTTACGTGGTGGGTTAGGGCAGGGGTACCCGGTAGGCGGTCCCCTCTAGGGTGAGCTCGAGCCCGCAGCCTTCTTCTAGGGCAATCTGGAAGGGAAGGTTGGGCGCTATTTCCTTTTGGAGCTCGCTCCCATCGGGTTTTTTAAGGGTGATGCGGGCTGGGCTCCCCAGCGCTTGGGCGTCCTCTGGCCTCAAAAGGCGGCCCAATAAAACTCGCTGGTTTCCCTCGAGCCAAGAGCTCAAGTCCAGGTAGCAGTCGGCCACCTGGTAGAGCCGGCTCCACTCCGAAGGGGTGGTGGGACGGGCCTTGCCTCGCGGCATCTTTTCTGAGGTGAGGATAAGAACGGCTTGTTTTTTCATGGCGCCCCGTCTTTTCAAAGCGTCCGCAAAAGATTGTACCGGAATTCCTCAGCCAGGTGCACTAGGCTTTGGCTTGCCATCGGCTAAACGCACATTATAAGCTGAAAAACGGAGTGTCCAAAACCAGTATGCCGAAGGGGACGCCGGGGCAGTATTTTTTGAGCAAGGGGGTAGCACCAGATGCTCTGACCGAACGCCTCGAGCAGCTTTTGCCGCTAGAGCGGGAGGTTATTATAGCCCGGGCCCTTGGAGAGACCCTGCGTCAAATCGGTGGGCGCCACGGCCTGACCGCCGAGGGGGTGCGCCAGGTGGAGCGGCGGGCTCTGGATAAGTTGCGGGGCGGGTCTCTTCGCGATGGGGTTGAGGGAGAGCGTTTTCGTCAGGCGGTGGAACAAAGGCTGGGGAGGCCGCTGGAGCAGGTGTTGCGCCGGCTGCCCAGCCCGCAAGCCCGGCTGGTGCTGGCCTATGCTCGGGGCGAGCCGGTGTTCTCGCTGGCCTCTAGGCTGGGGCTTAGCCTTTGTGAGGCCCTGGCCTTGCGGGACCAGGGGGTTGCCCGCCTCTTGGGTGAGGAGCGGGGTTCACGGGCAGGGCGCTGGATCGAACTTAAGGCCATGGTGGTGGCCGCTTTGGCCCAGCGGCCGTTGACCTACGGGGAGTTGGAACGGCTTTTCCCCATGTCCCGCCGCCGGCTTACCCGGTTGATGCAGGAGCTGGTGGCGGAGGGGCGGGCCGAGGTTGGCGATGACTACCCTTTCCGCTTTATGCTCCCGGCTGGGGGTGCCGGCTATAAGGAAGGCCAGACCAGCACCTCTTGACCCACCCGCAGGTTGTAGAAGAACAGGGCGTCGGAGGAGAGGAGGAGCCGGGGCCCCAGATTGCCCTTGGGTTCCACCGGGAGCCGCAGGGTACGGCCTTCGGTCCGTACCTCAACCTCGCTGAAAGGGCCGTAGTGGCCCCGCCAGGCCCGCAGGAGCTGGGCATCTAGGCGGGCGTGAAGAGAACCCTCCAACCGGTCTATGGTGAGGCGCGCCGGGTGGGGGGTGCGGGGGGTAATGCGCACCAGCCCCAACCGGGCCAGCCGACCAACGCTACGCTCAACTGCCTCGCTGGGGATGCCACTTCTGGCTACAAGCTCAAAGAGACTTACAGGGGCGCTTAGGTGGGGCAGCAGCTCGAGCTCTTCGGGAGAAAGGGTGAGGTGGGTGACCCCTTCAGCGCTGGTGAGCCCCACCAGGTCAAAGGGGCTTAGGTTGGGCTGGGCGTCCATGAACCGGATGGCCTCGAGCAGGTAGTTTTCCAAAGGGCCCTCCAGGCTCGAGCGAGGGGCCCGCTCGCCGGGCAGGTAGCGGAACTTGCCCTCCTTTAGGGCCAGAATCTGGAACAGCCCCTCACGTCCGACCTGGCCCCGGTACTGGGCGTGTACGGGCTGGCCCTGCTCGAGATAGACCTCACCCCCTGGAACCCTAAACACCCCGGTCTGCCGGGCCTGGGCCAGAAGCTGAAGAATCTCTATCGGCCCCAACAGCTCAAAGGTGCCCTCCATACCCAACAGGATAGCCTCTGGCCGTTCCCTCAGCGCCCCTTTAGAGGGGCTATGGGGACTGCGCATCGCTGGGGTCGGGCGGCCTGTTTTGTTTGGTGGCTCGAGCGCCTCTCCTTGGCGGTGGCCCTGCGCTTTGAGCCCCCACCACGGCCCGCCCAGGTGCGCTTTGGCGAGAGGCCGGGGGCGTTGTTGCGGTTGGATACCCCTTACTACCCGGCCAGGGCCAAGTGGGGCTATGTCTTCATCCCTCTAGATTGCTACTTTGAGCAGGCCGAAGCGGTTCTCAAGAGGGTGTGAGCGGCTGCGTTTCAACGGGCGTGAACCCGGGTTTAATCCTTGAGGAGCGAGGCCGGGCTTGCTAGTTTTGGCTTTAGGTGAGCTCGGTATGCGCTCCTTTTGGCCTGCGCTGCTCTTGCTCCTGGCAGCTTGCCAGGTGAGCCCGGCTCTGCCGCCCAACACCGGCTACTGGTCGGATGCCCGCTTTTGGGCCGGTCTGGGCCTGAGTAAGCCCCAGGAGGGGCAGGATGTGACCATCCCGGCCGGCGTTCGGGTCATCCTAGATGAGAGCCCACCCCCGCTTGGGGGGGTTACTGTGCTGGGCGAGCTCGAGTTCGCCCGAAAGGACCTCAGCCTCACGGTGCGGTACCTGATGGTGCACGGTCCTGGGGCCCTGCGAATTGGCTCCGAAGAAGCCCCCTTTACCCACCGCGCGGTCATCACCCTAAGCGGCCCGCCCAGCGATGAGGACGTGATGCTGGGAATGGGCACCAAATTCCTGGGGGCCATGATGGGGGGACGGCTGGAGATAATCGGCGAGAACCGGGTGGCCTGGACCAAGCTGGCCCAGACGGCGCCCGCTGGGACCACCCAGATTCGCCTGGTGGAGCCGGTGGACTGGCGGGTGGGGGAGGAGGTTGTGATTGCCTCCACCGCACTTGACCCGCACCAGGCCGAGGTGCGCACCATCCGGGCGGTCCAGGGTACCCTAGTCACCTTGGACAGGCCGCTGGCCTACGGGCACTTCGGCGAGCTCCAGACCTTTGCCGGCCGGGTGTTGGACGAGCGGGCCGAGGTGGGGTTACTCTCCCGCAACATCGTGATTCAAGGCGATGATAACCAGGCTGAAGGCTTTGGCGGGCATGTGATGGTGATGGGGGCCAGCCCCTCCCGCCGGGAGACCAACCCTGCCCTGCGCAGCCACGCCCGGGTGCGGGGGGTAGAGTTTCGTCGTCTGGGGCAGTTCAACCGCTTGGCCCGCTACCCCTTCCACTGGCATTACAACGGCGACTCGAGCGGGGACTACCTGGAGAACTCCAGCTTCCACAGCAACTTCCAGCGGGGCATCGTGGTGCACAGCACCGACAACGTTCTCGTCAGGAACAACGTGTTGTATGGCACCCTGGGCCACAGCGTCATGACCGAGGACGGCAGCGAACAGGGCAACCGCTTTGAGCGCAACCTGGTGGTGCTGACCCGGGCCTTCCCCTACCTTCCCAGCAATCCCATTCAGGAAGCTCAGAACGACCATAAAGCCGCTTCCTTCTGGATCAAAGGCCCCAGCAACGCCTTCGTGGGCAATGCGGCGGCGGGAGGCGAATTCACTGCCTTCTGGTTTGACAACGTGGGGGCGGTGGACGCAAGCCGCTTTGAGTTCCGCGACAACGTGATCCACTCCTATCTGCTGGGCAAGGCCATCGGGGCGCCGGGTAACACGGGCGACCTAGGGGCCTTGTGGATTACCGGCGACCGGGCCGCGCCGCGAGTCCACGGGCCTTTCTTGCTCCAGGGCCTGACCATCTACAAGACCCGCTCGGCCCTTTGGGCCAATCCGGTAGGCGATCCAGCAGGAGAAGTGCAAATGGAGGTGCGGGACGCTGTTTTGGCCGACAATGGGGTGGCCATTGGCAGCCACGGCATCCGCGACTCCCTCATCGTGGGGAAGAGCGCCAATCTGGATGCCGAGGGGGAGATAGGCCGCCTGGGGGTGCAGGAGTACGGGGGCACCACCACCTTGGAAAACGTCACCTTTGTCAACTTTGGCCCGGGCACCAGCGCCATCGCTACCCGCAATTGCTTCCGTGAGGGGCCCAATATGGTGGTGGAAGGCCTCCGTTGGGTGGACGCCCAGTTCAGCCTGTGCAACGGGAGCAGCGACCTGTCCATCCTAGACCGGGATGGCAGCCTGAGCGGGACTGGAAGGATGGGCGTGGTGGTTCCGGCCGCCCCCGGTTCTCAGGCCATGTATACCCAGGCGTGTACCCTAATTGCAGGGGTCAACGCCCGTGTCTGCCCTGTGTGGGAATACTTCAATCTGCTGCTCGAGACCGACCGCTTTTTCCGCAGCTACGCCCCAGACGCCCCTAACCTGCTTCGCGACGACGGGGTGGTGCAAAGCGGCAGCGACATCAGCAATCCCCCCTTCTACTGGACGCTCATAGAAGGCCAGCGCTATACCCTTCAGACCGACCTGACCCGCTGGCAGTACGTGCGCTTGCGGCTTTACCCCAAGTACAAGAATTATGATGGGGTTCCCCGAGCCGCGGTGGTGGTCCTGCCCAGCAGCACCCCGGCCTTCACCGTGTACCGATGCGCCCTGGAGCTCCAGCGGCCAGGCACCCAGTGCGCGGAGAAAACTGAGCTGGCCCCTTTGGGGGGCCTTGCTGAGCTGGAGAGCGCCTCCCAGCCCGCCTACCATTACGACGCGGCTGCCGGGCGTATCTACCTCAAGCTCTTTACCCATACCTCCTTGCTGGTGCAGCGATAAAAAAGCCCCCCCAAACGGGGGGGCAAAGGGCGCGGGGGCTTACTGCCGGGCCGCGGGCGGGGCGAACTGGATGACCCGCAGAACCTCGCCGGGGTACTTGGCCTCCTTGAGGCCCACCACGTAGTAGTCGGAGAGCTTGCGGTCGCCCTTGCTGTCAAACTCAATGCGCCCGGTCAGGCCGTCCATCTTGACCTCGCGCACCGCGCGGGCCACCTGCTCCCGGGTAGGCTTGCGGCCGTTGTTGGCCTTGATGGCTGCCTCCAGGGCGTTGATGATTACGTTGGCTGCATCAAAGGCGTAGACCGCGTAGGCTTCGGGGTCCTTGCCAAACTTGGCCTTGTAGCGCTGGGCGAAGGCCGCAGCCTTGGGCAGGGTGCTGATGGGGCCGGCGGTGGTGGTGTAGATGACCCCTTTGGAGGCGCTGCCGGCGATCCTCACCAGGTCGGAGGAGTCCAGGCCGTCGCCGCCCATGAAGGTGGCGGTGATGCCGCGCTCGCGCATCTGCTTAATCAAAACGCCCCCTTTGTCGTAGATGCCGCCGTAGTAGACCAGGTCGGGACGCTGGGCCCGCATCTGGAGGATGAGGGGTTGGAAGTTGGAGGCCTCCTCGGTGCCCACCAAGGCAACCACCTGGGCCCCCAGCTCCCGGGCACGGGCGGCGAAGGCCTCCGCCAAGCCCTGGCCGTAGGGGGTTTTGTCGTGGATTACGAAGAGCCGCTGCTTGCGCAGCACCCGCACCGCGTACTCGGCGCCCACCGGGCCCTGCACATCGTCACGGCCACAGATGCGGTTTACGTTCAGGTAGCCGCGGTCGGTAACGCGGGGGTTGGTGTTGGCCGGGGAAACCATCACCAGGTTGGTGTCCTTGTAGATCTCGGAGGCCGGGATAGCCACGCCCGAGTTCAGGTGGCCCACGATGCCCAAAAGGTCGGGGTCGTTGACGATGCGCCGGGCCACCGCCACCCCTACATCAGGGGAGGCCTGGTCGTCTTGGGGAGCAAACTGGAGCTGGAAGCCGAGCTGCTGGAAGCGGGCCTGGGCGTCCTCAATGGCCATCTGAGCCCCTTGGGCGATGGCGGTCCCCAAGGCCGACTGGGGACCCGAGAGGGGCGAAACCGAGGCGATCTTAATCACGTTTGACTGGGCGCTGGCTACACCCAAGGCCAAAGCCCCCAGCGCAAGGATCGCGATTTTCCTCATACCGATTCCTCCTAAAAAGGTCTTCTTTAGCCAAGCACGGCTGGCCTATTCTAACCAACCCATCCCGAGGGGTGTCAATCCTTGGGGTGTAGGTTGGTCTGTTCCAGCCAATACTGAGGGTACACCATTTTCCCAGGGCTGCAAGAACCTTAAGGTTGATCCTCTATCCGCCAGACCTTCCCGCTGAGGAGGTTTACCAGGTACAGCTCGCCCTGCTCGTCCTCGCCAAACGAGGCCAGGCCGGTCCCAAGAGAGGGCAGCTCGGTTTTGCGCTGCCAGGCGCCGTTTACCTGGCGCAGGCTCCAGAGGTGCCCGGTGCCGAAGTCGGTGAAGAAGTAGCGGCCCCGCATCCGGGGGAAGCGTTCACCGCGGTAGACGTACCCTCCGGTGACGGAGTAGCCATCGCCCCGGCCGTAGGCGTGGACGGGTGGGGTCAGGCTGGGGTGGTTGCAGCCAGGGGAAATGCTGTTGTCGTTGCAGCGGGTGCCTTCCATGATCCTCCAGCCGTAGTTGAGCCCCTTGCCGCCCTTGGGGCCCAGGCTGACTTCTTCCATCGCCCCTTCTCCCACATCCCCTAACCAGAGGTCGCCCGTAGCCCGGTCAAAGCTAGCCCGCCAAGGGTTCCTGAGGCCGTAGGCCCAGATTTCCGAAACCCTTCCGCCTAGGGTGGGGTTGTCGGAGGGGATCCGGTAGTTGCGTCCCGATTCAGTGGCGTTTACGTCTATGCGCACCACCTTGCCGAGCAGGTGCCGGTTGCCGCTTTGGGCTTCTAGGCGCTGGGCGTGGTTCTGGGGGTCGCCTCCTGAGCCCCCGTCGCCCAAGGGGATGTAGAGCATCCCGTCTGGCCCAAACCCCAGCCAGCCTGCGTTGTGGTTGGCATAAGGCTGGTCTACGGTGAGCACCACCTGCTCGCTGTTGGGGTCGGCCACCTTGGTGCTCCGGTTCATGGTGTAGCGGGCGATTATGGTGTCGCCTGCGGTGTTGGTGTAGTTGACGTAAAGGTAGCCGTTGTTGCGGAAGTTGGGGTGGAAGGCCAGGCCCAAAAGGCCCTGTTCGCTCCCCGTGGAGATTTTTCCGGAGAGGTCCAGCACCGCTTGGCTCCGGAGGCTGCCCCCTTGGATGAGCCGGATGCGGCCCCCTTTCTCCACCACATAGAGGTCGCCGCTGCCGTCGCCGGCATGGGTCAGGTAGAGAGGCTGGCTCAGGCCGGAGGCTACCTCGAGCAGGCGGAGGTTGGGCTCGCCGGTGGGTGTGGGCGGGGTGGGCTCGGGAGCGGGGAGGGAGGAGTTGTTCTCCTGGCAGCCGGCCAAGGCGATTAGCAGAAGGGGAAAGATGTACCGCATAGGGCCTCCTACCTCTGAAACCCTACGGGGCTTGGCTGAGCCCCTTCTGAGGTAAGCCTCAAGGAGGCTGAAGCTTAGAATCGGGCTGTGCTGGTCTTGCCGCACCCGCACCTTCCCCTGCAGGCCTCAAAAGGGGCCGGGCTACGGGCCCGGGCCTTGCAGGCCTACCTGCTCGAGCTGCGGGCGGCCCTGCAGCCCTACGCTCCTATCCCTCCGGTCCACCTGCTGGTTTTGGACGAGCCGGACTGGAAAGCCCGGACCCGGCATCCCTACGGCTTTCCTTTTCAGCGCACCAGCCTGCGGGAGGGGCTTTATATCTTCGTGCCGGCCCGCTACCCCGAGCGCCTGCTCTGGCGGCTACGCGAGGCCCTGGTGCTGGCGGGCAAGCGGCTGGGCGAGCCTTTGGGCCAGGTGGAGGCTTTTTTGGACATCAACCTGGGGCACGAGTACGCCCACGCGGTGGCGGTGGCCTGGGGGTTGCGGGTGCGGGTGCGCTGGGTTGACGAGTTCCTAGCCAACTACCTCTTCCTGCTGGCCTTGCAGAAGGCCCGTCCGGAGCTGTACCCCGAGGCCAGACGGTGGGGACGCTGGCTGGCCGCTTTGGCCCCGAGCCAGCCCAGCCTGGGCAGCTATGAGGCGAGGGCCAGGACCCTGGCCGACCAGCTTTGGTTTCAGGGGCGCTTTACCACCGAGGCTGCAGACCTGGTGGAGGCCAGGGGCGATGAGCTGTTGCGGGGCTTACTGGCGGCGGCACCGCTCAGCCGGAGTACGGTTCACAGGCTTTTGGTGAGCCTCGAGCCCTCGCTGAGGGCGTGGTTTGCCGGTTTTGCCCCCAAGAGGCGGGGAGGGGTCTAAACGCCCTTGGCCTAAAGTAAGATTGGTGGAAGGTAGGATGCCGACCAATGGGAACCTGGGAGTCCTGGTGCGGCTGGCCTGGCGCAACCTCTGGCGGCAACGGCGGCGACCTGGGCCTGAGCGGCAGCCTGGGCGAGAGGGTGTGGACGCTCGAGGGTGGCTACGCGAGCCTTCCCCCCTCCTGTCCCTGGGCTCTTTCCTGGCCGGGCAGTGGGCCGTTCCCTTGGGAGAGGAGGCCCTTTGGAACCTGAAGCCTACCTTCTTCTGGATGGCCTAGTCCGGTCTATGCTCAGCACCCGCTACACCCAAAGCCGCCCCGACGCCGAGCTAAACCTCACACTCCACCTCCAGCTTGGCCCCACCCCCGCGCGGGGCTTTGGCCTGGGGGTGCGGGCCTTTCCCTAAATATCCCCTGGGGGTATAATGGCCCCAGTATGTACCGCTTTGCTCGTTGCCGGCGCAGATGGTTCGCTTGTGGGCTGCGGTGGGTTTCGCCTTGCAGGCTCATGCCCTGGGTGGGGGTTCTTCTCTTGGGATGGGCGGTGTATAGCCGATGAAGCTGACCCCAGATGCCTTGCTCCTGGGCCCCTTGGCCCTGAGCTGGTCCAACCTGGCCCTCGTTTTGGCCCCTCTGGGCTTCCTTTGGCTGGCTGCACGGCGGGGGTTGGAGGGCCAGGCTGGATGGGTGCTGCTGGCTACGCTTCTCCTTGCGCGGGCGGGTTACGCGGTTGCGCACCGCTCCGCTTGGTCCAGCCCGCTGGAGGCCCTGCTGGGGGGTTTGGACATCCGCAGCGGGGGTTGGGAC
>NZ_QWKZ01000077.1 GCF_003574085.1 Meiothermus luteus | reverse complement strand
CCCCCGAGTTCCCCCTGATCCTTCTCACCCCCCCGGCCAAGCACTTCCTGAACACCACCTATGGGCACATCGAGCGCCTGGTGCAGGCCGAGGGGGGGGAGCCCACCCTGCTGGTGCACCCCCAGGACGCCCAGGCCTTCGGGGTGAAGGACGGGGCCCGGGTGCGGATCCGCTCCCAACACGGCGCGGTGGTGCGGCGGGCGCGGGTCTCGGAGGCCCCCATCCCGGGCACGGTGGTGCTGGAGGGCACCTGGTGGGAGGCCCCGGCCCCCGATGGGAAGGGCATCAACTGGCTCACCGGCGAACACCTCACCGACCTAGGTGCGGGCTCCACCTTCCACAGCAACCCGGTGCGGCTGGAACCGCTGCCCTGACCTCAAGCGACTTCTGGTGTAACCTGCTCGGGGCGGGGCTTCTCACCCTTGAGCTGGCTAATCAAGGTGGCGACCACGATTAAAAGCGCCCCCACCAGCCCCTGAAGGCCCAGCCGCTCGCCTAAAAATACATAGGCAAACGCCGCCGCGTATACCGGCTCGAGGGTGAAGACCACCGCCGCCTGCGGCGCGGGCACCGTCCGTTGGCCCAGGGCCTGCAACCATATGCACAGCGCCGAGGCCACCACCCCTAGGTACAGGATGGAGGCGTAGGGGAAGCCCTCAAAATCCCAGGTGGGCCTTTCAAAAAGCGTCCAAAGCCCCGAGCCCACCGCCACCGTGAGCATCTGCACACCGGTCAGAGGCAAGGCGGGAAAACGCTGGGTGTGGCTTTCCATCCGCCAGATGTAGAAGGTGAAGCAAAGCGCGGTGCCCAGGGTCCACAGGTCCCCCAGGTTGGGGGGGGAGCCGTCGTAGGAGAGCAGCCCCACCCCCAGGATGGCCAAGCCCGCTCCCACCCAGATTGGCCACTGTAGGCGGCGGCCCAAAAGCCCCATAAACAGGGGTAGGGCCACCACGTACAAGGTAGTGATGAAGGCGCTGCGGCTGGCGGTGGTGTACTGCAGCCCAACGGTCTGGGTCAGGTAGGCGGCGAAGAGCCAGGCCCCCAGCTCCAGGCCGGCCCACCAAAGCGCCCTGTTCTGGCCCAGAAGAAAGGGGAGGAAAAACAGGGTGGCCACGCTGAAGCGGGCAAAGTTAATCTGGCCGGGCTCGAGCGTCGCCAGGCTATCCTTGACCATGACGAAGGTGCTGCCCCAGAACAAGGTGGCCAGGTTGAGGTAGAGGAGTCCTATAAGCCGGGCCCGGCGCATGGGAAAGAGTCTACAGGGTCTAGGTCCTTCCCAAGGTCTTCAAGACCACCCTGGGCTGCCCGAGCGCGTGGACCCATTGGTGCATATGTCGCCCAGAACGGCTAAAATCTGCCGGGAAAACCCGCTCAGCCAGAGCGGCAATCCCCAGAAAGAGGGCCCCACGATGAAGGAAAACACCGTCCGCTTCAACACCGCCATCTTCTACGACATTGAGAACCTCCTAAAGGGGTACAGCTTCTCCCAACGGATGATTGTGAACCTATCCCTCAGCCAGATTCTCGAGGAGATAAGGCGAACGGAAAAGATAGGCCAGATTGCCGTGCAGCGGGCCTACGCCAACTGGAGCGACCCCCGCCTTGCCATCATGAGGGGAGAAATCAACGAGCTGGGGATTGACCCCATCCAGGTCTTCGGGTTTTCCAGAGAGCCGAAGAAGAACGCTGCGGACATCCAGCTCGCCATCGACGCGGTGGACCTGGCCCACGTGCGCCCGGCGCTGGAGGTGTTCGTGATCGTCTCTGGCGATGGAGGCTTTGCGTCGCTGGCAAAGAAACTCCACGAATACGGCAAGACCGTCATCGGCTGCGCCTACAGGTCGTCCGCGAGCAGCACCTTCCAAGCGGTCTGCGACGCTTTCGTCTGGATACCTGACCCAGAGGAAGAAGAGCGCCAGGAGCGCCCGGCGCCGCAAACCCTTCCCTCGGCCCAGGCCGAGGTCACCGACCCCCGCAACGTCCGCCTGGCCCGACAGGTGAAAAAGGCTTCCACGCTCACCCTAGAAGCGGCGGTGGCCAAGACAAAGGAGATCCTTGAGTGGTACACAAAGGACACGGCAAGCCGGGCCGACTTGATGAAAAATGGGATAAACCTGTCGGTGGTTCAGGAGGCCGTTAGGTACGCGGTTCCCGGGTTTCAGCCAATTAAGTTCGGGTTCACCAAGTTCGTTGAGTACATGCAGTTCGTCTGCAAAGAGTCGGAGCTGTGCGTGGCCCGCCTCCCGGGGTCGCAGGTGGTCGTCGTCGCCCGCGGCTCGGTTCGCGGCGAGATGGAGCTGCTCCCCGACATGGACCTCAAAAACCGACACTCCGTTGATACCTACCGCTCCATCCTGGCGACGGGGAACCCAATTCTCCGCCTCCCATCGCCGAGGGACCTTTACACCATCTCGAGCTGGATTGCCCAAAACCCCATCCGGGGGGTTGACCTTGGCACAGCCATAGAGAGCATCGTCAACGGGCTAAGCGGCGCTGTATCGTCGGAGGCCGCCAAGCTGGGGCTACTCAGCTTCATCTCGGCCGGACTGTTCCTCTGCGAGCCCGAAGGAGCACCGCTCTCCGAGCAGAAAATTACCCTCAGGAACGAGGGCCTCTCCCCCTCTACCCTCATGGACACCCTCAAGACCGTGGCCCGGCAAAAAATAAAGGACACCCTATCGGAGGTCAAGGAAGAAACCCTGCAACAACTGCTCCCAGACATGGTCTGAGGAGGCCCCAGCCTAGTTGCGCCGGAGCACCTCGGCATCGGCGGGGCGCTTGCGCAGGGCCTGGGGGGTTAGGTTGGCCCGGCGAAAGCTGCTGAAGCTGAGGTCGGCCAGCACCCTGTTGCTGCTGTCGCGCAGGGTGATGGCCAGGGGGCGGGGGTCGGCCTTGAGCACCAGGATTTCCATGCTGGCAAAGCCCAGCGAGGGGTCCTTGGGAACCCCGCCAATGCGCCAGGCGGCCCCGGCGGGGGTGGTTTGCTCGCCCAGCAGCCTGAGCGCAACCCGCTCGGAGAGCTGCTCAAAGTCGCCCAGGTCGGTCAGGTTGATCCCCAGGCCCTCCACGCGGCCCTTGGCTCGAGGCTGGATGATGAGCTGGTTGGTCAGGAACAGGTAGTTCCAGACCTCCTTGTCCGAGATCACCACAAAGTTGCCCTCGAGGGCGGCGGGCTTTTTGAACTCCACCCGGGCCAGTTGCTCTTTGCCCGGAATCACCTGAAGCCGGAACTCGGCCTCCTGGGTGCTGCCGTCGGGGAGCTGCACCTTGCCGGTGAGGGTGGCCTCCCAGGGCGCGCGCTCCAGGTTGGCCTGCACCTGGCGGGTAATCTCGGCGATGCTCTGGGCCGCCACCAGGCCAAGGGATAAGAGGGCGATTGCCAACCACTTCTTCATTCATTGCCTCCAAAACTGAGCGTGTAGCGTAGCCATAGCGAAAACCCACCGTCGTAGCTTGCATCGGCGCGGAAGCCGTAGGCCTCCAGCCCCAGGGTAGCTGCCCAGGGGTAGGCTGCGGTTAGGCGCAGCTTAAGATTGTCGAGTTCCTCGTCCAGGGGCGCGGTGAGGGCTGCCTCGAGCCGCCAGAGCTGCCCGACCCGCAGGGTGGCCTCGAGCAGCGTCCCGGCCTCGTCTAGCTCACCCCGCCAGCCTAGAATGCCGTACAGGCGTGAATCATCCACCCCCAGCCCGAAGGTGTAGGTTTGCTCCTGGCGCAAGGCATAGCTGAGTTCGCCTAGGCCACTAGCGAGGCCGGCCAGGTTGCGTTTGAAGCCCAGCCCCAGGCCCAAAGTCTCCCTTGGGCTCAAGCGGTAGCGTCCGCCCAGCCCCACTTTGAGTCCCCCTTCGGCCTCGTCGCCCACCCACAACTGGGAGCGCAGGGCGCTGCTGTAGCCTGTCTCCAGGCTGGCCGCCACCGGCCCGAAGGTTCCGCCGATGCGGCCCTCAACCCCCCAGCCCGCGAACCCCAGGCTGGCTCGCGCGCCATAGCTCAGGCGTCCCAGGGCGCTGAACTCCAGTGAACTGCCCAGCCCCAGCCCCAGCGCATCGCGCTGCAGGCGGGCCTCCAGGTCAAACGCCCCCAGCGGCAGGGTGGCCTCGAGGGTGAGCGTTGGGGAGTCGGGCAGACGAGCGTAGAGCCCGAAGGTGAGGGACTGGGCCGAGCCTGCACACCAGGCCAGAACCGCGGTGGTTGCAACGTAGACCCAAGGGTTGCCCATAGACAAAGCGCCCTTCGGGCTATTTTCCCTCAGCCGGGCCCCCGAGGGAAGCCTTGAGCGCGGTTCGCCACCCAAAACCCCCCGCCTGGGCAAACTCCACCGCCGGCTTTATGGCAGAATAGGGGCGCTATGGCGAACCTCAAGAACCTGCCGGTTGGTAAAAGGGCCCCCGAAATTGTCCATATGGTGATCGAAGTACCGCGTGGCTCTTCCAACAAGTACGAGTACGACCCCGACCTCGAGGCCGTCAAGCTCGACCGGGTACTCCCCACGGCCCAGTTCTATCCGGGCGACTACGGCTTCATCCCCTCCACCCTGGCCGAGGACGGCGACCCCCTGGACGGCATCATCCTCTCCACCTACCCCCTGTTGCCGGGGGTGGTGGTGGATGTGCGGATTATTGGCATGGTGGACATGCAGGACGAAAAAGGCGGCGACGCCAAGATTATCGGGGTGGTGGCCGAAGACCCGCGCTGGGATCACATCCAAGACCTCGGCGACCTGCCCACCGCCCACAAACAGGAAATCCAGAACTTCTTTGAGACCTACAAGGCCCTGGAGGCCCACAAGGGCAAGTGGGTCAAGGTTTCCGGCTGGAAGGACAAGGCCGCTGCGCTGGCCGAGGTCAAGGCCTGCATTGAGCGCTTCAAAGCGGCCAAGGCCGGCTGAAAGGTGGCTTGACCAGGGCCGGCGTTTGTGGTTATGTAATCCAGCGACCACTATGGCCCTACAGCAGCGCATAGAGTCCTTGCTAAAGGCGCTCGAGGTGCCCGACTTGAGCGTGGAGGTACCCGCCCAAATAGCCGACGAGGACGGCTTCCTCGAGGCGCTGGAGGCCGCCATCCGCAGCTTCATTGAGGATGGCAGCGACGAGCAAAGCCCGCTGGGCCTGATTGAGGCCGACCCTTCGGCCTACGACCTTTCCGAGGAGCCCGACCCAGAAGAGCTTCAAAACGCCGTTCGGGACTTCATGAACGCCGGCGATTCCCAGCTCACCCTGATCACCCCCGAAAGCCCCTTGCAGCCTGATGGGGGAGAGAATCCCGAAAAGTTCTGGGTGTTTTTACTCCATATGCCCACCCTGTCCGAGCATCGTTGGTGGGCCATTGTGGACAAAAACGGGCGCAACGAAACCTACAACTACGGCGTCCTCTGACGTGATGCTGGCATAGAATGCCCCTGTGGACCGCTTCCGGGATCGCCAGCAGGCTGGGGAGCGTTTGGCCGAGCGGTTGGTGGCGCTGGGGTACGGCCGCGAGCCCCAGGTTCTGGTCTTCGCCCTGCCCCGGGGTGGGGTTCTGGTGGCCCATCCGATTGCCCAGAGGCTGGGCGCGCCCCTGGATGTCTGGGTGGTGCGCAAGCTAGGCGTCCCCGGCCACGAGGAGCTGGCCCTAGGGGCCATCGCCGCGGGTGGGGGACGGGTGCTCAACGAGGAGGTCATCCGGGGGCTGGGCATTCCCGCCGAGGCCATAGCGCAGGTGGAAGCACGCGAAACCCAGGAGCTTCTGCGGCGCGAGAGGTTCTACCGGGGGGAGAGGCCGCCCCCCGAGCTTGGGGGAAAGGTGGTCCTTCTAGTAGATGATGGGCTGGCCACCGGGGCCACCATGAAGGCCGCCATCGCCGCTGCTCGAGCCCAGAGGCCTGCCCGGCTGGTGGTGGCGGTCCCGGTGGCCCCTCCCGAGGCGCTGCGGGAGATGGAGGCCCTGGCCGACACGGTGGTCTGCTTGAAGGCCCCTCCCGACTTTCGTGCGGTGGGCCTGTGGTACGAGCGCTTCCCCCAGGTCTCCGATGAAGAGGTGCTATATCTGCTGCGGGTGTCCTAGTCAAGGGGCCAGCCGCTCAATCCGCCAGCCCCCCGGGGCCAGCCGGTAGGCCAGCCGGTCGTGCAGCCGGCTGGGCCGGCCCTGCCAGAACTCAAAGTAGTCGGGCCTCAGGCAGTATCCCCCCCAGTGGGGGGGCCGGGGCACCTCCTTCGGGAAGCGCGCCCGGTAATCGGCCAGCCGGGCCTCCAGTACCTCCCGGCTGGGCAGCACCTGGCTTTGCGGGCTGGCCCAAGCCCCAAGCTGGCTCTCGTAGGGGCGGCTGGCGAAGTAACGGTCGGAGCGCTCAGGCGGCAGCCGCTCCACCTGCCCTTCCACCCGCACCTGGCGCTCCAGGGGAGGCCACCAGAAGTTGAGGCAGGCCCAGGGGTTCTGGGCCAGCTCCTGGCCCTTGCGGCTTTCGTAATTGGTGTAGAAGACCAAGCCCTCCTGGTCCATCTCCCGCAACAGCACGACCCGGCTGCTCGGCCGCCCCTGGGGGCCCACCGTGGAGAGGGTCATCCCGTGGGGTTCGTACAGCCCGGCCTCAATGGCCTCGGCCAGCCACCGCTCGAGCTGCCGGAAGGGGTCGGGGTGGGCCTCGGCCTCGCTCAGGGTTCCTCGGGTGTATTCGTTGCGCAGCTCGCGGAACATGAACCCAAATTATGCCCCCGCGGAGTAAGGGGGCTGTTCTCCCGGCTATACTTATTCGGGTGAGCCAAATCTGGGCTGAAAATCTGTCCAAACGCTACCCGGTGGCCCTCAAGGAGCCGGGTTTTGTGGGCACGCTGCAGCACTTTTTTCGCCGCCGGTACCGGCATGTGGAGGCGGTGCGGCAGGTTTCCTTTCGGATTGAGCCTGGAGAGGTGGTGGGTTTTCTAGGTCCCAACGGGGCTGGAAAGACCACCACCCTAAAGCTCCTCTCGGGTCTCATCCACCCCAGCGAGGGCCGGGTGGAGGTGGCCGGGCACGAGCCATTCCGGCGGGAGTACACCTTTTTGCGCAAGATTACCTTGGTGATGGGGAACAAGCAGCAGCTCATCTGGGACCTGCCGGCGGCTGAGAGCTTTCGGGTAAATGCCGCGGTCTACGAAATCCCCGAGGCCGAGTTCAGGAGGCGGGTGGGGGAGCTGAGCGAGATGCTGGGCCTAACCGACAAACTCCACCAGCCGGTGCGCAAGCTGAGCCTAGGCGAGCGGATGAAGGCCGAGCTCCTCGCAGCCCTGCTGCACCACCCCCAGGTCTTATTCCTAGACGAGCCCACCTTGGGGCTGGACGTGAACGCCCAAGTCGCGGTGCGGGAATTCCTGCTGGAGTACAACCGGCGTTACCGGGCCACCATCCTCCTGACCAGCCATTACATGGCCGATATCACTGCCTTATGCGAGCGGGTCCTGGTGATTCACCAAGGACGCTTGTTCTACGATGGGGCCCTTTCAGGGCTGTTGGAACGCTTTGCCCCCTACCGGGAGGTTTACCTAAAGCTCGCTGTGCCTATGGAACAGGATCGGCTCGAGCGGTACGGGGAACTCAGAAGCCTGGAGGGGCGGGAGGCCCGGCTGCTCATCCAGCGCGAGCAGCTCGTGGCCCGGGTCAGCCAGCTGCTGGGGGAACTTCCTCTGGACGACCTCGAGGTGCGCGAACCGGCCTTGGAAGAGGTCATCGGGAAGGTCTTCGCAACCGGACAGGCCTAGGCCCGGAGGCCTAGGCCCCCGCGCCCGCTCGACGGTTAGGGCAGGCTAATCGAGCCGCCCCCCAAGCTGAAGGAAGAGGTGGAGACCTTGGCCTCCCGGAGGTAGTCCCCCGCCTGCGGGCTGGTCGTCCCGGGGCCCAGGGCCAAAGCAGCCTTGTTGCTGAAAAACGCGCTTAGCTCAAAGCTCCCCGAACCACTGCTCGGGGCGACGTAACCCAAGGGGCTCGAGAGGTCAGGCAGGGCGTAGGTGGTGGTGCTTCCCAACCAGCCTTTGCTCACGAAAGCGGTGTAGTAGATCTGGGCGGGGATTTGCAGGTACAACTTGTACCACCGCAGGTCGGCCTCGCTGCGCGAAAGGCCGCTCACGCTGGGGTGGGCGGTCTGGTTCACGGTGAGGCTCGAGCTGGCCCAAGGAGCGGGCAGGCTCAGGATGGGGGCTCCACCCGAAAAGGCCTCAAGGCTCGAGAGGGAGGCGTTGCTCCCGGTCGCCGCGGCTATCGCCCCATAGAGGTCCCCCGAAGAGAAGCCGCTCACCGGCCGGTAACTAGTGAGGGAAGCGTTCACCCCACCCTGGGCTCCACCTGCGCTTAGGTAAAGGACCCCCACGCCTGGGCCCGAGAGGGTGTAGCCGGCCGGGGGCGTGGGCAGGCTCAGATTAACCACGGGGAGCTGGTCGCTGGTCCCCAGGCTCGCGCTGTGGTTGCCCCCGGCGCTCACGCTCACCCCTTTGAGCACCTTGGCCACCTTCACAGCGGAGCCGTTTTGCAGGGTGACCAGGAGGTCCTGGGTCCCGGGGGTGAGGTTCAGGGCAATGGACATGCTGGCAGCGGCAGGCTGGCAATTGCCGCTGTTCACGCACACCTGGTCCCCGGAGGCAAAGAGGCTTGAGGCCACGCTCAGGTTCAGGGTGAAGGCAACCGTAGAAGGGGCGCTGGCGCTGCAGGCCAGCTTGGGGTTGGGCAGCTCACCGGCGGTGGCCTGGATTACCCGGACCACCAGGCTGCTGCACCGCACCGCCACCCCATACTTGGTCTCACCGTTCAGGTTGAAGGTCCCGGTGAGGGGGCTGCCGCTCAGGTTCAGGGTCTGCCAGGGCCCCGAGCCCACCTGGTAGGCTGCAGCGTTAAAGCCGACCCCGGGGTCCACGGTGAGGGTGATGCTCGAGGGGGGCGGGGGGCTGCTTCCTCCGCAGGCGGCTAGGAAAAGGGCCAAGATGGTCAGAAGCGATGCGTTGAAGATTCTTACCATTCCGCTCACTCCTTAGCAGGGTTTAGCCCACGGCAGAAGCGGATGGAACGCAGGATTGGGCGGCACATTTGGCAGGGTCCGGCCTGCCGTGGGCCCCCTAAGGGTAGCAAAAGGGGTCTTAACTCAGTCTGAAACGCCGGTGAAACGGCGCCTCGGGGGTGCTAGAATCATCCGATGGATGTCTTGCTGGCAGCATTGCTCCTGGGGCTGGTGGCCTACTTCCTCCTGCGAATCCTAAAAAGCTTCCTGTTGCCAGGGCCGCGACCCGGGGCGCGCGAGCGCTGCCCGGTCTGCCGGGAAGCCCTCAACCCCGCCCAAGCCGCCGCCCTCCGCCAAGGGCGACGCAAATGCCCCCAGATGGCCCGCTGCCCCTACCAGCGCAGCCGCTGGATTAACTGAAAGACCCGGTGGGCAGCCCCACCGGGTCCTTTCCATCAGGCTTCAGCCCACCGGGGTCACCGCGGCGGTATCCTCCTCACCAGTACGGATGCGGTAAACCTTCTCCACCGGCAGCACAAATATCTTGCCGTCCCCCACCTCCCCGGTACGCGCCGAGGCCAGAATAGCCCGCACCGTGGGCTCCACAAAGTGGTCGGAAACCCCAATCTCCAGGCGAACCTTCTCAGAGAGCTCCATCTTGACGGTGGTGCCCCGGTAGGTCTCTACCCGCTCGGTCTCTCCGCCGTGTCCCTGCACCCGGCTGATTGAAAGACCCCGCACCTCAGCCCTAAAAAGCGCTTCCAGCACATCGTTTAGCTTCTCCGGGCGGACAATCGCCACGACCAGCTTCATGCCAACCTCCTAGTCGGTTCCTCCCACCGGCTTGGGCTGGGCCGAGGGCCTAGGCGCTTCGCTGCGCACCAGAATCGCCCCTTCCCCGCTGGTGTAGGCCTCCTCGCCGTGCTGGGTAACATCCATACCCAGCCCCTCCTCCTTGGGCAAGGCTTTGAGGGGAATCAAGGCCCCCACCAGCTTGAGCAGCAAAAAGGTCATCCCCGCGCTGTAGACCACCGCAATCAGAACCGCAAAGGCCTGAACGAACACCTGGGCTGGGTTGCCCCCGATGAGGCCATTGAAAAGCCCGTTGACGGACTCCTGGGCGAAGACCCCGGTCAGGACCGCACCGGCCATGCCCGCCACGCCGTGGGCAGCGAACACATCCAGGGAATCGTCCAGCCCACTTTTGGCCCGCCACAGGAGGGCAAAGTAGCTGGGGAAGGCCCCAAGCGCCCCCATGGCCAGCGCGTAGATGGGGGCGACAAAGGCCGCCGCGGGGGTGATGACCACCAGGCCCACCACAATCGCCGTGGCCAGGCCTACCGCCGTAACCCGGCCGGTGCGGGACAGCTCCAGAAGCGACCAGACCACCAGGGTAGCCGCCGGGGCCAAGATGGTGTTGGCCAGGGCCAGCCCAGCGGTGGCGTTCGCGGCCCAGGCGCTGCCCGCGTTGAAACCAAACCAGCCAAGCCACAAGAAGGCTGCCCCCAGCAGCACAAAGGGCACATTGTGGGGCAGGATAGCCTGGCGGCCAAAGTCCTTGCGCGGCCCCAGCACGAGCGCCGCGACCAAGGCCGCGATGCCCGCGTTGATGTGCACCACCGTACCCCCGGCAAAGTCCCAGGCCCCTAGGTCGGCCAGAAAACCGCCCCCCCAGACCCACTTGGCGATGGGAGCATAGACCACCAGGCTCCAGAGGGTGATGAAGAGCAAGAAGGCTGGAAAGCGCATCCGCTCCACAATTGCCCCTGAGACCAGGGCCGCGGTGATGATGGCGAAGGTACCCTGGAAGACCATCCAAAGCAGGTGGGGGATGGTGATGGAGGCAATGGCCCCTTTATTCTCAAGGCCCACGTTGCTCAACAGG
The DNA here is from genome assembly GCF_003574085.1 of Meiothermus luteus. GTDB lineage: Bacteria > Deinococcota > Deinococci > Deinococcales > Thermaceae > Meiothermus > Meiothermus luteus. The sequence goes on along the minus strand of NZ_QWKZ01000077.1, from coordinate 1,896 downwards.
GCGTACCGCAGGTCACCGATGAAGTTGCCCTCCCCTGAGAGGGCCAGGGTGTAGCCCAGAAGGGCCCAGGCCACCCCCACGAACCCCAGGGCCGAGAAGCTCATCATCATGGTGTTGAGAACGTTCTTGGAGCGCACCAACCCCCCGTAGAAGAAAGCCAGGGCAGGGGTCATCAGCAACACCAACCCCGTTGCCGTCAGCATCCAAGCGGTATCCGCAGCGCTCATCGCAGGGTCCTCGGCCAGCGCCAGGCCCCCCAGCGACCCCAGCAGGAATAAGGGCAGTCGAAGGTTTTTCATCAACCCTTCACCTCCTGGGTCTGAGGCTACCCGCATTTTTGCAAAATGTCAATAACTTATTGCTCATATGTTGTAATATAGTGATACACTCTTCCAGAATAGATAAAAGTAATGTGTTTTCAAAGTCAAAATATTGCAAAACGTACCAACAAAAACAGCCCGAGGTTTGTGCCGCTCATCCTACCCCCAAAGGGGATTTGGGCCTAAACTGGGCGAAGGGATGACCGAGCGGCAGCGGCGCATCTTGCATCTGCTGGTGGACCGATACATTGAGACCCGGGCCCCGGTGGCCTCGGGGACACTAGCGGAGCGCCTTTCGTTGTCGCCCGCCACCGTGCGCTACGAGCTCATTGAGCTCGAGCAGCAGGGCTTCATCAGCAAGCCCCACGCCTCTTCTGGGCGCATACCCACGCGGGCCGGTTTTCGCCACTACGCCCTCTCCAAACTTCCGCCCCAACCCCTACCCCAGACCACCCTGGACAAGCTGGCCCAGGTGCTGGAGGGCGCAGGGGCGCGGCGTGAGGCCCTTCTGGTCCAGGTGGCCTCCAAGCTCTCAGGCTACCCGGCGATGCTCCGGCTCAAACCCCGGCAGGCCCCCCGGCTCCTACAGGTGCACCTCTCCAACCTGACACCGGGCCAGGTGCTGGCGGTGGCGGTTTTGGAGGGGGGAAAGGTGCGGGAGGCTCGGCTCGAGCTCTCCTTTACCCCCACCGAAGCCCAGCTCGCTGAGGCCGAACGCCGCTTGTTCCGCAGCGCCCAGCCCCTCAAGGCCAGCACCCCGGCCATGCTGGAACTCTACGAGTCGGTGGCGCGGGCCTTTGCCCAGGGCAGCCCAGAGGAGTACCGCGAGGGTATGGCCCTGCTGTTGAGTGAGCCCGAGGCGCAGAACCCGGCCTTCCTGCGCCAGGCCATCACCGTTTTTGAGGCCCCCAGCGACACCACCTTCACCCCACCGGGCGGCATGAACATCCGGGTGGGGGAGGAGGAGGGCATCTCACTGGTGCAGGCTGGGATTGGGTTGAGCGACCGGGTGGGGGAACTCTCTTTGCTGGGGCCGCTTCGGATGCACTACGAAAAGGCTCTGTCAGTGGCTTACGCTTTAGGCCAGGTGTACATGGGCAAATAAAGCCGCCCAGGCTTCCTGGGCGGCCACAAGGCCCCACGAGGCCCTACCAAAGGTAGACCACGGCCACCTTAAAGGGGTAGCGGTCGGACAGGCCAACCTCCAAGGCGATTGGCTCCAGGTACAACCGTCCCCCCAGGCCATAGGCCAGGTTGAAGCCTCCCTCGTAGCCTAGGCCCACGTACCCCGAAAGGGCCCCTCCCGGAATCTCCAGGCTGGCAATAGGCCCAAGGTGCAGCCCCAGCAAGCGGCCTTGGGTGTTGTAGCTTAGGTCCAGAGCCAGCCCTGCCGAAAGCGGAAGGTCGGCCACCACGAGGGCTGGGAAAAGGTTGAGCTTAAAAAGGGCCCAAAGCTCGAGGTTGTCAAAGCTGGTAGGCACAATGGCCTCAACGTCCAGCCCAGTGTCAACCCCCAAAGGGCTCAAGGGCAGACCCGTGCTGCCCTGTAGGATGAGCCCCCGACCCACCCCATACC
>NZ_QWKZ01000076.1 GCF_003574085.1 Meiothermus luteus | reverse complement strand
CTCCAGCACCCCCGCCTCCACCATGGGCCTGGCCCCCGCCACGATCTCCTCGGCGGGCTGGAAGACGAAGCGCACCTCACCCTCCAGGTCCTTTCGCCACCGGGCCAACACCGCAGCCACATGGGCGACAATCGCAGCGTGCCCGTCGTGGCCACAAGCGTGCATGACCCCCGGGTTCTCGGAGCTAAAGGGCACCCCAGAGGCCTCCTGGATGGGTAGGGCGTCCATATCGGCCCTCACCAGGACGGTCTTACCAGGGCGCGCCCCCCTCAAGCGGGCCACCACCCCGGTTCCGGCAACCCCTCGGGTGACCTCGAGCCCTAACCCTTCCAAAAACTCTGCCAGCTTAGCGCTGGTCCGCAACTCCTGGAAGGCCAACTCCGGATAGCGGTGAAATTCTCGGCGCATGGCGAGCAGGCTCGGCGTGATCTCGGCGATGGCTTCCTTAAGGTTCATGGCCCCTAGTCAAACACTCCCGCAGCCCCGCGTCAACCACCTTGGTGCCCCGCGGGTTGAACTAAGTACAAATTTTGCTAGACTTGGAGCAAACGATAAGGAGTTTGGTTATGAACAAGCCTTGGCTAAAACACTACGACAAAGGTGTCCCAGCCGATGTGCAGGTCCCTGAGATACCCCTTTGGAAGCTCCTGGAGGGAAGCGCACAGAAATACCCGGACCACGTGGCCCTGGAATTCCTGGGGTACACGATGGGCTACCGCCAGCTCTGGGAGTCGGTCCTGCGTTTTGCCGGGGCCCTTCGGGCCCAAGGGGTTCAGCCTGGCGACCGGGTAGCCATCATGCTGCCCAACTCCCCCCAGTTCGTCATCGCCTTCTACGGAACCCTGGCAGCAGGAGGGGTCTGCGTGAACGTGAACCCTCTTTACACCCCCCGCGAGCTGCGGCACCAGCTTAGCGACTCTGGGGCAGAAACCCTCGTAATCCTGGACATGCTCTGGCCCCGCTACGCGGAGATCGAGCAGGAAGTCCCGGTCAAGCGGGTCTTCACCACCGGCATACAAGACTACCTGCCCTTCCCCAAAAACCTGCTCTTTCCCCTAAAGGCCCGCCGGGAGGGGCGCTGGGTCAAGCTGCCCCAGCACCCTAAGCGGCTGGACTTCAAAAAAGCCCTGCGCGCCGCCACCCCCACCGACCAGCCTTACCCCGCCAAGCCCGATGAGGTGGCCCTTTTGCAGTACACCGGGGGCACCACCGGGGTCTCCAAGGGGGCCATGCTGACCCACCGCAACCTGGTGGCCAACACCTACCAAAGCCTGGCCTGGGGCGGGGACGAGGTAAAGGAGCTGGAGGGCAAGGGGGTAATGCTGGGGGCCATCCCCTTTTTCCACGTCTACGGGATGACCGTGGCCATGAACTATGGGCTGGCCGCAGGGTACAAGCTGGTCCTGCTGCCCCGGCCAGAGGTTAAGCCCTGCATTGAGGCCATTGAAAAGCACGGCGTGACCCACTTTCCCGGGGTGCCCACCCTCTACATCGGCTTTATCAACTTTCCTGGCATTGAAAAGCGCAAGGTAGGAACAGTAAAGGTCTGCATCTCGGGCTCAGCCGCCCTGCCCGTGGAGGTGGCCAAGAAGTTTGAGGAGCTTACCGGCGGCAAGCTGGTGGAGGGATACGGCCTGACCGAGGCCGCCCCCTGCACCCACTGCAACCCCCTTTCAGGCCAGCGCAAGATGGGCAGCATCGGCATCCCCATGCCTGGGATTGACGCCAAAATTCTAGACGAGAACCTAAACGAGCTTCCTCCCGGCGAGGTGGGCGAACTGGCCGTGCGGGGGCCCAATGTGATGCTGGGCTACTGGCAGCGCCCCGAGGAAACCCAAAAGGCCATCAAAATTGACTGGCTGCTCACCGGCGACATGGCTCGAATGGACGAGGATGGCTACTTCTACATTGTGGACCGCAAGAAGGACATGATTATCGCGGGGGGGTACAACATCTACCCGCGGGAGGTGGAGGAGGTCCTGTTTACGCACCCCAAGGTGGCCGAAGCAGCGGTAGTGGGCCTGCCCGACCCCTACCGAGGCGAAACCGTGGCTGCTTTCATCGTCCCCAAACCGGGGGTTACCCTAACCCAAGAGGAGCTGGACAAGCACTGTCGGGAGAACCTGGCTGCCTACAAGGTGCCCCGCATCTACGAGTTTCGGAGTGAACTGCCCAAGAGCGCAGTAGGCAAGGTGCTCCGACGGGAGCTGCGGGAAGCCGCCCTCAAAGAGCGGCAAAAGGTGGAGGGCTAATCCAAACCTCCCAGCGGGCTTAGGGCTTAAGCCTAAGCTGACAAGCCCTTTTACCCCCCCGTATACTAGGGGCGAGCTTATAGGCCCTGAGCCAGGTGGTTTTTGGAGGACTTATTGTGAACGCTCGAGCAATTGTGGTGACCTCGGGGAAAGGGGGGGTGGGCAAAACCACCACCACCGCCAATGTGGGCGCAGCCCTGGCCCGGCTGGGCGAGAAGGTGGCGGTGGTGGATGTGGACGTGGGGTTGCGCAACCTGGACGTGGTGATGGGCCTTGAGGGCCGGGTGGTCTACGACCTGATTGACGTCATTGAAGGGCGTTGCAAGCTCCGGCAAGCCCTAATCCGGGATAAGCGCATAGAAGGGCTAGCCCTTCTGCCCGCATCGCAAACCAAGGACAAAGAGTCGCTGGACCCGGAGCGGTTTCGCCAGATAGTGCGGGCCCTGCTGGAGGAGGAGGGCTTTGACCGCGTGCTGATAGACTCCCCCGCCGGGATTGAAAAGGGCTTCCAGACCGCCGCGACCCCCGCGGAGGGGGCCTTGGTGGTGGTGAACCCGGAGGTCTCGAGCGTGCGTGACGCCGACCGAATCATCGGCCTTTTGGAGGCCCGCGAGGTGCGGGAGAACTACCTGGTCATCAACCGCATCCGCCCCAAGATGGTGCAGCGGGGGGATATGCTCTCGGTAGAGGACGTGGTGGAAATCCTGGGCATCAAGCCCATCGGAATTGTACCCGAAGACGACGGGGTGCTCATCGCCTCCAACCAGGGCGAGCCCCTGGTGCTCAAAAACGGTTCCCCAGCGGGCCGGGCCTTTTTGGAAATCGCCCAGCGGGTGCGGGGGGAAGAGGTACCCTTTACCGCTCTCAACGACAACCCGGGGTTCCTAGGGGCGCTGCGCCGCTTGTTCGGAGGTAGGTGATGGGCTGGTGGCCTTTTGGCGGAAAGAGCAGCAAAGAGCAGCTAAAGGAGCGGCTCAAGTTGGTGCTGGCCTACGACCGGGCCCACCTCTCCCCGGGGCTGGTAGAACAGCTCAAGCAAGACCTGCTGAACGTGCTCAAGCGCTACTTTCCGGAAGAGGAAGGCATCTCTATACAGGTAGAGACCCTTGACGACAAAATGAAGCTTCACGCCGACGTCCCGATTCCGAAGTAGCCCCTTCAAGGGCCTTCTCGGAGTTCAACCTCGAGGGGCCCAAAGTTCTCCGCCTGCCGCAGTTCCACCCGCCCCTGCTTCTTGGCCTCTAAAAGCGCAGCAAAGGCCACCGTCTGCTCACCCCAGCCCAGAAAGGGCAGCCGGCCAAAAAGCGCCCGCCCCACCCCTTGCAAAAACCTCAGCAGGCGCTCCCAGGCCTCCTTCAGGCCAAAGGTTTCGGGTTCCAGACGAAGCTCCACCCGGCGGGCCAGGGGCCTGGCAGCCTCCAGGAGAAGGCCCACCGGCAGCGGGCGCACCCGGCGGTCTTTGGGCAGGGGCGAGGGGGGCACCGGAAGCACCCGGGCCCGCTCACGGGCCCGCTGCTCGAGGAAACCGATGGCCTCTTCCAGAAGCACCAGGGTCTCCAAAAAACCCGGTAAACCGCCCTCAAAGGCCTCTTCCTCGGGGAGGGGGGGTTCTGGCTCTGGCCTCGGCGCAAAGGCCCGCAGCTTGTAAAGCAGCAGCTCTACAAGCGTTGGCAGCAGCTCGCTCCGCTCAGAAAGCCCCAGGTCGGTCACCTGGGCCAGGGCCTGCTCGGTAAGCACCAGCACCGGCAGGTCACGCGCATCAATTTGCCCTCTGCGGACCCGCTCGGCCAGCTCCTTAGGGGTGCCACTGAACCCCTCAAAGCAGAGGGTGATCATGGGCTAAGGGGCTGCAATAAGCGGCGCCCTTTGGGATGGAGCAACCCGAACTTCTCCCGCACCTCCTCCATGGTGGCCTGGGCAATGCGGCGGGCCTTGGCAGCGCCCTCCTCGAGGGCACCCATAACCCGCTCGGGGTGGGCCCGAAGCTCCAGGGCCCGCTCGCGGATGGGCCGCAGGGTTTTCATCATTTCCTGCATCAGGAGCTGCTTGACCACAAAGGTTCCAATACCCCGGCGGCGGTACTCCTCCTTGAGCACCTGCACCAGCTCGGGCGGGGCGAAGTACTGCAAAAACTTGAAGACCACGCTGCGCTCGGGGTCGCCGGGGTCAGAGAGGCGGATGCGCGCGGGGTCGTCGGGCATGGCCCGGATTTTCTCCCAGATGCTCTTCTCATCCTCCAGAAGCCCGATGGTGTTGCCCACACTCTTGGACATTTTGGCCTTGCCGTCTATACCAGGGACGCGGGGGGCATGGGGGTTCAAGTAGGCCTCGGGCTCAGGAAAGGTCTCCCCGTACCGCTGGTTCCAGCGCCGGGCAATTTCGCGGGTGAGCTCGAGGTGTTGAAGCTGATCCTCGCCAACGGGGACCGTATCGGCTTTGTAGAGGAGGATATCGGCGGCCATCAGCACCGGGTACATGAGCAGCCCCGCCGGAACCGACTCGAGCTTGGCAGCTTTGTCCTTGAATTGGGTCATACGGGTCAGGTCGCCGTAGGGGGTCTGGGTGGAAAAAACCCAGGCCAGCTCGGTGTGTTCGGGCACGTGCGACTGCACGAAGAGGATTACCTTGTTGGGGTCTAGGCCCGCCGCCATGTTCACCAGGGCCGCGTCGAAAGTGCGCTGGGCCAGCAGATCCTTGTCGTAGGCTGCCGGGTTGGTGGGGGCGTGGTAGTCCACAATGCAGTAAATGGCGTCCTGGCCGAGCTGCTCGCCCAGGGCGATGTAGTTGACCATCGCGCCCAGGTAGTTGCCGATGTGCAGGTCGCCGGTGGGCTGAAAGCCGGAGAAAACTCGCCTCACGAAAAGTATTCTAGCAGGCCGGGGTGGTCGGAAAACCAAAGCACTGGCTTTTTGCGTATGCTAGCATAGGCCGAGCATGAGCCTCGAGGCCTTCTCCGACGAAGTGCTGCTGGCCCTGGTGGGGCGTGGTGAGGAATCCGCCTTGCAGCAGCTCTTTCGCCGTTACGCGGGGGCCTTTTTGGGGCTGGCCCGGCGCATGGGCCTAGACTCGGCCAGCCAGGAGGATGTGGTGCAGGAAGCCTTCAGCAAGGTCTGGCAAAACGCGCGCGCCTTTGACCCCCGGCGGGCCTCGGCCCGGGCCTGGCTCCTGGCCATCGCCCACCACACCGCGGTAGACCATATCCGCCGCCTGGAGGCTCGCCCCAAACCCCTCGAGGCCGAGGAGGAGGCCGAGGCCTTTGACCTACCGGGTGCTGGGCTAGACGAAGAGGGCCATCTGAACCGCATCCGGCTCAAACAGGCCCTGGCCCAGCTCTCCGAGGAGGAACGGGAGGTCATTGAGGTGCTGTTCTACCAGGGCTACGCCCACCAGGAGGCCGCGCTAAAGCTGGGCGTTCCCCTGGGTACCCTGAAGACCCGGGCCCGGCGGGCGCTTGCGCGGCTCAAGGGGGTGCTGCGTGAAGCCTGAGGAGGTGCGCGAACTTCTGCCGCTGTACGCCCTGGGGGCGCTAAACCCCGAGGAACGGGCGCGGCTCGAGGCCGCCCTGGCGCGCTACCCGGAGCTTTGGGCCGAGGCCCGCGCGCTGCAGGAGACCGCTGCCGACCTGGCCAGCCTGGTGCCCCCGGCCCCGGTACCGCCCGGCCTGGAGGAGAAGGTCATGGCCCGCCTGCGGCCCCCTCGGCGGCGCGGCCTTTCGGTCTGGCTGGCCCGGGCCGCGGCGCTGCTCCTTTTGCTGGGCTTGGGCTACACCGGCGGCTGGAGCGCCCACTGGCTGCTCGCGCTGCGCGACCCCCAGACCCAGGTGGTCACCCTGGCCAGTCCCAAAGGCGAGTTGGTGGGGCGGGCCATCTTGCGCAGGGATCGGGCCGCCTTGGTGCTCCTGGACCGCTGGCCCCCCCAAGGCCAGGTCTTCCAGGCCTGGGGGCTGGCCCAGGGCCGCCCGCTGCCCCTTCCTACCTTCCGCACCCCCATCAAGAGCCTGCGCCTTCCCCCCGAGGCCCAGGCCCTGGCGGTTTCCCTCGAGCCCCCCGGCGGCAGCCCGGCGCCCACCACCCTGCTGGGCCTGCCCCAATCCACCCCTTAATCCAAATGCCCCTCCGCCTGCGAACAGCAGGGCGGAGGTGCAAAATGGAAAAGCAACCCCAAAACCCGGCCCGTAGGAAGTTCGTGCAGGTCTTGACCGCCGCCGGCGTCTCGGCGGCCCTGGCCCACAGCCTGGTGGGCCGGGCCTTGGCCCAGTCGCAGGGGGTGAGCGACCTGGATGTGCTCAACCTGGCCCTCACCGCCGAGTACCTGGCCACCGACGCCTACACCCGGGCCCTGACGGTGGGCTTCCCGGGCGAGATCCGGGATTACCTGGCGGAGGCCCTCAAGCACGAGGAGGCCCATGTCAAGGCCCTCACCGACACCATCCGGGGCCCCTTTGGCGCCATGCCCGTGGCCCGGCCCCAGTTCACCTACGGCGAGCTGCAGTTCAACTCGGCCAACCGCCTCAAGGTGCTGGAAACCCTGGTGGCCCTCGAGACCGCCTTCACCGGGGCCTACCTGGGGGCCATCCCCCTCATCCAAAACAAAGCGGTGCTCTCCGCGGCGGCCAGCATCGCCATGAACGAGGAGGCCCACCTGGCCCTGCTGCGCGACGCGGTGCTGAGCCTGGGCGGGCGGGTGGAGGGCCCCCAGACCCCGGTGGGCCGGGCCTTCGCGGTCTCCATCACCCCCCAGCAGGCCACCCAGGCCGTGCAGGGCTTCATCCGGAAGTAGAGGAGGGCTGCCTTGGAGCGTAGAAGGTTTATAGGAGGTCTGGGGGCCAGCCTGGTCGCCCTGGGCCTGGGAAGCGCCCAAGGAGGGGCCGGCCTGGTACGGGCGGTGGTGCTGAGCGGGGCCGAGGTGGTGCCCAACCCGGCCAACACCCCGGCTTTGGCGGTGGTTCGGCTCGAGCTGATGGGGTCTACCCTGAGCCTCCAGGGGGCGGTGGCCAACCTGGCCGGGCCCTTCCGCGACTATACCCGCGACCCGGTGGACGACCCGGCCCTGAACGCTCGCCTGACCAGCGCCGTGCACATCCACCGTGGGGCTAAAAGGCAAAACGGCCCTTTGCTCCAGGCTCTAAAGGTCACAAGCGCCCCAGACGGCCGGAGCGCCACCTTCGCGGACCGGCTCGAGCTGAGCTTAGACGACCTGAACCGCCTCTACCGAGGTGAGCTCTACTTTGACATCCACACCGCCGCCTTCCGCGCGGGCGAGCTTCGGGGGCAGATTCTAGTCATGTAGACGCCTCAACCAAAGCCGGGTGGAAACACCGCCCGGCTTTTATCCGTCCTGTGCCTTACCGGGCGCTCGCACCTTCGGTCTCGAGCGCAAGACGAGACCCTTGCAACGCACCATAAGTTGCTTGGCAGGTTACCGAACGCTCGCACCTTCGGTCTCGAGCGCCTCCTTGCGCATCTCCTCCTCCGGCTTCCCCGCCGGGTACTGCCCGTTGAAGCAGGCCAGGCAGACCGGCCCGCCAATGGCCTCGCGAACGCCCTGTTCGCTCAGGAAGGCCAGCGAGTCGGCCCCGATCAGGGTGCGAATCTCCTCCACCGAGTGGGTGGCCGCCACCAGCTCTTTGCGGGCCGCGGTGTCGATGCCGTAGTAGCAGGGGAACCGGATGGGCGGCGAGGAGATGCGCACATGCACCTCGGTGGCCCCGGCCTCGCGCAAGAGCTGCACGATGCGCCCCGAGGTGGTGCCCCGCACAATGGAGTCGTCCACCAGCACCACCCGCTTGCCCGTCACTGCTGGTGTGGCGGCCAGCTTCAGCCGTACCTTCAGGTCGCGCATCTCTTGGGTGGGCTGGATGAAGGTGCGGCCCGCGTAGGGGTTTTTGTGCAGGCCATAGTCAAAGGGAATGCCCGAGGCCCGGCTGTAGCCGATGGCCGCCCCTATCCCAGAGTCCGGTACCGGCACCACCACATCGGCCTGGGCGGGGGCCTCCTGGGCCAGCCGCTCCCCCATACGAACGCGCGCCGGGTGGGTTCCGATGCCATCTAGGGTGGCGTCGGCCCGGGCAAAGTAAATCCACTCGAAGGCGCAGGGGGTGGGCTGGGGCTTTAGCACCTGCCAGGATCGAAGCTCGCCTGCCTCTACCCAGACCAGCTCTCCAGGCCGCACATCCCGCACAAACTCGGCCCCCATCAGGGCCAGCGCCGGAGGCTCGGAGGCAAAAACCCAACCGCCATTGGGCAAGCGTCCAATCACCAGGGGGCGCACCCCGTTGCCATCCCGCAGGGCCAGTACGGTGTGCCGATCCATTAGCACCACGCTGAAGCCGCCGGTCAGTTCGCGCATGGCCCGGGCGGTGGCCTCCACCAGGTTGAGCTGGGTGTAGCGGGCAATCAGATTAATCATTACCTCGGTGTCGTTGGTGGTCTGGAAGACCGCCCCGTGCCCTAAAAGCTCCTGGCGAATCTGCAAGGCGTTGACGAAGTTGCCGTTGTGGGCGATGGCCAGGATGCCCTTGGAGCTGCGCACGTTGAGGGGCTGGGCGTTGAAGCGCAGGTTGGAGCCGGTGGTGGAGTAGCGGGTGTGCCCGATGCCCAGGTTGGCCGCAGGGATGCGCAGACGTTCCATGCGAGCCTCGTCGAAGACCTGGGTGACCAACCCCAAGTCCTTTTCAATCACCAGGTCTTTGCCGTTGGACACGCAAATCCCGGCGGCCTCTTGGCCCCGGTGTTGCAGGGCGAAAAGCCCCAGTTGCAGCAGGTCGGCCACCGGTAGGGGCTCGGGCGACCACAGGCCCAGCACACCGCACTCCTCGTGGGGTTTGTCCTCCCTCACGGCAACACCTCCCTAAGCGGTGCCTCCCAGGCCCTTCGAAGGTCGTCCACACTCCACTCCAAGCGGGCCTTGGGTAGGAGGATGGTCAGACGGTCGCCCCCCACCTGGCCCAGGATGCGGTAAGGCACCCCCAGGCCCTCCAGGTACTCCGCGGAGGCCTGCAGGTAGGCCTGGTCCACGGTGAAGAGCACGCGGCTGGGGGCCTCGCCGAAGAGCAGGGCGTCGGGCCGGGCCGGGCTGCGCAGCTCCACGGTGGCCCCCAGGCCGTAGGGCAGGCACATCTCGGTCAGGGCCACCGCCAGCCCGCCTTCGGCCACGTCGTGCGCGGTCTGCACCCAGCCCCGCCCGATGAGCTCGCGGATGGCGGCCTGCACCCGGACCTCCAGGGCCAGCTCGAGCGGCGGAGGGCTTCCGGCCTCCAGGCCGTGCTCGAGCCACAGGTACTCCGAGGCCCCCAGGTGGCCCTCCTCGGGGCCGATGAGCACCACGAAGGCCCCCTCCTTGCAGAAGCCCAGCTCCGCGCGGCGCTCCACCTCCTCCAAAAGGCCCACCACGCCCACCATGGGGGTAGGAGGAATGCGGTGGTTGGGGCCCTCGTTGTAGAGGGAAACGTTGCCCGAGACCACCGGCAGGCCCAGGGCCCTGGAAGCCTCGGCCAGGCCATGAATGGTCTCGGAGAGCTCAAAGTAGCCCTCCGGGGTCTCGGGGTTGCCCAGGTTCAGCCCATCGGTGTAGGCCAAAGGCCGGGCCCCCACCACGCTCACGTTGCGGGCAGCCTCGGCCAGGGCGTGCATGGCCCCCAGCCGGGGGAAAAGCCGGCAGTAGCGGGGGTTGGCGTCCACCTTGACCGCGATGGCCCGCCGGGTGCCCTTGATGCGCAGGACGGCTGCATCGCCCTTGCCGGGAAGGAGCACGGTGTTGGTGCCCACCTGGTGGTCGTAGCGCTCGAAGACGGGGGCGCGGCTACAAAGGTTTGGCGAGGCCAGAAGCCGAAGCAGCGCGCCCTGTAGGTCTTGCGGCAGGGGCAGGCCGCTTAGATCCTGGGCTCGCGCCTGGGCGATGGCCGGGTCTTCCCGGCCCTCCCGCACATAGGTGGGGGCCTCGGCCAGGGCCTGGGTGGGCACCTCGGCCACCACCTCTCCTCCCGCCACCACCCGGAAGACCGGCTCGGCGATCATATGCGCCACCGGCACAGCGTCTAGGCCAAAGCGAGCGGCCAGGGCCTCGAGGTCCTTCTCCTTGCCCGGGCGCGGCACCAGCACCATGCGCTCCTGCGACTCCGAGAGCATGAGCTCGAGGGGCGTCATGCCCGGCTCGCGCCGGGGCACCCGGTCGAGGTCGAGCTCGAGGCCCAGCCCCGACTTGTGGGCCATCTCCGAAAGCGAGGAGGTAAGGCCGGCGGCCCCCATGTCCTGCACCCCCTCCACCAGGCCCTGCCGGATGGCCTCGAGGGTCACCTCCAGGGTGAGCTTGCCCATGAAGGGGTCGCCCACCTGCACGCTGGGGCGCTTGGACTCGTTCTCCTCGGAGAGTTCTTCCGAAGCAAACGCGGCCCCCCCAATCCCGTCCCGCCCGGTTTTGGAGCCCACGTAGTAGACCGGGCGGGCCCGCGAAGCCCGGCTGCGCTTGAGCTCCTCCACCCGCAAAAGCCCCACACACATCGCGTTCACCAGCGGGTTTTCCTGGTAGCCGGGGTGGAAGTAGACCTCGCCCCCCACCGTGGGCACGCCGATGGCATTGCCGTAGTGGGCGATGCCCTCCACCACCCCCCGCAGCAGGTAGCGGGTGCGGGGGTCTTCGGGCCGGCCAAAGCGCAGCGAGTTGAGCAGGGCGATGGGCCGGGCCCCCATGGCCACAATGTCGCGGATGATGCCCCCCACCCCGGTGGCCGCCCCCTGCACCGGCTCCACCGCCGAGGGGTGGTTGTGGCTCTCAATTTTGAAGGCCACCGCCCAGCCCTCGCCGATCTCCACCACGCCCGCGTTCTCGCCGGGGCCCTGCAGCACCGCGGGGCCCTCCTTGGGCAGCAGGCGCAGCAGGGGCCGGGAGTTCTTGTAGGCGCAGTGCTCGCTCCACATCACCTTGAAGAGGTAGAGCTCGAGCCGGTTGGGCTCGCGACCCAAAAGGCGCACAATCTCCCGGTATTCGTGCGGCGGGATGCCGGTCTCTTGGAGCAAGGGGGGTAGGGTTTCTTGCATTACAGGGCCCTCGGCGGGTGTCCAATGACCCCCTCAAGCAGGGGGAAGAGCTCCTGGTGGTTGGCGATGCGGGCGGTGGGCTCGGGGCCCCCGTTGCGGTGGGTGTGGCCGGTGTAGAGCACCGCCCAAGGATAGCCGGTCTGGAAGGCCCCGGCGATGTCGGTGCGGGGGATGTCGCCTATGTGCAGGGCCTCCTCGGGCCGGGCCCCCATCTCGTCCAGGGCGGCCAGGAAGGCCTCGGGCCTGGGCTTGACCACCCCGGTCTCATCGGAGAAGGAAAAACCGCTGAAGAGGTGGTGCAGCCCGTGCCGCTTCAGGTGCTCCTGCAGGATGCGGCCGGTGGCGATGCTGGTATCGGAGACGATGCCCAGCTTGTAGCGCTGGGCTAGCTTAGGCAAGGCCTCCAGCACCCCAGGCAGGGGCACCAGGTTGCCTTCAAGGCTGGCCTCTACGATGCGCTTTGCGGTAAGGGCGATGTGGCCCTCGTCGTAGGGCAAGCCCAGGTAGCCGAAGATGCGGGCCACCCGGTCAAAGGGGGTCATGACCTGCTCGGCCATCCAGGCCGCCTCAAAGTCCAAGGCGGCCTGCCGCCAGGCCTCCATCACCGCGTCAATTTCCACCGTCACCCCTGCCTCCGAGGCCGCATCCAGGAGTATCTCGTTGCGCAGGGCCTTGATGGGGCCCGCGTACTCAGGCCCTTCGGTGAATAGGGTGCCCCAGAAGTCAAAGGTGATGGCCTTGGGTGTCATACCTACCTCCTTTGCCAAATGGTCTCGGTCTTGAGCTCAAGCCAGAAGCACCTCGAGCGCCGCCTTGAGGCTCCGAAACAGGCCCAGCCCATCCGTGCCCCCCAACACCTCCTCCACCGCCCGCTCGGGGTGGGGCATCATACCCAGCACGTTGCCCTTTTCGTTCACGATGCCGGCGATGTCGTGGAGGGAGCCGTTGGGGTTATAGCCCGTCGCTTCTGGGGTGCTGGGCGGGGGGGCGTAGCGGAAGACCACCTGGTGGTTCTGCTCGAGCCGCTCCAGCGTCTCGGCGTCGGCATAGTAGCGCCCCTCGCCGTGGGCGATGGGCAGCCGAAGCAACTGCCCCGGTGAATAGCCGCTGGTGAAGGGCAGGTCGATGCGCTCCACCCGCACGAATACCTCCTTGCAGGTAAAGTGCAGGTTGGTGTTGGCCAAAAGCGCCCCCGGCAGCAGCCCGGCCTCGGTGAGCACCTGGAAGCCGTTGCAGATGCCCACCACCGGGTAGCCCCGCGAGGCCAGCCGGCGCACCTCCTGCATCACCGGGGAAAACTTGGCCAAGGCCCCGGCCCGCAGGTAGTCGCCGTAGGAGAAGCCGCCCGGCAGAATGGCGGCCTGGAAACCCTCGAGGCTTCCCTCGGTGTGCCAGACCAGCTCGGCCTGAAGCCCGACCAGCCGAAGCGCCCAAAGCGTGTCCTGGTCGCAGTTGGAGCCGGGAAACTGCACCACCGCGACCCTCATACCAGCTCCTTCACCGCCTCCACCACAAAGACCTCCATCACCGGGTTGGCCAGGGCCTGGCCGATCCGCTGGGCCACCGCCCGGGCCTCGGCCTCGTCGGCGGCCTCCACCTCCATCTCCAGCACCCGGCCCACCCGCACCCCCTCGGCGCGGAAGCCAAGCCCCTGCAAAACCC
>NZ_QWKZ01000075.1 GCF_003574085.1 Meiothermus luteus | reverse complement strand
CCCTCCTCTCTTCCCTCCCCCACCCCACCGATGGATTCTCCGCGCCGCCAGGAGCTCTCGCGCAACCTGGCCAGCCGTGTGTTGGCCCACATGCTGGGCACCACCGCAGCCCTCAATCGGGGGGTGCGCAGCGCGGATTTCTACGTGCTGCGCTACACCACGGTACCCGCGGTTCTGGTTGAGGTAGGCTACCTTAGCCATCCCCTAGAGGGGCTGAACCTCCTTGACCCCCACTACCTAGACCGGCTGGCCTACGGCCTTGCCCAAGGGGTGCTCGCCTACTTGGAAAACGACCACCCGCTGGAACCCAGACCCTAGGCTGGTGATGCCCGGCCCCGTCTGCTACCCTACTGGGCATGGACTGGGCCTTAAACCTCCTGCTCATTGCTTTGGGCGTAGTCCTCCTGTACTTTGGCGGAGAAGCTCTGGTCAAGAACGCAGTGGTGCTGGCCCGAAGCTGGGGGGTAAGCCCCATGGTGGTGGGGCTTACGGTGGTGGCCTTTGGGACCAGCAGCCCTGAGCTGGCTGCCAGCCTAGCGGCGGCCCTTTCAGGTAGCCCGGTCATCGCCCTTGGGAACGTGGTGGGCTCCAATATCCTAAACATCCTTTTCATCCTGGGGCTCACCGCCCTAATCCAGCCCATAAGGACCCAGGCCCAGTTCATCCGGCGGGAGATGCCCATCATGATTGGGGCCACGCTCCTGCTCTTTCCCCTGCTTTACGACCAGCAGATCGGACGAGGCGAGGGGCTCCTTCTGCTCCTGCTGCTTCCGCTTTACCTCTGGTTCTTGTTCAAAGAAGGTGAAACCCCCGAGGTGCAGGGTGAGTTTGAGCAGGAGTACGGGCAACCCCCCAAGGCAAGCTGGAAGAGCTATGCGGGGGTAGCGCTGGGGCTGGTGCTCCTAGGGGTAGGGGCCCGCGTCCTCACCCAAGGAGCGGTTGCCCTGGCCCAGGCCTTCGGGCTACCCGAGCTGGCCATTGGCCTTACGGTGGTCGCTTTGGGCACCAGCCTACCCGAGGTGGCGGCCTCCATCACCGCCGCGCTGCGGCGCGAACCGGACATTGCGCTAGGCAACATCGTGGGGTCAAACATCTTCAACATCTTAGGCATTCTGGGCGCTACGGCCTTGGTGAAGCCGATAGGCCTCCTATGGGAGAGCGTGTGGCGGGATGTGTGGGTCATGCTCGGGGCCAGCCTTTTGCTCTGGCCCTTTCTGGCCACAGGGCTGCGCCTAGGACGCCGTGAGGGTGGGGTTTTTCTTGGTCTGTATGCCCTCTACATCGCCTGGCTCCTGCGCGGCGCCCAAGGGGCCTAGCCACCCAAAAGGGAACAAAGCCCCACCACTGCCCGCTCCAGGGCCAGGCGAGGGTCCTTTCCAGTTTTTGCAGCCTGCTCAGCTTCCAAGAGAATTTCCAGGGCCCGCCCCACCGCTTCACCGCTCATCCCCTTAGCCAGCAGCAAGACCTGTTTGGCAGCCAGGGGATGAAGACCCAAGGCCTTTGCCAGGCCTCCCTCACCGAGGAGGGGATCATCCCGCAGGAGGGCCCAAGCCCGGGCAACCCGCACGTACTGCCAGGAAAGGGCCCCCAGGATGCGCAAGGGGTCTTCCCCCCGCCCCAGAAGCTCTTGCCCTAGGCGCAAGGCCTGGGCAAGCCGGCCCTCGGCGGTGGCCCGCACCAACTCAAAGCCCGAGAGGGGGGGCTCCAGGGCCACCAGGGCCTGCACCCTCTCCAAGGTGAGGGGAGGAGCGGCCAGGGTGAGCTTGCGCAGTTCCTGGTCAAGGGCCTCCAGGCCCATGGGGTTCTCCCTGCCCCCCACCAGCCCGGCCAGGTAGGAAACAACCGCCCCGCTCAGCTTCAGCCCGTGGTGGCGGGCGCGGTTGGCCACCCACTGGGCCAGCTCCCGGGGGCCCGGGGTGGGGTGGTCGCGCCTTTGGGCTTTCTCGGTGTACCAGCGGCTGCGAGAAGCGCTCGGCTTGGGGTCCAGGAGCAGGACCAAGGCCCCCCGGGGCAGGGCCTCCAGCACCTCCCGCAAAGGCTTCCACTCGGTCTCGGCCAGTTCACGCAGGTCCACCAGGGCCCCCCCCGGGCCAAACAGCCCCCCCTGGGCCTCCCGGGCCACCACCGCGGGGTCGGGGGGCACCAGCCGGGGAGGTAGACCCTGAAGTTGGGCCTCCTGCAGGAGCGCCTCACGGGCCAGGAATGGCTCACCAGTGAATACCAGAATCATTGCGCCGGCATCTCGGCCTCGGGCGGGGGAGAAGGCGGGGTGGGTTTCTGGAGGTCTTCCTCCTCCTCAGGGGGCCGGACCCCTTGGGTCTTGGCGTAGTCCCACCAAAGTTGCAAGAGCTGGGGCTCGAGCTCCATGGCCATCCCCTGGGCCCGGTTGAGCTCGTTGCGGGGCAGGCCGTTGTTGACCACCAGGCCTACTGGGTCCAGGGTGAACTTGGCCCAGGCCTGGCCATCCCGGGTCACGTAGACGTGCGGCCTTTCCTGGGCGCTGCCTGACTTGACGTAAAAGCGGAAACCGGCGCGGCGCAAAAGGGTCAGCACAGCTTTAGTCTACCGCCTGGGGCCAGAGGCGGCGCGTAAAATGGGGGTGGTGCGGCTGCGGTTCCTTCTGGCCCTAGCCCTTCTGGCGGGGTTTTTCTTCTATAGCTGGCGCGGCCTAGGCGATCTCTTCCGCGAGCGGGGCCGCTACACCGATGCGCTGGGCCTGATTCCCGCGGCCACCCCTCCACTGCGCTTCGGGGTGCCCTGCTTACAAGAACTGGCGGTGCGCTACCACCTGGAGCCCAAGCAGGCCACCTGCGCCCTTTGCCACCTGGGGGCCGTACACGGCGGCAATTTCAACCCCTTTGGCCAGGACTACCAGGCCGCTGCGCAGCGCATCCTGACCGGGATGGAGGGCACCGAGCGCAAGAGCATCTTCCAGCTCAGCCCGGCCCAGGTCCGCCAGGCCCTCGCGGAGGCCACCCGCGACGGGCTGGACTCCGACGGCGACGGGTACGACAACGACCTGGAGCTGCTTTTTGGCTTTCACCCCGGGGACGCGGCCTCCCGGCCCACCCGCCCGCCCGAGGTCCTTCTGGCCTACCGGGAAAGGCTGCGCCAGGCGGCCCGCTCGAGCCGGCTCGAGAGCCTCCTGCGCCAGGGAACAGGAGGGCCGGTGGAGCTGGGCCTCTGGGGCCATCCCGAGGGGGCCATCCCCTTGGTGCGGCTCGAGCGGCTGGCGCTGTACCAGGCCGCGCTAGAGGCCCCTTAGACACCTAAGCTGCCCACCCGCTGCTTCTCCACCGGAAGGCCAGTCAGCCCGTTGAAGGCGTCCACCTCTTCCAAGAAGCGGTGGAACAAGTAGAGGGAGTCGTGGGGGCCGGGGCAGGCCTCGGGGTGGTACTGCACGCTGAAGACCGGGTAGCGCAGGTGGGCCATGCCCTCCAGGGTTCCGTCGTTGAGGTTAATGTGGGTGGGCTTGAAGTCCTTGAGGGAGTCGGGGTCTACAGCGTAGCCGTGGTTCTGGCTGGTGATTTCAATCTTGCCGGTGAGCAGGTTCTTGACCGGGTGGTTGGCCCCCCGGTGGCCGAACTTAAGCTTGAAGGTGCGCCCCCCCGCCGCCAGGCCCAGCAGTTGGTGCCCCAGGCAGATGCCGAAGGTAGGCAGCAGGCCCATCAGCTTCCAGAGGGTCTCGTGGGCGTAGCGGGGCATGCTGGGGTCGCCGGGGCCGTTGCTCACAAATAGGCCGTGGGGTTCCAGGGCCATAATCTGCGCGGGGCTGGTCTTCCCCGGCACCACAATCAGCTCAAACCCCAGCTCGGCCATGTAGCGCATCTGGGCGTGCTTGATGCCGAAGTCCATCACCACCACCCGGCGGGAGCCCTTGAAGGTGGGAAACTGGTAGGGCAGCGGGGTAGAGACCTCGGGGGTCATGTCGCGCCCGTCAATATCGGTCCAGCGCCGGGCTTCCTCCCGCAGGGCCGAAAGGTCCTCGGGGGTGAAACGGTAGCCGGGTGAGCCGAAGTGGCTGGCATGGGCAATGACCCCCTTCAGCACCCCTCCCTCGCGAATCTTGCGCACCAAGGCCCGGGTGTCTATGCCTTCCAGCCCCACCACCCCGGTGTCCTGAAGGAACTCCTCCAGGCTCTGCTGGGCCCGGGGGCCCGCGGCGTAGCGGCTAAACTCCCGGGCTACAAAGCCCCGCACCCAGGGCCGGTTGCTCTCCATGTCAAAGACGTTCACCCCGTAGTTGCCCTGGTGGGGGTAGGTCATCACCACAATCTGCCCGTTGTAGCTAGGGTCGGTCAGAATCTCCTGGTAGCCGGTCTGGGCGGTGTTGAAGACCACCTCTCCCACGCTTTTGCCCCGGTGCCCAAAGGCGTAGCCGTGGTAGACGGTCCCGTCCTCCAGCACCAACACTGCGCGCTCTCTCATCTCAAGCTCCCCCACTCCATCCTAAAAGCCGGCAGTAGGCCTTTTGTAAGCCTCTTCCGGGCTCAGTATCTTGGTGACCCCTATCTCACGGCAGTTGTCGTAGAAGGGGCAGGCGCTGCACTCGGCATAGACCTTGGGCGGCAGGGCCTCGCGGGTGGTCACGTGGTAGCCCAGGCTGGTGAAGAACCGAACCTGAAGCGTCCAGGCGAAAATCTGGGGAATACCCAGGTCTTTGGCCTCCCGCTCGGCGGCCAGGGCGATCCAGCGGCCCAGACCCTGCCCCTGTCGCTCGGGGTGAATGGCCAGCCCCCGCACCTCGGCGATATCGTGCCACAGGATGTGCAAAGCTCCGCTGCCCACGATGTGCCCGTCCTCATCCTCGAGCACAAAGAAGTCGCGCAGGTTCTCGTAGAGGTGGTTGTGGCTGCGCACCAGCATCAGGCCCCGCTCGGCCCAGTACTTGATGAGCTGGTAGATCTGCTCCACGTCCTTTATGCGGGCCTTGCGCAGCTCTACATTGGCCTCGCGGCGCACCTTGGGCAAAAGGGTGGTGCCCAGTTCAATGAGGTCGCTCATGTCTCCACCTCGAGCCTGGCCTGGCGAAGGGCCTCCCGAACCGCCTCGGGCGCGGTGCCCCCATAGCTTTTGCGGCGGTGGATGGCGGTCTCCAAGCGGGTAAGGGCCAGGGCCTCCTCGCCGAACAGGGGGTGGAATCCCTGCAGCTCGGCGAGGCTCAGGTCGCAAAGCTCCTTGCCCGCCTCGGCGCAGTGGCGCACAAGCCGCCCCACCACGTGGTGGGCCTCCCGGAAGGGCACCCCCTGCAGGGCCAGATAGTCGGCCAGCTCGGTGGCCAAGGAAAAACCCGACTCGGCGGCTTGGGCCATGGCCTCGCGGTTCCAGCGGAGCCCCGGCAGCATGGCCGCAAGAAGCCGGACCGAGGCCCGGTAGGTGTCCACCGCATCAAAAAGGGGCTCCTTGTCCTCCTGAAGGTCTTTGTTGTAGGCCAGGGGAAGCCCTTTGGTCAGGGTGGCCAGGGCCACAAAGCCCCCCAGCACCCGTCCCACCTTGGCCCGGATAAGCTCCGCGTGATCGGCGTTCTTCTTCTGGGGCATGATGGAGGAGCCGGTGGAAAAAGCGTCGGGCAGCGTCACGAAGCCGAATTCAAAGGTGGAGTAGAGGACTATCTCCTCGGCCAGCCGGGAAAGGTTGACCTGGCCGATGGTCAGGGCGGCCAGGGCCTCCAAAACAAAGTCGCGCGAGGCCACTGCGTCTATGGAGTTGCGCATGGGCCGGTCAAAACCCAAGGCCTGGGAAGTGAAGTGGCGGTCAATGGGAAAACCGGTTCCCGCCAGGGCCGCTGCCCCTAAAGGGGACTCGTTGAGCCGCCTCAGGGCGTCCTGGATACGCCCCGCGTCGCGGGTCAGCATCTCGTAGTAGGCCAAGAACCAGTGGGAAAGGAGCACCGGCATGGCCCTTTGCAAGTGGGTGTACCCGGGCAGCACGAGGGGGGGCTCGAGGTGCTTTTCGGCCTCCTCCACCAGCACCCTACGCAAAGCCTTGAGTTCCCCTAGCAAGGCGCTGAACTCACCCCGCAGCCACAGCCGTAGGTCGGTGGCCACCTGGTCGTTGCGGCTGCGGGCGGTGTGGAGCTTGCCTCCCACCGGGCCCACCAGCTCGGTGAGGCGGGCTTCTATGTTCATGTGCACGTCCTCGAGCTCCTCGCGCCAGGGGAAGCGGCCCTCTAGTATCTCCTGCCGCACGCTCAGAAGGCCCTGGCGGATCTGCTCGGCTTCCTCGGGTCCCAGGATGCCCTGCCGGGCCAGCATGGCCGCGTGGGCCAGCGAGCCCTCTATGTCCACCAGGGCCAGGCGCTGGTCAAAGCTCCAGGAGGCGTTGAACTCCTGTGCGATCTTGCTGGGCGCTTCGCTGAAGCGCCCCCCCCAGGTCTTCTGCGCCCCTTGGCTCAACGCTCCTCCTAATCCTTAGGCTGGGCCTTGGCCCGCACCCTAAGCCGCAGCGAGTTTAGCTTGATGAAGCCTTCGGCGTCGGCCTGGTTGTAGCCGCCCTTTTCGTCAAAGGAGACCAGGCTCTTATCGTAAAGCGAGAGTGGCGACCTGCGGCCCGCCATGATGATGTTCCCCTTGTAAAGCTTGAAGCGCACCGTTCCGGTCACGGTCTTGGCCACGTGGTCCATGTAGGCTTGCAGGGCCTCTCGCTCGGGGGCGAACCAGAAGCCATTGTAGACCAGCTCGGCGTACTTAATCCCAAGCTGGTCCCGCTGGTGCAGCACCTCTCGGTCCACGGTGAGGCTCTCCACGGCCCGCCGGGCGTGGTAGATGAGGGTCCCCCCCGGGGTTTCATAGACCCCGCGCGACTTCATGCCCACAAAGCGGTTCTCCACCAGGTCCACCCGCCCAATCCCGTGCCGCCCTCCAATCTCGTTGAGTCGGGCCAGAAGGCTGGCGGGGGAGAGGCGCTCACCGTTCACCGCCACCACATCGCCGCCCTCGAGCTCCAGCTCCACCAGCTCAGGCTCATCTGGGGCGTCCCAGGGGTCCCGGGTCATGCGGAACATTCCGGCTGGGGGTTCGGCCCAGGGGTCTTCCAGGATGCCCCCCTCAAAGGAGTTGTGGAGCAGGTTGGAGTCCACGCTGTAGGGCTTTTCCAAGGTGGTGGGCACCGGTATTCCGTGCAGGGCCGCATACTCCATCATCTGCGGGCGGCTTACCAGGTTCCACTCCCGCCAGGGGGCGATGACCCGGATGTCGGGTTTGAGGGCGTAGGCAGTGAGCTCAAAGCGCACCTGGTCGTTGCCTTTACCGGTGGCCCCGTGGGCAATGGCCTCGGCCCCTTCCTCCTGGGCGATGCGCACCAGGTGCTTAGCGATGAGGGGGCGGGCAATGGAGGTGCCCAGCAGGTAGTAGCCCTCGTACAGGGCCCCGGAACGCATCATGGGAAAGACGAAGTCCCGCACGAACTCCTCGCGCAGGTCCAAGGCGTAGGCCTTGGAAGCCCCGGTCCTCAGGGCCTTCTGCCGAGCTTCCTCCACCTCCTCGCCTTGGCCGATGTCGGCAGTGAAGGTGATGACCTCGGCGTTGTAGTTCTCAATCAACCACTTGAGGATGATGCTGGTGTCTAGGCCGCCGGAGTACGCAAGCACGATCTTCATTCACTCACCTCTGGGCCGGGGAAACGCCCCGCGCGAAGCCATACACTACAACCTTGCCCCGGCGGACACAACCACCGTCCGGCCCCAACGCATCGCATAAGTATACGAGGGCTTCCCCGGCCAGTCAAGCTACTAAATCCGATCTGGAACCCTGCAAACCGCTGAATCGTCCGCATTTTTATTCCAAAAGTTAGGGGCGACCATCTGCATAATCCCAACCGCGGGAGGTCCATCTGGTAGCCTGGGCCCATGGAGTGGATGTATGCCGGGCTGGCCGGCTACCTGCTGGGCTCGCTGCCGTTCGCCTATTGGTTTGGAATCCTGCAGAACAAAAACCTGCTGGTGGAGGGCTCGGGCAACATCGGCGCCCGCAACGCCTGGCGGGTGCTGGGGGCTGTGCCAGGGCTTATGGTGCTGGCGTTGGACATCGGGAAAGGCCTGATGGCGGTGGCCCTAGGGGAGTTCCTAGCCCGGCACCCTGGGGGGGGGCTCCTGGGAGGGTGCCTGGCGGTGTGGGGCCACTGCTACTCGGTCTGGCTCCTGGGGCGGGGGGGTAAGGGCATCGCTCCCAGCCTAGGGGTCCTCTTCGCAGTCCACCCGGCGCTGTTGGGAGCGGCTTTGGGGTCCTTCGGGCTGGCCTACTTGCTCACCCGCCACCCCTACCGCAGCGTTCTGCTTTCGGCGCTGGCTTTCCCTCTGGCCTCGAGCTCGCTGGGGGCGAGCCTGGCTTATCTCTGGTTCGGCTTTGGGGTGGCCGTTCCGGTCATCCTCAAGCACCTAGCGGACTGGAACCGCCAGCCCTGAGGGGCCTGCAGGCTGGTAAGCTTAGCTTTGGAGGAGGTAGGGTGCTAGACGAAGCGCTGGTTAGCGAGCTGCTAAAACAGGCCCGAAGAGGAGGGGCCGACTTTGCCGAGCTCTACGTGGAGCGCTGGCGGCGGCGGGCCTTGCGGGTGCTCTCGGGCGAGGTGAAGGAGGCCACCAGCGGAATAGAGTACGGGGCAGGCCTCAGGCTCTTCTACGGCACCGAGGTGGTCTACGCCTACACCAACGATCTGAGCCCAGAGGGCCTGCTGGAACTCAGCGAAACCCTGGTGCGCCTAAAAGGCCAGGCCGGCCAAGTAGACCAGGCCGGACGGGGCGGGCTTGACTTCCGCAAGTCGGTGGCCCAGGGGCTGCACGCCCCAGCGGTGCCCCTTTCGGCCAAGGACAAGCACTACCGCTTGGAGCGCCTTTTAGAGGCCGAGGCCGGGGCCCGGGTGGCCCCCCAGATCAAGCAGGTACAGACCCAGCTCCTAGAGTGGGAGCAGGAGGTGCTGGTGGCCAACAGCGAAGGCGTCTGGTGCGAGGACCGCCGGGTGCGCACCCGGCTTTACGTAACCGCCATCGCCCAGGACGAGGGGGGCCTGCAGACCGGGGTGGCCGGGCCAGGTCTATCGGTGGGCCTCGAGCTCTTTGAGCGCTACCCCCCTGCCGAGGTAGGGCGCAAGGCGGGGCTGCAAGCCCTCACCAACCTGCGGGCCAAGCCCGCACCGGCCGGCACCATGCCGGTGGTCATCGGCAACGGCTTCGGGGGGGTCATCTTCCACGAGGCCCTGGGCCACCTGCTCGAGACCACCTCGGTCGCCCGCAAAACCAGCGTCCTGGCCGACCGGCTGGGTGAGAAGGTAGCCGCCGACTGCGTAACCTACATAGACGACGGCACCACTCCTCACGGCTGGGGCTCCTCCGAGTTTGACGACGAGGGCCGGCCCACCGAGCGCACCGTGCTCATCGAGAACGGCGTGCTCAAAAGCTACATGGTAGACCGCTGGGGCAGCCTCCTCACCGGATACCAACCCACCGGCTCGGGCCGGCGCCAGGACTACACCTTTGCCCCTACCTCCCGCATGCGCAATACCTTCATTGCCCCCGGCAAGACCCCCAAGGAAAAGCTCTTCGAGGGCATCGAGTACGGCCTGTACGCCGCCGACATGGGCGGCGGGCAGGTGCGGCCTGGCTCGGGGGAGTATAACTTTGCCGTCAAGGAAGGCTACATCATCCGCCATGGGCGCATAGAGGAGCCCGTGCGGGGGGCCATGCTGGTGGGCAAGGGCCCCGAGAGCATAAAGCGCATTGTGGCGGTATCGGACGACCTCGAGATGGGCCCCGGCATGTGCGGCTCGCTTTCGGGCAGCCTGCCGGTGGAGGTGGGCCAGCCCCACCTGCTCATCTCGGAGATTGTGGTGGGGGGTCAGGCCTGAGGGAGGGCACAATGACCTTTGAGGAAGCTAGGGACTACCTTTTGCAGAGGGCCCGGGAGCTGGGGCTGGAGCTCGAGGTGCTGGCGGTAAAAAGCCGCGAGCTTGCTGTGCAGGCCCGGGAGGGCCAAATAGAGGAGATCACCCAGGCCAGCCAGGGCGGGGTGGGCGTGCGGGCCGTGGTGGCGGGCAGGACCGGCTACGCCTACACCGAGGAGCTGACCCCCGAGGCCCTGGACTGGGTCCTGCAGGAGGCCCGCGAGAACGCCCTCTTGCAGTCGGAGACGGGGGGGTTCTTGCCGGCAGGGGGGGCGCTGGGCCAGCACGACCTGCTGGGCGAGGGGCTTTCGGCCCCGCTGGAGCAGAAGCGCCAAAAGGCCTTGGCCCTGGAGGCGGGTCTGCGGGCCGACCCCCGGGTCCAGCAGGTGCAGATGACCCGCTATGCCGAGTACGAAACCCAGGCCACCCTGGGCTCCACCCGGGGGGTCTTTGGGGCCTTTCGCAATGGCTACGCCCTGCTCCTAACCAGCGCGGTGATGGCCCAGGGGCAAAGCCTCAAGCAGGGCTACGAGTTCGATCTGGCCAAGGAGTTCCACGCCCTCGAGCCAGGCCGCACCGCGCAGGTGTTCTTGCAAAACACCGGCAGGCTGCTGGGAGCCCGCCCCCTCAAGACCGGGCGCTACAAGGCCTACTTTGAGCCCAAGGCTTTCGCCCAGTTGCTGGGCCTGATGGGCTGGTTTATGCTCTCGGCCAAAAATGTGTTGGAGGGCAAGAGCCTGCTGGCCGGCAGAATCGGCCAAAAGGTGGCCTCGGAGATCTTCACCCTGATAGACGACCCTACCCTCCCAGGTGGGCTGGCCTCCCGCCCCTTCGACGCCGAGGGCACCCCCGCCAAATGCACGGTGCTGATTGAGCGGGGGGTCTTGCGCACCTTTGCCCACAACACCGAGACCGCCCGCAAAATGGGCGTGGAGAACACCGGCCACGCCGCCCGCAGCTACAAAGGGGTGCTGGGCGTGGCCCCCACCAACCTGTTCGTGGAGCCGGGCCAGGGGGTGAGGCTGGACAACGGGGTTGTGGTCACCGACCTGATGGGCCTGCACGCCGGGGCCAACCCCATCTCGGGCGAGTTCAGCCTGCAGGCCCTGGGCCTCTGGGTGGAGCGGGGTGAGGTGGCCTACCCGGTGGAGAACTTTACCGTGGCCGGGAACTTCCTCGAGCTCCTTTCTGCCATCACGGCCCTGGGCACGGAGCTGGAGTGGAACCCCATGATGGGCGTCGTGGGCTCGCCCATGGTGGAGGTGGCCGAGCTCTCCTTCGCTGGGGCCTAGGATGCTGGGGTACCAGATCGGGCAGTCCCTGCGCATTGAGTTCTGGAAATACCCCGGCCACACCCTGCACTACTGGTGGGAGGCAGAAGTGGCCGAGCTGCGGGAGGAGGGGGTGCTGGTCCACATGCCTATCGGCTTCCGCTTCCACCACCACAGCAAAGGGCGCGTGGTGGAGGTGCCCCACCAGGCCTATGTGGCCTTCTTCGTGGGCCGCTGGTACTCAGGGGGGCCCGACCTGGACGCCCAGGGACGGGTGCTGGAGTACTACTGGAACATCCAGACCCCCCCGCGCTTTGAGGAGGAACGCATCTGGCAGTACGACCTAGAGATAGACCTGCGCTGCAAAGCCGACCATACCTGCCAGACCCTGGACCTAGAGGAGTTCAGCGCTAAGCTCCCGCTCTACCCGCCCGAATGGGTGGAAAAGGTCCGAAAAGCGGTGGAGGAGGTGGAGGCCCATATGCGGCGGGGGGCGTGGCCGGTGCGTCCGCCGGCGCAAGGCGGGGAGTGGCTGGAGCGGGTCTGAGGGCTTGACCCCACACCCCTGGCGGGGGACAATCTACGGGTATGCGAGGCCTGTCCAACCGCGTCCAGACCTTGAAGCCTTCCGCCACCGTGGCGGTGAACGCCAAAGCCATGGAGCTGCGCCGGCAGGGAGTGGACCTCATCGCCATGACCGCCGGGGAGCCCGACTTTGATACCCCCCAGTTCGTCAAGGAGGCGGCCATACGGGCCCTGGCCGCGGGCAAGACCAAGTATGCCCCGCCCGCCGGCATCCCAGAGCTGCGGGAGGCCATCAGCGCAAAGTTCAAGCGGGAAAACGGGCTGGAGATTCCCCCAGAAGCCACCGTGGTCACGGTAGGGGGCAAGCAGGCCCTCTTCAACCTCTTCCAGGCCATCCTCAACCCCGGGGATGAGGTAATCGTCATCGGCCCTTACTGGGTTAGCTACCCTGAGATGGTGCGCTTTGCCGAGGGGGTGCCGGTGGAGGTGCCAACCGGCCCCGAGTCGGGCTTTATCCCCGACCCCGCCGACATTGAGCGCAAGGTAACCCCCCGCACCAAGGCCATTGTGGTCAACTCCCCTGGGAACCCCACCGGCGCGGTCTACCCCAAGGAGGTGCTCACGGCCATCGCCGAGCTAGCCCAGAAATACGACTTCTACGTGGTCTCTGACGAAATCTACGAGCACCTCATCTACGAGGGCGAGCACTTCTCCCCTGCCCGGGTAGCTCCTGAGCGCACCATCACCGTCAACGGCGCGGCTAAAGCCTTCGCCATGACCGGCTGGCGCATCGGCTACGCGGGCGGCCCCAAGGAGGTCATCAAGGGGATTATTGACGTTTCCAGCCAGTCCACCACCAGCCCCGACACCATCGCCCAGTGGGCCATGGTGGAAGCCCTAAACAACGTGGAGGAAGCCCAGCGCTTTATCACCATGGCCCGTGAGGCCTACCGGGCCCGAAGGGGCATCATCGTGGAAGGCCTCAACGCCCTGGGCCTGCCCACCCCGCGGGTGAGCGGGGCCTTCTACGTGCTCTCGGACGTGTCGCGCATAGACCCCGACGAGAACCAGGCCGCCCTCAAGCTCCTCAGCGAAGCCCGGGTGGCGGTGGTTCCGGGCACCGACTTTGCCGCCCCCCGGCATGTGCGGTTCAGCTACGCCACCAGTGAGGAGAACATCCGCAAGGCCCTGGAGCGCATCGCGGCCATCCTCTAGAGCTCCATAGCGTAGGTTACCACCGCGCTTTCCTCCCGAAAACCCAGCCCCCGGTAGAGGGTCTGAGCAGCTTTCTCGTGGTCGTGGGCCCGCACCCGGAGGAGGTCAACGGTGGGCTGGGCAAAGGCCCATTCGGCCGCAGCGCCCAGCAGGGCCCGCCCCAGGCCCCGAC
>NZ_QWKZ01000074.1 GCF_003574085.1 Meiothermus luteus | reverse complement strand
CTCCTGGAGCGCACCTACCGGGTGATGGCGCAAGGGGCAAGGGGCCTGGTGTACGGGCGAAACATCGTGCAGCACAAGAACCCCCGGGGAATGGTGCGGGCCCTGATGCGTATCGTGCACGAGGGGGCCACCCCAGAGGAGGCCGCGGCCTCTCTGAGCGGGGTCGGGGCATAATGGAGGGAGAATGGTACGCCCCATAGAAGCCTACCGCGAGGCGGGGGTGCTCCCGCCCGACGACCCCCTGCGCCTGCAGCTCCACAACGAGCTGCACGCCCGGCCTACCCCGCACATCCGCCTGCCCGCCTTGGTGCTGCAGGTGGCCGTGCGGCACGAGGGGGTGAGCCGGGAGGTGGAGCTCGAGCACCTGCGCCGCCTTTCGGGCCTGGGAGAGCTCGAGCTCGACCAGCTCGCCGGCACCTACCTGCGCCTGCGCCTCCCGGGGGGCTCGCTGCGCTGGGAGCGGCACACCGAGTTCAGCACCTACACCCTGGTACAGGGCATGCCGAGCCTCGAGCCTAGCCCCGAGGTCAACCTGCTGGAACACCTAATCTTGGACCCGGCCTGGCTAAGGGGCATTCCGGGCCGCACCCTCTCGGCGATGAAGCTGATCATGCTCCATGGCGCGGTGGAGGAAGCCCTAGAGGTGGCCCGGCCCTGGTTTGGCGGGGGACCGGTGGTGGCCTCGGTGATGGGCCGGGGCGGGCATAGCTGCGCCGTGACCGACTTCCGCCTACGCCCAAACGGCTTCGAGCGGATTGTGGTGGTGGCCCCTCCGGGCACCAGCGAGACCCGCGCGGGGCGCATCGCTTCAAGGCTTCTTGAAATCGAAGCCTACCGCATGATGGCCCTGCTGGGCTTTCCGGTAGCGCGGGCCTTGCGCCCCATGCTCTTGGAGTCCGAGCAGGCCCTGGCCCAGATTACCGCCCGCATCCGCGACGCCAACCAAGCTGATGCCGAGTTACTGGACGAGCTCGAGGCCCTGGCAGCCCGCATCGAGCACGCCATCGCCGAGCATAGCTACCGCTTCAGCGCCACAGCGGCCTACCACGCCCTGGTCAAGGCCCGCCTGGCCGAGCTGCGCGAGACCCCCATCCCCGGCACCCAGACCATCGGGGAGTTCCTGCAGCGCCGCTTTAGCCCGGCCATGGCCACCGTGGAGTCCACCGCTGCCCGGCTTGCGGCCCTTTCCCAGCGCATCGAGCGGGCCGGGGCGCTCCTGCGGACCCGGGTGGACATCGCCCTGGAAACCCAGAACCAGGAACTGCTGAACAAGCTCCGGCGTGGCCAAGAACTGCAGTACCAGCTCCAGCGCACAGTAGAAGGGCTCTCCGTCGCAGCCATCTCCTACTACGTGGTGGGCCTTCTGTACTACCTCTTCAAGGCAGGTAAGGAAGCTGGGCTACCCCTTTCACCCGAGCTGGCCGCCGGGCTGGCCATTCCGGCGGTGGTGCTGGGGGTCTGGTGGCTCACCCGAAAAATTTACCACCGCTTGTCCCAGGGAGAGGGCCGGGGCAAGTAGCCGGGAGCGCCTGAGGCCTAGGGCCTCAGGTGGCCTTGCCACGGGTGTTGATCTTGAGCAAGGCCCACAAAGGGCAGAAGTTGAGGCTGGCGGTCACCAGCAGAACCACCCCCAGAATCCCAAACACCCAGGCCCACCCGCCGCTGCTGCCAAAAAAGGCGATGAGCAGAAGGACCACAGCCAGGATGTAGCGGATCACCCGTTCCCTGCTTCCGATATTGGGAACCATTGCTCCCTCCTTCCCAAGGCGGAATCCTCAGGCTACTCGTACCCGGCCAGGGCCAGGTCGTCCTTGAGGGACTCCACCTCCACCTTACCCGCATACAGGTTGACCACCCGGCCTTCTCCGTCCAGCACGAAGGTCCAGGGCTGCCCCAACACCCGGTAGCGGTTGGCCACCGCCGCCGGGCTGTCCCCTCCGGGCAGGGCCACCAGCGGAAGGAAGGCCGGGTAGCTTTTCATGTATTCGCGGACCACCTGCTCGCTGTCCCGGGGCTCCCGGCTGATGACCACGAAGGGCACCTTGTACTCCTGCGCGAGCTGGTGCAGCTTTGGGAACTCAGCCCGGCAAACGGGGCACCAGCTCGCCCAGAAAGTTATGACCACCGGCTTCCCTTTGAAGCTGGCCAGGGTGTAGACCTTGCCCGAGAGGTCGCGCAGGCGAAAGTCCGGTGCCATCTGCCCCTGGGTTGCTGCCAGGGCGCCCAGCGCCAGGAACAGGGCTGTAAGCCAAAACCTCATCGCCGCCTCCAGGATACCTAATGCGGGTATCTTTCCAGTCAACGATAGCAAGGGGACAGGCAAAAAACAAGGGCGCCCGTCACCCTACCCACCCCACCGCGGCGACCCCGCGCCTGGGGCCCTACCTCGTGGCCCCCTTTGCCCCCCAGCCGCACCTTAAGGCAGCGCGAACGAGACGAGCTTGGTCTCGAGGAACTCCTCCAAGCCCCACCGTCCTCCCTCCCGGCCTAGGCCGGAGTTCTTGTAGCCACCAAAGGGCAGGTTGGCGCCCATCGCGCTGGGCACCGGGTCGTTGACCCCCACGATGCCGTACTCGAGGGCCTCCGCCACCCTGAAAGCCCGGCTCAGGTCCTTTGTCCAGATATAAGCAGCCAACCCGTAGTCGGTATCGTTGGCCCAAGCGATGACCTGCTCCTCGTCCTCAAAGGGCATGATGGGGGCCACCGGGCCAAACGTCTCCTCCTCTAGGATACGCATGCCAGGGCGAATCCCGGTAAGAACCGTTGGGGCATAGAGGAGGCCCCCCAAGGACCGTCCCCCTGTGGCCACCTTGGCTCCCTTGGCAAGGGCGTCCTCCACATGGGCCACCACCTTATCCAGCCCCTGCTTGTCCACCAGGGGGCCAATCTGGGTGCTGGGCTCCAGCGGGTCGCCCACCCGGAGGCCGGCCACCGCTTCCGCCAGGGCCTGGGCGTAATCGGCCTCGAGGCGTCGGTGGACGTAGATGCGGTTGGTGGTGACACAGGTCTGACCGGTGTTGCGGTACTTGGAGAGGAGGGTGAACTCCACCGCCTTCTCTAGGTCGGCGTCTTCAAAGACAATAAAAGGAGCGTTGCCCCCCAGCTCCAAGGAGATCCTCTTCAGGGTATCGGCGGCCTGCCGGTAGAGGATTTTGCCCACCGGCGTAGAACCGGTGAAGGTAATCTTACGGATGCGCATGTCCTCCATAAGGACCTTAGAAACCGGCACAGGGTCGGAAGCAGGCAGGACCTGAAGGGTTCCGGGCGGCCCCCCTGCTTCCTCCCAGAGCTTGGCCAGGTACAAGGCGCAAAGCGGGGTCTGCTCGGCAGGCTTGACAATCACGCTGCAGCCCACCGCCAGCGCCGGGGCAGCCTTGCGGGTAATCATGCTGGTCGGAAAGTTCCAGGGGGTCACCGCATACACCGGCCCCACCGGCTCGTACAGGGCCATCGGGCGTTTGTGGGGAAAGCGCGAGTGGATGAGCTCCCCATTGACCCGCGGAGCCTCCTCGGCGCACCACTCCACAAAGCTGGCCGCGTACAGCACCTCGCCCTTGGCCTCGGTGATGGGCTTGCCCATCTCCAAGGCGGTCAGGCGGCCCAGCTCCTCCTGGTGGGCCACCAAAAGGTCGTTCCACCTGCGCAGGATGCGCCCCCGCTCAAATCCGGTGAGCTTCTTCCACTCCCTGAAGGCCGCCACCGCCGCGTCGGCGGCCAGCCGGGCCTCCTCCTCGCCGCAGTCGGAAACTTCGGCCAACACCTCGCCGCTGTAGGGGCTGAGCACCGGGAAGGTGCGGGGGGTGGGGTGCCAGCGGCCGTTCAGGTAGGCACGGGTAGGAAAGCTTAGGTCGGTGGTCATACCTTCAGCATACCCCTGGGAAAGGCTAGCGGTTCCGGGCAGGGTTGACCAGGGCCTTCCAGTCCCGGTCCACCAGAAGCGGCAAGGGGTTGATCACCCGGTAGTCGCAGGTGCGGCGGCTGCCCGAGTAGACCCCAAAGTGCAGGTGGGGCGGGGTGGTGCGGGCGTTGCCAGTGTTGCCCACGTAGCCGAGCAGGGTCTGGGGCGTGACCCGCTGGCCCTCCTTCAGGCCTGGGGCGTAGCGGTCAAGGTGGGCGTAGTAGTAGCGCCGGCCCCCTGGCCCCACCACGAAAACGTAAAGCCCTCCCCGCTGCCCATGGCCGATGCGCCAGACAAACCCATGGGTCGCCGAATAGACCGGGGTGCCGCGAGGGGCGAAAATGTCCTGGCCTTCGTGAACGCGCCAGCCGTCCCGGGGGGCCCCAAAGGTATCGGCCACCTGCCGTACCCGAACGCCCTGCACCGGCATCAGAAGGCGCGCATCGGGCTCCTTAGGCAGGCGCTGTAGGTAGTCCTGCAGCTTCTGTCGGTACTGGGCCCAGCGCTCCTGCTCCCGCCGCTCGGCCTCGGTGCGAGGGGCAGGCCGGTTGAGGGGGAGCGGGTTGCAGACCCGACCGGGCTCCGCATCGGACTCGGGGGCCTGGGCCAGGGCAGGAAGCCCGCAGAGCAAGGCCAACATCAACCAAAGCGGGTACATGGGACCAGTTTTTCCGGCCAAGATGAGGCTTGGAAAAAAAGGCTCTCACAAAGCCACGCCGGCACCCTTAGGCCACCCCTGGGGTAAGCTAGAGGCCATGGAGCTCCGGGTGGATGTGCTGGTGGGGGCCGAGGTGGAGCCCTTTATCCCTGAGCTGGCCCGGCTACGCATCTCGGTCTTTCGCGAGTGGCCCTATCTGTACGAGGGCAGCCTCGAGTACGAGGCGCGCTACCTGGCCAAGTTCACCTCCCTTCCAGAAGGGACCCTGGTGCTGGTGCGGGACGGCGAGCGGGTGGTGGGGGCCTCCACCGCGCTGCCCCTAGCCCAGGCCGAGCCCGAATTTCAAGAGCCTTTCCTTCGGGCCGGGCTCGAGCCCAGCGGGTGGTACTACTTTGGCGAGTCCGTGCTGGAGCCAGCCTACCGGGGGCGCGGGCTGGGGGTGGAGTTCTTCCGGCGGCGCGAGGCCCGGGCCAGGGAGCTGGGCTACGCCTGGGCAACCTTCTGCGCCGTGGAGCGCCCCGCCGAGCACCCCTTGAAGCCTGCCGGCTACGTGCCGCTGGACGGCTTCTGGAGCCGGCGAGGCTACACCAAACGCCCCGAGCTGCGGGCTTACTTCCCCTGGAAGGACCTGGGGGAGGCCCAGGAAACCCCTAAGCCCATGGTCTTCTGGGTCAAGCCGCTGGAAGGGGGGGGCCTACCATAAGGGCCCCCAGCGCGCAACTGTTTCACAACCCCACCCGGCCGCGACCCACCTGTTAAGCCACAATTTCCCGCTACCCTTTTGGGAAACCCCTAGGTTGCCCACAGACTTATCCACAGGAACCCCGGGGTTATCCACAGAGTTATCCACAGCCCCTGTGGAGAACCCTAAAGAAAAGGTGAGGGGGGTTTTCACCTCCGTCCCATCCGGGTCCGAAAACATAAGGGCACCTATGCCCATGGACGATTCCGGCCGTCTCAAGCGGGGGCTCCTGCGGCAAATTGCCGGCTTGCTCAACCGCTGCCCCCACTGGGTGGCCTCCCCCACGCTCGAGCAGGACTGCGTGCTGGCCCGCTCGCCCACCGGGGCGATCTACCGGATTGAAGTACACACCCAGCAGGAGGCCCAGCACAGGCTCCAGCAATGGCCCTGGGAAACAGGAAGGCTCATCCTGGTCCTCCTCTCGGGCAACCCCCAGGCCCTTGCCGCCCCGGCCGGGGTGCACCTATGGACGCTGAACGAGCTGGACTACTTGGTCATCGCCGCTGACCTCGAGTCCAACGCCCCCCTGGCCCACCTGGGCCTCGAGGTCGCCCTCCCCAGAACCACCCTCTCCGCCTCCATCCCCCAGCACGCCACCCAGGGGTACTGAACGGCCCACAGGAGGCTTGTCCCAGCCCCGCCTTGCCCCTATACTCTGGGGAAAACTTTTGCGTGCGAAAACCCGGGTATGGGCGCGCTTGACGGAGTACGGGTACTCGAGCTGGGCAGTTTTATCGCCGGCCCCTTTGCCGGCCAGCTCCTCGCCGACCACGGCGCGGAGGTCATCAAGGTGGAGCCCCCAGAGGGCGACGCGATGCGCCGATGGGGGGTGCAGCTCAAGGAGGGGGAGTCCCTCTGGTGGCCGGTCATCGGGCGCAACAAGAAAAGCGTGGTCCTCGACCTGCGCACCGAACGGGGCCGGCGGCTGGCCCGGGAGCTGGCCCTCCGGGTGGACGTGCTTTTGGAAAACTTCCGGCCTGGGGTGCTGGAGCGGCTCGGGCTCGAGCCAGAAGCGCTGATGGCGGAAAACCCCCGGCTCATCGTGGCCCGGGTCTCGGGCTTTGGGCAAAGTGGCCCCTACCGGGACCGGGCGGGTTTTGGCAGCGTGGCCGAAGCCATGGGAGGGCTGCGCTACCTCACCGGCTTCCCCGACCGGCCCCCACCCCGGGTGGGCCTGTCCATCGGGGATACCCTGGCCGGGCTTTTCACCGCCTTCGGCATCCTGGCGGCCCTGCGGGCGCGCGAACAGACCGGACAGGGGCAGATTGTGGATGTGGGCCTCACGGACGCGGTGGTGGCGGTTTTGGAGAGCGTGCTCACCGAGTACAGCGCCTTGGGGGTGGTGCGCGAGCGCACCGGAAACATCCTGCCGGGGGTGGCTCCCTCCAACCTCTACCCCACCCAAGAAGGCCGCTACATCCAGATTGGGGCCAACGCCGACGGCCCTTTTGCCCGGCTATGCCAGGCCATGGGCCGCCCCGAGCTGGCCCAAGACCCCCGCTTCGCCACCCACCTGGCCCGAGGAGCCCACCAGACCTTGCTGGACGAGATTATCGCCGGATGGACCCGCACCCTGAGCCTGGAGGAGCTGGATCGGCTCTTGGCTGAGCATGGGGTCCCGGCAGGGCCGGTCAACAGCGCCCGCGAGGTAGCCCAGGACCCCCACTTCCGCGAACGGGGAACCCTGCTGGAGGTGGAAACCCCCCTGGGCCGGCTGGTCATGCAGGGGGTGGTGCCGAAGCTCTCGGCCACCCCAGGCGGCATCGCCTGGGCCGGCCCCCCCCTGGGGGCCCACACCGAAAGCGTGCTGCGCGCGTTTGGCCTGGAGAACTAAGGAAGGGGCAACGCATGGTTGAAACAAGTGTCAGAGCAAAAGCGGCGGTGGAGGTGCGCGGGCTCACGGTGCGCTTCGGCAGCTACACCGCGGTAGAAGGGGTGGACCTCGAGGTGGGGGAGGGCGAGTTCCTGGCCCTGGTAGGCCCCACGGGCTGCGGGAAAAGCACCCTCTTGAACGTGGTGGCGGGGCTTCTGCCCCCCTCCGCTGGAGAGGTCTACGCGCTGGGCGAGCCGGTCGGTGGGCCCAACCGGAAGGCCGGCTACCTGTTCCAACAAGACGCCCTACTGCCCTGGAAGACCGCTTTGGACAACATCGCCATGGGCCTGGTGTTCCGCGGGGTGCCCCTCAGGGAAGCCCGCAACCAGGCCAGGCCCTGGCTCGAGCGGGTCGGGCTGGCCCGCTTCGGCGACCGCTACCCGCACCAGCTCTCCGGGGGGATGAAAAAGCGGGTCGGGCTGGCCCAGGTGCTCATCACCAACCCCCGGCTGCTCTTGATGGACGAGCCCTTCTCGGCGCTGGACGTGCAGACCCGGCACCTGATGGAGAACCTGCTGCTGGAGCTCTGGCAGGAGGACCGCAAATCGGTCATCTTCATCACCCACGACCTCGAGGAAGCCATCGCCCTGGCCGACCGGGTGGTGGTGCTCTCGGCAGGGCCGGCCAGCCGGCCCATCGGCAGCTTCGCCATCCCGCTGCGCCGGCCTCGGGACGTGGCCGAGGTCCGGCTCACCGAGGAGTTCTTGGGCATCCACCAGGAGATATGGTCGCTGCTGCGGGGGGAGGTGCAGAAGAGCTATGCCCAACAAGGCTAAGGTACGCCTCTGGCAGGTCGGCATCCTGTTGGTCTTTCTGGGGCTTTGGGAGTGGGGAGCCCGCACCGGCCGCCTGGACAAGCTCTACTTTGCCCAGCCCAGCGAAATCGCTGCCCGAATCGTCAAGTGGTTCAGCGAGGGCGACATCTACCGGCACCTTTGGGTGACCTCGGTGGAGATGCTCCTGGCCTTCGTCATCGGAACCCTGCTGGGGGTGGCGATGGGGCTCTGGCTGGCCCTCTCCCCACCGGTGGCGGCGGTGCTGGACCCCTACATCAAAGCGCTGAACTCCATCCCGCGGGTCCTGTTGGCCCCCATCTTCACCATCTGGTTTGGGCTGGGCATGCTTAAGATGATCGCCTTGGGCATCACCCTGGTCTTCTTCGTGGCCTTCTTCAACACCTACCAAGGGGTGCGGGAGGTCAATCCAGTGGTGCTGGCCAACGCCCGGATGCTGGGCGCCGACGGCGGCAGGCTGCTCCGGCACGTGTACCTACCCTCGGCGGCGAGCTGGATTTTCAGCTCGCTGCGCACCTCCATCGGGTTTGCGGTGATCGGCGCGGTGATCGGCGAGTACCTGGGCTCAGCCGCGGGGCTGGGGTATATTATCCAGCAAGCCGAAGGGGTCTTCGACACCACCGGGGTCTTCGCTGGGATTGTCGTCCTGATGGTCTTCGTTCTGGCGCTTGACTACCTGGTGAGCCGGGTGGAAGCGCAGCTTCTGCGCTGGCGGCCCCAGGAGGCCGAGGCCCGGTCCTGAGGGTTTCGGGTGGCAGGCCCCAAAGTTTGGGAGGAGCGGTATGAGGAAGTCTGTTCTGTTGGCCCTGGCAGTTCTGATGCTCTTTGGTATGGCCCTCGCCCAGCAGCGGCGGGTGGTCCTGGCGGTGGGGGGGAAGACCGCGGTGGTCTACCTGCCGCTTACGGTAGTGGAGCGGCTCGGCTACTTCCAGCAGGAGGGGTTGGAGGTGGTCATCCAGGACCTCCAGGCTGGCTCGAGGGCCCTGGCCGCCCTCAACGGCGGCTCGGCCGACGTGGTGATGGGGTTTTACGACCACACCATCCAGATGCAGGCCCAAGGGCGGGACATCACCGCCTTTGTGGAGGTGGGCCGCTACCCGGGGGTGGTGCTGGGGGTACGGGCCGACCTAGCCGAGAGGGTCCAGGGCATCGCCGAGCTAAAAGGAATGAAGGTGGGGGTCACTGCGCCCGGCTCCTCCACCAACTTTTACCTCAACCACTGGCTCATCAAGGCCGGCCTTCGGCCCTCCGAGGTGGCGGTAATCGGGGTGGGCACCGGGGCCCAGGCGGTGGCGGCGGTGGAGCGCCGGCAGATTGACGCCATCGTCAACGTGGACCCGGCCATCACCCTGCTGCAGCGGCGCAACCTAATCAAGGTGCTGGCCGACACCCGCACGGCCCAAGGAGCCCGGGCGGTCTTCGGAGGGGAGTACCCCGCGGCGGTGCTCTACACCACCCGGGGGTGGCTCGAGCGCAACCCGGAGACCGCCCAAAAGCTGGTCAACGCGATGGTGCGTGGGCTGCGCTGGATGCAGGGCAAAAGCCCCGAGGAGATCGCCCGGGTGCTGCCCGAGGAGTATTTCCTGGGCGACCGGGAGCTCTACTTGCAGGTACTCAGGAACTCCGCGGAGATGTTCTCCCGCACCGGCCGGTTCAGCGACAGCGCGCCGTTGCGGCCCCTCACCGTGCTCTCCGGCTTTGACGAGGCGGTGGCGAGGTCGCAGATAGACCTCAAGAAGACCTACACCAACGCCTTTGTGGACCGGGTGCCCAAGCCCTAAGGTGCCCCCTTGGTATAAGCTTTAGGCATGAGCCTGAAGCCCGTACAAACCGCCCAAGCCCCCCGGGCCATCGGTCCCTACAGCCAAGCCATCGTGGCCGGGGGAATGGTCTTCTGCTCCGGCCAGATACCGCTCACCCCCTCCGGGGAGCTGGTCGCGGGCGATGTGGAGGCCCAGACCCACCAGGTGATGCGCAACCTGGCCGCGGTGCTGGAGGCGGCCGGAAGCTCCTGGGAGAAGGTGGTGCAGACCACCTGCTACCTGGCCGACATGAATGACTTCCCGGCCTTCAACCAGGTCTACGCCCAGTACGTGCGCGAGCCCTACCCTGCCCGGGCCACGGTGCAGGTGGCCCGCCTTCCCCGCGATGTGAGGGTTGAGGTCGCCTGCATCGCCCTTCTATGAACCTATACGAGCGCTTTTTGGCCCAAGATGCCCGCGCGCTGGCCCGGGCCATCACCCTGGTAGAGGCCGGTTACCCCGAAGGCCAGGCCCTGCTGCGGCGGCTCCGGGGACGAGGTAGGGCCCGGGTGGTGGGCCTCACTGGGAGCCCCGGGGCGGGCAAGAGTAGCCTCACCGACCGGCTCATTGAGGAGGCCCGCAGGCGCAACGAGCGGGTAGCGGTGCTGGCCGTGGACCCCAGTAGCCCCTTCACCGGGGGGGCCATCCTAGGCGACCGCATCCGCATGATGCGCCACCACCAAGACCCCATGGTCTTCATCCGCTCCCTAGCCAGCCGGGGGGCGCTGGGTGGGCTGGCCGGGGCCACCGTGGCCACCCTGGCCCTGCTCGAGGCCTTCGGATTCGACCGAATCTTTGTGGAAACCGTGGGGGTGGGGCAAAGCGAGGTGGACATCGCCCGGGTGGCCGACACCACGGTGCTGGTGCTCACCCCCGCGGCGGGGGATGCGGTCCAGGCCTTCAAGGCCGGGGTGATGGAGATTGCCGATGTTTTTGTGGTCAACAAGTTCGACCTGCCCGGTGGGGAGCGCATCGTGCAGGAGCTCAGGACCACCTTAGAGCTGGCCGCCCCCCGCCCGGGGGGCTGGAAGCCGCCGGTGCTCACCGCGGTAGCTCCCAAGGGCGAGGGCATCCCCGAGCTGTTTGAGGCTATAGAGGCCCACCACCAGCACCTGCTTGAGCATAACCTGCTCGAGGCCGACCGGCTCGAGCGGGCCCGCTTTGAGGTAGAGAGTGTTATCCAGGAGTGGGGCCGCCGCAAAACCCGTGAGGGCCAGGCCCTTATCGTCCGGGTAGCCCGGGGGGAGCTGAGCCCGGAGGAGGCGGCCATGGAGCTGATGGGCCTTCCCCGAGGCGTTGAGGCCAAATAGGAACCCCATGCGCCTTCTGGCCGTTTTCGCCCACCCCGACGACGAGTCGTTCTTCTGCGGGGGCACCCTGGCCAAGTACGCCTCCATGGGCCACGGGGTCTACTTGGTCTGCGCCACCCGGGGGGAGCAAGGGGAGGTTCGGCATCCGGAAATAGACCCCGACCGCTACCCCAAGGGGGAGGCCCGGGGCCGGCTGCGGCAGGCCGAGCTGGAGACCGCCTGTCGGATTTTAGGCCTCCAGCCGCCCATCTTCCTGGGCTACCAGGACTCGGGGTACCCGCTCGAGGTGGCCCAGGCCAACCCTCAGGGCCTCATCCACCAAAGCCTGGCAGAGGTAGAGGAAGCCTTGCTTGAACACATCGTGCAAATCCGGCCCCAGGTGGTCATCGGCTTTGATCCTCAGGGCTACTACGGCCACCCAGACCACATCCACCTCCACCGGGCTACCCTGGGGGCCTTCTGGCGGGCTGGCAACCGGATGGCCGACCCCCCCCGGCGCCTGTTCTTCCCGGTGCGATCCAAGGAACGGGTGGCCCGAACCCGCTTTGACCCCGACCGCTATGGGGTGTCCCCCGATTCCATCGCGGTGCGGGTAGACGTGCTCCCCTACGCCCAGACCATCCGGACAGCGCTCCTAGCCCACCGCTCACAGACCGGGCCAGAGGAGGGCTTTGGGCAGGTGCTGGAGGAGTGGCCGGGGCTTCTGGAGGAGGAGTGCTTCGCTCTAGGGGGGCTGCGCGGGGGCTTTCTAGGGGAAGGGCCGGACCTGCTGGCGGGGCTATGAGGGCCTAAAGCCCGCTCAAGAGCTGCTTTCGCCCCTCTTCTACCCGCTGCTGCCGCTCCTCTTGAGTCCACCCCAGCTCCTGCCCTAGAAGCTCCCCCACCCGCGCCAAGGCGGCCTGGGCGGCCTGGGTGTCCAAAAAGGCCAGGCGGGCGCGGCGGGCCAGCACATCCAAAGGGGTCTGGGCCATCTCAAAGCGGACCGCGTAGACCACCTCAGCCTCGAGGTAGGGCCAGCCCTCCGCCAAAGGCGCCCCATAGCCCTCCAGAACCAGCCGGGCCACCTGGGGGGCCCGGGCCCCGTAGGTCTGGTGCAGGTGTTCCGCCACCTGGGGGGGAAGGCCCATCTCCTCAAGACTCCGGGCCCCTTCGGGGTCAAACCCCTGCCCGCCCACCAAAGGGGTCTCTGCGCTCCGGGAAGGCCCCGCCGGAAGCCCCAACCGGCCCGCGGCGTAGTCCACCAGGTCCTGGGCCATCTTGCGGTAGGTGGTCCACTTGCCCCCAGCCAGGGTGATGAGGCCCGAGGGGCGCTCCTCTATCAGGTGGTCGCGGGCCAGCCGGGCGGTATCGGTGGCCCCCCGGGCCACCAGCGGGCGCAGCCCCGACCAAGCCGCGCGCACCGCCGAGCGGGGTATCTCGCCCAAGTAGGGACGCACCTGCCGCAGGATGTAGGCCACCTCCTCCTCACTCACTGGGGGATGATCGAGCACCGCAGCGGGGTTATCGGTGGTGCCCACCAGGGTCCCCCCCCGCCAGGGCAGCACGAAGAGCACCCTTCCGTCCTCGGTCCTGGGCACCAGCAGGCCGGTCTTCGGGGGGGTGTAGCTGGCGTCCAGCATCAGGTGTACCCCGGAGCTCGGGGCGATGATGGGGGGGGCCTCGGGATCGTCCAGCCGCCTCAGGGCATCGGCAAAGGGCCCGGTGGCGTTGACCACCCCGCGGGCCTTGACCTCCACCTCCCGCCCCCCTAGGCGGTCTTTCACCACCGCCCCGGCAAGCCGGCCGTTGGCCTTGATAAGCCCGGTCACCTGGGCGTGGTTGAGCACCACGGCCCCGTGAGCCGCGGCGGTGAGGACCAGCTCCAGGTTGTACCGCGCGTCGTCAAACTGGCCGTCCTGGTAGGCCACCGCCCCTTTGAGCCCCACCGGGTTGAGCGCGGGAAAGAGCCCTAGGGCCTCGAGCCTCGAGACCAACCGGGCCGGGGCCAGGCGGGCCTTGCCCGCCAGGAGGTCGTAAAGCTTGAGGCCCAGGTAGTAGTAGGGCAGCTCGAGGGGCCGGTAAAGCGGGGTAAGCAGCCATAAGGGGCGCGTTAGATGGGGGGCCAGCCGAAGCAGGATGGCCCGCTCCCGCAGGGCATCGCGCACCAGGTTGAGCTGCACCCGGTCTAAGGTCTTCAGCGCGAGCTCCAAGTAGCGCACCCCGCCGTGGATGAGCTTGGTGCTGCGGCTCGAGGTGCCCTCGGCAAAGTCGTAGCGTTCCACCAGGGCCACCCGAAGGCCCCGCAGGGCCGCCTCGAGGGCCACCCCGGCCCC
>NZ_QWKZ01000073.1 GCF_003574085.1 Meiothermus luteus | reverse complement strand
GAGCCAGACGGGGGGGCATGGCGACGTTCGGGCCGCTGGAGAGGTGGCCTTGGAAACGGTAAGCCGCCCGGTGGCCTTTAGCAGGGTGGTGGATGGGGTGGCGGAGGTGCGCCGGGCGGTCCGGGAGGAGGTGCGGCGGGGGGCCGACCAGATTAAGCTCATGCTGGGGGGCGGCATCGCCTCGCCCACCGATAGGCTGACCAACGACCAGTTTTCCTCAGAGGAGATAAGGGCCGCGGTGGAAGAGGCCCAGATGGCCGACCTATACGTGATGGCCCACGCCTACACAGCGCGGGCGGTTAACCGGGCGATTGCCCTGGGGGTGCGGAGCGTGGAGCACTGCAACCTGATTGACGAGCGTAGCCTGGAGCTCTTCCTCCAGCACGGGGCTTGGATGGTGCCTACCCTGGTGACCTACCAGGCCCTGGCCCAGGAAGGAGTGGAGGGGGGGCTGCCCAGGGAGGTGGCCCACAAGGTGGAGCTGGTGCTGGACCAGGGGCTCGGGGCCCTCGAGCGGGCCTACCGGGCGGGGGTCAACCTGGCCTACGGCACCGATCTATTGGGGGCCATGCACCGCCACCAGTCCTGGGAGTTTGCGCTACGGGCCCAGGTGCAGCCCAACCTCGAGGTCATCCGTTCGGCCACCTTGTACGCGGCCCGGCTGCTTAGGGCCGAGGGCAGGCTGGGGGAGGTGGTGCCGGGAGCCTACGCCGACCTCATCGCCCTGGAGGGAAACCCCCTAGAGGACATCCGTGTTCTTGCCGAGCCGGAAAGGCACCTCAGGCTGGTCATGAAGGAGGGGCGGGTTTTTCACCAGGCCCCGGCCTAGGGGGTTTGCTCCGCCTCGAGCTCCCACAGGAGGTCGCGCAGCAGCCAGCCCCTGCCTGGGGGCTCGAGCTCGCCGCTCAGGATTCGCTCAATCAGGTACTCGCGCACCTGGGCGATGGACAGGCCGCTTTGGATGAGCTCTCCTAGGTTGCGGCTCCCGTCCAGCAGCACGGTGAGGTCCTGGGGGTTGCGGATGCCCGCCTGGGTGCGCCAGGCCGAAGGGTGGCGGATGCGCAGGGCGAACCAGGCGTACTTGCGCAGCTTGGTCAGGTCGCCCTCCCGTAGACCCCGCCAGGCCCGTTCGGCGGCGATAATCAGGGGCACCCCCCAGCGCTTGGCTGCGGCCCGCACACTCCTACCCCCCACGAAGACCGCGAAGGGTT
Organism: Meiothermus luteus; assembly: GCF_003574085.1. Taxonomy (GTDB): domain Bacteria; phylum Deinococcota; class Deinococci; order Deinococcales; family Thermaceae; genus Meiothermus; species Meiothermus luteus. Next base: position 12,238 of record NZ_QWKZ01000073.1, on the reverse strand, counting down.
CTACGGCTCGAGGGGTCTCCAGCACCCGGCTGGGGGAGTCCAGCACGCTGCGAAAGCGGGCCCACTGGTCGTTTAGGCGGGCCCACTCGCCGATGAAGAGCTTGAAGGGCATGAGGGGGGTCCCCCGTAGGTGGCCCGCCTTGAATCGGAAGCGCCCCTCCGGGGGGTGAAGGGGAAAGGTCGCGATGGCCTCCAGGCCTTCCCAGTCTAGAATGCCCCCTCCCACCACCTCACCCTCCACGAACCCCAGCCTGAGGGGAAGCCTGCCGGAGGTCACCTCCAAGACCCCGGTGGCGCGGTTGGCGTGAATCATCGCAACCACATCGCTGAGCGGGATGGTGCTGAAGCTTCCTTCCAACCCTCCTCCTCTTTTGTTCGCCGGTGCCAACCCGGCCTGCTCCTTAGGCCTCCCGGGGCCTTTGGGGCGTGCCGCCCCCCGCCACCAAAGAGGGGTCCTCCGCTCCGTGGACCAACCCTTCCCCCAACCCCAGGACCAGAATGGTGCCCTTACCCACGTAGGCCTGCATAGCCTGGCGGATGTCCCCAGCCCGTTCAGGCTGGGCCAGGGCGGCTAGGGTAGGACCCGCCCCGCCCACAAAAGCGGCCAGGGCCCCGGCCGCGTACACCGATTCCAGGGCGCCTTCCAGGCCGGGCATCAGGTGGGCCCGGTAAGGCTGGTGCAGGCGGTCCTTGGCCGCCTCGCGCAGGGCCTCGTAGCGGCCGGAGTAGAGCGCCGCGGGCCAGAGGGCGCTGCGGGCCAGGTTGAATACCGCATCCGCGCGGGGCACCGTTTCAGGCAGGGCGGCCCGGGCCTCAGGGGTCGGCACCTCGTAGGCCGGGACCCCCAGCACGAAGAGCAGCCCCCGGGGTGGGGGCAGGGGCAGGGCCAGCGGAGGCTCGGCCAGGGCAGCCACGAAGCCCCCGTAGACCGCAGGGGCCACGTTGTCGGGGTGGCCCTCCAGGGCTGCGGTGACCCGGAAGACCCCGTCGCGGCCCAGCTTGTGCCCGGAGATGGCGTCGGCCAGGGCAGCCCCGGCCACCAGAGCGGCCGAGCTGCTGCCCATGCCCCGGGCCAGAGGAATGGGGTTGTGGGCCCAGATGGCGATGGGAGGAGGGTGGGCCTCCCCCAGGGCCTCCCAGGCCGCCCGGTAGCCCTGGTGGATGAGGTTGTCGGGGGTGTTGGGCACCTCCCCTTGGCCGCTGTAGTGGAACTGGTCGGTGGAGGCCAGCCTGCCGCGCACCTCAAGGTAGAGGTCAAGCGCTACCCCCAGGGCGTCAAAACCAGAGCCTAGGTTGGCCAGGGTGGCGGGCACCCGTGCGTAGAAGGTCGCATCGGTGGGATGCTTAGCCATCGCTGGGCCCATCATACCCCCTAAACCGCTCTGGCTGCCTAGACAAAGTCCCCTTCCCCTCATATACTTTGCTGGTGGCGAGGAGTAGCGCAGCCTGGTAGCGCACCTGCTTCGGGAGCAGGGGGTCGCTGGTTCAAATCCAGTCTCCTCGACCAACTGGCCCCGCTCTTGGGGCTTTTTTACTTGTCTCACGCTACTCAAATGGAGCCGAGCGAAACTCGGGAAGGTCAGGCGATTTTGGGCGGTCATGAGGCGCTGGCTCTTTTTGTGGGGGTTCCTGCTGACCGTGGGGGTGGCCCTGGGTCAGACCGAGCCGTACCGCCTGCGGGTGCTCTCCTGGAGCTGCAAAACTTTCTCCAAGGGGGTGTTGGTGCAGGGGGTGGTCAGAAATGTCGGTTCACGCCCTCTGGCCGACCTTCGGGTCAACCTTCGGGTGGTGGGGCCTGGGCTGCGGATGGCCACCGGCTCGGCTCCGCTGGCCGACCGCAGCCTTGTGCCGGGGGAGAGCGCCCGTTTTGAGCTGCGGATGCGCACCACCTTTGAGGGACCCCACCGCTGCGAGCTGTGGTTCCGCAACCCCCGGGTGGCCCGGATCGCTACGCTGGTGCCCAACCCCAGGTGAGGGGCGCTAGAGGGCCTCTAGAATGGCGAATTTCAGGTAGTGGGTCTCCGGCACGTTGAGCAGCACCGGGTGGTCCCAGCCCTGACCCCGTCTCTCCACCACCCGTACGCTGCGGTGGGCGTCGGCAGCGGCTTCGGCGAGCATCTGGTAAAAAAGCGGCTCGGTGAGGTGGTGGCTGCAGGAGGCGGTGGCTAGAATGCCCCCTGGGGCCAGGAGTTTGAGGGCCCGCAGGTTAATCTCCTTGTAGGCGGCGTAGGCCCGCTCGAGGTCGCGCCTGCTCTTGGCGAAGGCCGGGGGGTCAAGGACCACCAGGTCGTACCGGGCCCCCCGCCGTTCCTCTGCCCGCAGGAACTCAAAGGCGTTGGCCTCGAGGGTGATCAGGTTGCCCAGCCCGTTGACCCGGGCGTTTTCCTCGGCCCTGCAAAGGGCCGAGGGGGAGCTGTCCACGGCGACGACCTGTTCAAAGCCCCGGGCCAGGTGCAAAGCAAAGGAGCCGTGGTAGCTAAAGACGTCCAGAGCGGTCTTTCCCCCAAAGGCCTCTAGGCGGATGCGGTTGTCCCGCTGGTCAATGAAGGCCCCGGTTTTCTGGCCCTCCTTGAGGTTAGCGCGGTATAGGACGGAGCCCTCCCGTACCGTCACCGCATCGGGCACCCGGCCCCAGAGGGGCCGCACCTCCAGGGGGAGGCCCTCGAGGCTGCGGGGCTTGTGGTTGTTCTTGGCCAGCAGGCTCTCCATGGCCACCTCGTCCTGGAGGACCTCCACGAACCTCTGGGTAAGCGGCTCTAGAGCTGCCGAACCCACCTGGACGACCCCGTGGCCCGCATAGTAGTCGAGCACCAGGCCGGGCAGCAGGTCGCCTTCGGCGTGCACCAGCCGGAAGGCCCCTTCAGGCTCGGCCATGAGGGCTGCCTTGCGCCGTGCCAGGGCCTGGCGGAGGTTGGCCAGCAGGGCCTCCAGGGGGGAGTCGGCCTCCTCAAAGGCGAAGACCCGCACGCTAATCTCGGAAAGGGGGTTGTAGAGCGCCAGGCCCAGGCTCCCCCTGGGTCCTTGGACCGGGTACAGCCCAGGGGTTTGGGGTCCTTCCAGCACATCGCTTTTGTATACCCAGGGGTGTCGGGCTAGAATTCGGGCGGCCCCCCGGGCGGATACGCGAACCTTCATCGGGCGAGTCTATCAGCCTAGGGCTCTGTAGGGAAGTTCTATTGTATGCTGTTTCGCGTTGACATGAATCCTGAGAAATCGCTATGATTCTTAGGGTTCGCTTTGAGCAAGTTTTCACTTGCTCGGCTTTTCGCTGCGTGAAAGGAGGGGAAGTGGCTGGTTCAGGACTCATCAAGAGCTTGGCGGAGCGGGAGCGGGCCTTGGCCCAGCAGCTCGAGGAGGCCCGGCAGGCCGCCGAGGCCCGGGTTCGGGAGGCCCAGGCCAAGGCTGCGGAGATGCTGGAGGAGGCCCAGCGAGCCGCGCAGGCCATGGAGGCGGAGTACCGCGCCCGCACCGCCGAGGCTGTGGCCCGCATAGAGCGGGAGGCCAAGGCCAAGGCCGAGGCCGAGGCGGCAGCCATAGCCGAGTCGGCCCGGGCTAAGGTGGCCGAGGCGGTGCAGGTCGTGCTGCGGGAGGTCTTGCCTTGATCGCCCCCATGGAAAAGCTGGTTGTGGCCGGTCCCAAGCGCCTGGCTCGAGCCCTGCTGGCCGAGCTGCAGAAGGCCGGGGTGGTGCACATAGACCCCCTGCGGCCGGACGAGCTGGGGGAATACCGCCTATCGCCGACGGAGGAGGCGGAGCTCAGGCGCTGGGAGGCGCTGGTCACCCAGGCTGAGCAGTCCCTCGGGGTGGCCGGGCTGCCGGTGGGGCCGGGCAAGCAGGCCTTTGGCGGTTCCCTAGAGGAGGCCGAGGCCATCTTGAAGCCGGTGGCCGAGCGGGCTTTGGTGCTGGGCAAGGAGCGGGCGCTTTTGGAGGAGGAGCTCCAGACCATTGAGCTTTTTGGCAAAGCGGCGGAGCGGCTGGCAGAGATGGTCCAGGGGCTTGATCAAAGCCGCTGGCTGGCGGTGCTGCCGTTCCTGGTGGCCAAGCTCGAGGAGCTGGAGCCGGTGCGCGCGGCTTTGCAGCAGGGCCTTTCGGATCGGTTTGTGCTCGAGGCCGAGCCCTTGGACAACCAGGTGCTGGCGGTCTTGGTGGTGCGGCGGGAGGAGCTCGAGGCCGCCCGGTCGGCCCTCTCGCGGCTAGGCTTGGCCGAGCTGCGCTTCCCTGGGGTCTACGGAGGCCTGCCCTTGGCCCAGGCCGCGGCCCGTATGAGGGAGCGGGCCAAGCTGGCCCCAGAGGAGCTTTTGGGCATCCGGGAGGAGGTGGGGCGGCTGGCCCGGGAGTACCGCGAGGCCCTGGTGGCCATCTGGACACGGGCCAAGGACGAGGTGGCCCGCTACAAAGCGGCCTCCGACCTGGCCGCAGGCCAGTACGGCATAGCCCTGATGGGCTGGGTGCCCCAGAAGGCCAAGGGTCGGGTGGAGGAGGCCTTGGCCCGGCTGCGCGGCCAGATTGTCTACGCCTTTGAGCCCGTGGACGAGCACCACGAGGGGCACCAGGTTCCTGTAACCCTAGAGAACCCCGCTTGGGCCAAGCCCTTTGAGCTCCTGCACGGCTTTCTCAACACCCCCCGCTACGGCAGCTATGACCCCACCTTGATGATTGCAGCCTTCTTTCCCTTCTTCTTCGGGATGGTGGTGGGCGATATCGGGATTGCCTTGCTGTTTGGCCTCCTGGCCTACTGGCTGGGTTCGCTGGCCAAGGCCCGCAAGAACCTGGTCATTGGCTTTCTGGGGGCCAACTTTAGCCCCGAGGTGGTGGGCAGCCTTTCCAAGGTGCTGTGGTGGATGACCGGTTGGGCAGTGGTCTGGGGTTTTATTTACGGGGAGGCCTTTGGTACCTTCCTGGAGAAGCTCAAAATTCTGCCGGGAGGCGGCACCATCTTCTACGACCCCAACCACGGGGGGCAGGGCCTCATCCCCATGACCATCAACCGGCTGGACTTTGAGCAGACCGCCACCTTCCTGATGCTGGCCAGCATTGCCTTTGGGGTCTTCCAGGTGCTGTACGCCTTTGTTATCCGTATGCAGCAGGGCCTCAAGCACGGCCACATGAGCCATTTCTGGGAGGGGTTGGGGTATTTTGCCGGCTGCATCGCGCTCATCGCCTTCGCCTACAACTACCTCACCCAGGCCAACAGCAGCTTCCTGACGGTTCTCCTGGTGGTGGGGATACTGGTCTTCCTGGTGAGCGCCATCCTGGCGCGGATGCCCCTGATGATCGCCGAGCTACCCTCTAAGGGCGGGCAGATTCTGAGCTACATCCGTATCTACGCGGTGGGGGTGGCCGGGGCCCTGCTGGCCAGCCTGGCCAACCAGGTGGGCTTTAGCATGGCCGAGCGGATGGGTTTTCTGGGCGGTGTCCTGGGGTTTGTGGTGGGCCTCATCATCCTCTTGGCGGTGGTCATCATCACCACCTTGGGCCACGTCCTGCAGCCCATCCGTTTGCTTTGGATTGAGTTCGGCACCAACTTTGGGTTTTACGATGAGAGTGGGCGCCCCTACCGGCCCTTCCGGTCGGTGAGGGCCGAAGAGAGCGTGGGGTAAAGCGCGTTTCTCAACGCGCTACCAATGCTTGAGCAACCAGGTTTTGTGTAAAGGAGAACGAACATGAAGATCGCTAAAGCGGCTAAGTTGGTTTCGGTTTTCGTCTTCGCCCTTTTGGTGGCGGTGGCCTACGCCGCCGAAGGTGACGCCGCCACGGGGGCCAACTACGCGGCCATCGGCAAGGGCCTGGCCATTGGCCTGGGTATTTTGGGCACCGGCGTGGCCCAGTCGGCCATCGGTGCAGCGGCCTTGGGGGCGGTGGTGGAGGATCGCCGCAACTTCGGTACGGCCCTCCTGTTCTTCCTGCTGCCCGAGACGCTGGCCATCTTTGGTCTGGCCTTCTCCTTCCTTATCAACTAAGGCGGAAGCCGGGGGCGGATGGCTTTTTCGTCGTCCGCCCTTATCACAAGGGTAGGGTTCCATGTCAAAACTGGAAGACATACTGCAAAACGAGGTGGCGGCGGAGATAGAGGCCATTGCTGCCCAGGCCGAGGCCAAGGTCAAGGCCATCTTGGAGACTGCAGCAGCCCAGGCCGAGGCCTTGAAGGCTGCCCGGCAGCGGGTCCTCGAAGCCGAGCACGCGGCAGCTTTGCGGCGTGCGGAGAGCGCGGCGGAGCTCCAGCTCAACCAGGCCCGCATCGCCGCTCGAGGTAGGGTGGTGGAGGAAGTGCGGGCCCAGGCCCTCAAGGCTTTGGGCGAGCTGGCCCAGCAGCCCCAGTTCGCCGATACCCTGAAGAAGCTGGCCGAGGAGGCCCTAAGCAGCGTGGGCCAGGCCGAGGCCCTGGTGGTGAACCCGGCCCACGCCGATTTGCTGGCGGAGTGGGCTAGGAGTAAGGGCCTCGAGCTCAGGACCGACCCCGGCCTCAAGGACGGGGTTCGCCTGGTGGCCAAGGGAGGCAAGGCCTACGTGCAAAACACCCTTTCCGAGCGGCTCGAGCGGGCTTGGGATGCGCTTTCGGCCAAAGCGGCCAAGGCCATCTGGGGGTAGGGGATGTCGCGGGGCGGCTTCGCTTACCTAAACGCACGCCTGCGCGCCCGGCGGAGCCAGATGGTTCCCGAGTCCTTCTTCCAGCAGGCAGTCAGCCAGTCCTTCCCTGACTTCGTGCGCTCCTTGGCCGACACCGTCTATGGGCCGGACATGGTGGGGGAGGGCTTGGCCGACGTGGACCGGGCGGTGGCCAACCACCTGCGCCGCACGGTGGGCGACCTGCCGGGGCTGGTGACCGGCCCTATGCGGGAGGCGGTCAACCTGCTGCTCTTGCAGGCCGACCTGACCAACCTGAAGACCATCCTGCGGGGTAAGGCGGCCGGGCTTTCACCGGAGGAGATAAAGGGCAAGCTCCTGGGGGGCACCCTCCCGGAGGCCCTGGTCAACGCCATGCTGCAGGCCCCAGACGCAGCCAGCGTGGCCCAGCTTTTGCAGCTACCGACCCATCCTCTGGCCAAAGCGCTGAGGAATGCCGCGGCAGGCAACCCCGACCCTTTGGCCTTGGAGGTGGCCTTGGACCGGGATTTCTACGCCTACTCCCTGGAGAAGGCCCGGCGGCTGCGCGAGCCGGTGCTGGCTTCCTACTTTGCCCTCCAGGTGGACGCCATCAACCTGGCCACGGCCTTCAAGCTTCAGGCCCTGGGGGTTCTGCCCAGCGAAACTTACTTCGTTCCAGGGGGCAGCCATGTGACCCCGGTGCTCTTCAACCGGGTGGCCACCGGCGATTTTGGGGCCATGGAGGCCCTAAGCGGTACCCCGCTGGCTGGGGTGGTAGGGGTCCGCAGCCTGGGCGACCTCGAGCGGGCCCTGCGCCAAATCCTGCTCCACAAGGCTGCCCAAGGGGGGAAGGATACCCTGGGGGCTGGGTTGGCGCTGGACTACATCCGCCGCAAGGAGTGGGAGGCCAGTCGCATCCGCCTTCTGGCCCGCCGGGCCTACTTCAACCTGCCGGTGGAGGCGGTGGCCAAGGAGGTAACATGATGCCTGAGGAGGTCGCATGAAGATCGGGGTGTTGACCGATGCCGAGACGGCCTCGGGCTTTCGCATGGCGGGCCTCGAGGCCCTGGTGGCCTCCCCTGAGGAGGCGGCTGGGAAGCTGGCCCAGATGGTCCAGTCCAACCGCTACGCCCTTATCGCGGTGGACGAGCGGTTGCTCAAGGACCCCAACAAGGCCGTTGAGCGGGTGATGCGGGGGCGCAATGCCCCGGTACTCCTCTCGTTGCCCAACCTGCTGGACACCTTTGGCGGCGGGGGCGACGCCAAGGCCTACATGCGGCGGTTGGTACGGGAAACCATTGGGTTTGACATAAAGCTGTGACCCGGGCCGCGCCCGGGCGATGGCGGGCGAGCACGCGCTTTGGACGTGGCCCAGATGCCCACATAAGGAGGAACAGCCGTGGGAACCATCAAGAAGATTGCGGGGCCGGCGGTAATCGCCGAGAACCTGCAAGGCGCTAAGATGTACGACATCGTGCGCGTGGGGCACGAGAAGCTGGTGGGAGAGATTATCCGCCTGGACGGCAATACCTGCTTCATCCAGGTCTATGAGGACACCAACGGGCTTAAGGTGGGCGAACCGGTGGTGACCACCGGCCTGCCCTTGGCCCTGGAGCTGGGGCCGGGGCTTTTGAACGGCATCTTTGACGGAATTTTGCGCCCCTTAGACAAGATTCAGGCCATCTCGGGCATCTTCATCAGCCGCGGGATTGAGGTTTCCTCCCTGGACCGCACCCGGAAGTGGGACTTCACCCCCGCGAAGAAGGTAGGGGATGAGGTCAAGGGGGGGGATATCCTGGGCACGGTGCCCGAGTACGGCTTCACCCACAAGATTCTGGTGCCTCCCGACAAGAGCGGGCGCATCAAGAGCATCGTGGGTCCGGGCCAGTACACCATTGACGACACCATCGCCGAGCTCGAGGATGGCACCAAGCTGCGCCTGGCCCACTACTGGCCGGTGCGCAAGCCCCGGCCCTTCCAGAAGAAGCTCGACCCCAACGAGCCCTTCCTTACCGGGATGCGTATCTTGGATGTACTCTTCCCCCTAGCAGCAGGGGGCACAGCGGCCATTCCCGGCCCCTTTGGCTCGGGCAAGACCGTGACCCAGCAGTCCATCGCCAAGTACGGCGACGCCAACATCGTGGTCTACGTGGGCTGCGGTGAGCGCGGCAACGAGATGACCGACGTGCTGGTGGAGTTCCCCGAGCTAGAAGACCCCCAGACTGGACGTCCCCTGATGGAGCGCACCATTCTGGTGGCCAACACCTCCAACATGCCCGTTGCGGCCCGTGAGGCCAGCCTCTACACCGGCATCACCCTGGCCGAGTACTTCCGCGACCAGGGCTACAAGGTCTCCTTGATGGCCGACTCCACCAGCCGCTGGGCCGAGGCCCTGCGTGAAATCGCCTCGCGCCTGGAGGAGATGCCGGCCGAGGAGGGCTACCCGCCCTACCTGGCCTCGCGTCTGTCCAGCTTCTACGAAAGGGCTGGCAAGGTGATTACCCTGGCCGGCGAGCAGGGGGCGGTCTCGGTGATTGGGGCGGTCTCCCCGGCGGGCGGCGACTTCTCCGAGCCGGTGACCCAGTCCACCCTGCGCATCACCGGGGGTTTCTGGGCCCTGGACGCCCAGCTGGCCCGCGCCCGGCACTTTCCTGCCATCAACTGGGCCCGCTCGTACTCCTTGTTCCTGAACATCCTGGAGCCCTGGTACCGCGAGCACGTGGCCCCCGACTACCCTGAGGTGCGGGCCCAGATCATCTCCATTCTGCAGCGCGAGGCCGAGCTGCAGCAGGTGGTGCAACTAGTAGGCCCAGACGCCCTACAGGACACCGAGCGCTTGGCCCTGGAGATTGGCCGTATCGCCCGGGAGGACTTCCTGCAGCAAAACGGCTTTGACCCCGTGGACGCGAGCTGCTCAATGGCCAAGGCCTACGGGATTATGCAGATGATCCTTGCGGCCTACAAGCAGGGCGAGCTGGCCCTTTCCAAGGGGGCTACCATCGCCGACTTCCTGAGCGACCCGGTAATTGAGAAGATTGGGCGCGCCCGCTACGTGCCGGAAGAGGAGTTCCCGGCCTACAAGGCAGAGTTTGACGAGATGATCAAGACCGCCTTCCTGGGCGCCGTGAAGGCGTGAGGAAGCGCCAGGAGGTAAGCGATGCTCAAAAAGGAGTACAACGCCGTAACCTACATCTCTGGGCCGCTTTTGTTCCTCGAGGGGGCGGCCGACCTGGCCTACGGCGCCATCGTGAATATTGACGACGGTACAGGCCGCATCCGCGGGGGCCAGGTCATTGAGGTTTCCGACCAGTACACCGTGCTGCAGGTTTTCGAGGAGACCAGCGGGCTGAACCTCGAGCGCACCACCGTTTCGCTGGTGGAGGATGTGGCTCGGCTGGGGGTTTCCAAGGAGATGGTGGGCCGCATCTTCAACGGCGCGGGGCGTCCCATTGACGGCCTGCCTCCGGTGGTGGCCGACAAGCGCCTGCCCATCAACGGGACGCCCATCAACCCGGTGGCCCGCGAGAAGCCCGAGGAGTTCATTCAGACCGGGATTAGCGCGATTGACGTGAACATGACCCTGGTCCGCGGCCAGAAGCTGCCCATCTTCTCGGCCTCGGGCCTGCCCCACAACGAGCTCGCGGCCCAGATTGCCCGCCAGGCCAAGGTGCTGGGCGAAGCGGAGGGCTTCGCGGTGGTGTTTGCCGCGATGGGCATCACCCAGCGCGAGGTGAGCTACTTCATGCAGGAGTTTGAGCGGACCGGGGCCCTTTCCCGCTCGGTGCTCTTCCTCAACAAGGCCGACGACCCCACCGTGGAGCGCCTCTTGACCCCCCGCATGGCCCTCACTGCCGCCGAGTACCTGGCCTTTGAGCACGACTACCACGTCTTGGTCATCCTGACCGACATGACCAACTACTGCGAGGCCCTGCGCGAGATCGGTGGGGCCCGGGAAGAGATTCCGGGGCGGCGCGGCTACCCTGGCTACATGTACACCGACCTGGCCTCAATCTACGAGCGCGCCGGGGTGGTGCACGGCAAAAAGGGTTCGGTGACCCAGATTCCCATCCTCTCCATGCCCGGGGACGACATCACCCACCCTATTCCCGACCTCACCGGCTACATCACCGAGGGGCAGATTTTCATCTCCCGTGAGCTGGCCCAGCAGGGCATCTTCCCGCCCATCAACGTTCAGCCTTCCCTCTCGCGCCTCATGAACAACGGCATCGGCAAGGGCAAGACCCGCGCCGACCACAAGGAGCTGGCCGACCAGCTCTTCAGCGCCTACGCCCGCGGGGTCAACCTGCGCCGGTTGGTGGCCATCACTGGGGAGGACGCGCTGACCGAGATGGACAAGAAGTACCTGCGCTTCGCCGAGAACTTTGAGAAGAAGTTCATTAACCAGGGCCAGAAGGAGCGCTCCATTGAGGAGAGCCTGAACATAGGCTGGGCCCTGCTCGCCGACTTCCCGCCTTCCGAGCTCAAGCGCATTCGCCGCGAGTACATTGAGCAGTACCACCAGAAGACGGGCAAGCTGGAGGAGCTGGTCGGCGCGTAGGGCAGGGCCCGGACCCACCAGGAGGTGCTTGTGGCTGAACCCGTTTCGCCGACCCGCTCCACCCTGCTGGCCAAGCGCGACCAGAAGCGCCTGGCCTTGCAGGGGGTAGAGCTCCTCAAGAACAAGCGCGACGCCCTCATTGGGGAGTTCTTCGCCCTGGTGCAGGACTCCCTCAAGGCCCGGGAGGCCTTGAACGCCGCGGCCAAGGAGGCCTACTTCAGCCTGCTCATTGCCAAGGCCTTTGACACCCCGGAGGCAGTGGAGTCCCTCACTGCGGCGCCCCTCGAGGTGGACATCCAGGTTGACAGTCTCTACGGGGTCAAGGTGCCCCGCATCCAGGCACCGGAAGGGGGAGGGGAGCTTCCCTTCAGCCCCATCGGCGTGGGGGCCAAAACGCTGGAGGCAGCCGCCGCGTTCCGCGAGCTGGCCCGGGCCATCGTCGCGGTGGCCAACACCGAGAACCGCCTGCGCCGGATTGGGGAGGAGATCAAAAAGACCAACCGCCGGGTAAACGCTCTAGAGCAGATCTCCATCCCCGAGATCAACGAGCAGATTAAGTTCATCACCGACACCCTGGACCAGCGGGCCCTGGAGGAGGTGACCACCCTCAAGCGCATCAAGGCGGCGATTCTGCGCCGTGAGGCGGAGGAAACGGGGGAAGTTTCGGCCCATATTGAAAAGGGCGCAGGGCTGTAGGGAGCTCGCCAGCGGCCCCGCCCTTGGGCGGGGCCGTTTGCTTTGGGCCTGGGGCCAGCCCTTTAGGGGGGCGAGGCGGCAGCGCCTAGAGCCCCTGGGCCTCAGCCTTGCGGGCCGACCCCACGGGGTTTTGGAAGGGGGCTGCTGGGGGGACAGGAGCTGACCTCTCATCACTTTTCCCACCCCTGTACCCGTTGCCGCAGAAGACCTGTGAGCGTCCGCACCGCCACACTCCGCAGGGAGGGGGGCCCCTGGGCCAGAAGGAGGCGGGCTAGTCGGAAAAGGCTCTGCCGCTCCGGATGCGCCACCACCTTCGGCCACCACTCCCTGCCCCGCAAGGCGGCCCCCAACAGAACCAAGAGCACCATCCCTAGGAACAAAAGCCAAAGCCATCCCCTAA
>NZ_QWKZ01000072.1 GCF_003574085.1 Meiothermus luteus | reverse complement strand
GGGGGGGCGGCGCAGGGGGGAGCGGGAGGTTCTTGAGGCCGAGGTCTTCGTGGCCAACCTAACCCCGGGCGACCTGGCTGCTCTTCTACCAGGAGGGGCCCAGGCTGCCCCACCCCCGGACGCCTGGGGGGCGTTCGTCCTCCATGCGGTGTTGCCCGAGGCGCAGGTGCCCCCAGGGGCGCCCTATCGCCAGTGGGCCGGGGATGGGGACTGGGTTTTTGTGAGCCTTTCCGAGCCAGGCGACCCTGGACGGGGCCATCCGGGTTTTCGGGTGCTTTCCGCCTCGGTGCACACCCCACTTTCGGTCTGGCGGGGGCTTTCCCAGGAGGAGTATCGCCAAAGAAAGGCCCTTTGGCAGGCTCGAGTGGAGGCCCAGGTAGAGCGGCTCATACCGGGTTTCAGGGCGGCCGCCCGGTTTATCCTGGGGGCCACTCCCCGCACCTTTCAGTTCTACACCGGCCGGCAGGACGGCTGGGTGGGCGGGTATCCCCAGGTGCACCCCTTGCGGACCCTGAGCCCCCGCACCCCCTACCCCAACCTATGGCGGGTGGGGGAGACCATTTTTCCCGGGCAGTCGGTGCCGGCGGTGGCGCTGGGGGGCGAGCGGGTGGCGGCGTTGGTGTTGGCTCGAGCCGGCTCTAGCGCGCCTCGGGAGCTGTCCCTACCCTCCAGTAGGCGGCCATGACCTTACGCGCGGCGGGCAGAGCTACCCCGCTCCCCTCACCGCCGTTTTCAAAAAAGGCCACCACCACCAAAGGGGGCCGGGGGTCAGCGGGGTCGGTGGGGCCGTAGCCCATGTACCAGGCGTGCTCGAGGCCTGGGGTTAGGGTTTCGTTCTGGGCAGTGCCGGTCTTTCCCGCGGTGGCCACCGGGAACTCTCCCAGCACGTGCCGCGCGGTGCCCTCGGTCACGGTTTTGCGCAGGCCCTCCTGGAGTTCCTTCCAGTAGCGCCCGCTCACCGAGGCGACGGGCCGCCGGACCTCCTGATCCCCAATCCGGCGGACCAGGTGCAGCTCGGGCTGCTGGCCGTTCTGGGCAATGGTGGCCAGCATCCGGGCGATCTGGACGGGGGTGGCCTTGTTGTAGCCCTGCCCAATCACGATGGAGAGGGTTTCCCCTGGCCACCAGCGCGGGTCTTTGGGGAAGTTCTGCCGCTTCCACTGCAAGGAGGGCACGATGCCGGTTTGCTCCCCTATCTCCAGCCCCGCGGGGCGGCCGAGGCCCAGTTCCAGGGCCCGCTTGTGTAGCTTATCTACCATTCCAACCGGGTCCAGCAGGGCCATTTGGTAGTACCAGGTGTTGCAGCTTTGGGCGATGGCCTCTTTGACCGTCATCATCCCCATGTCGTAGCGGGCCCAGTTGCGCCGGATGCCGCCGTAGACGATGTAGGGGCTGCAGCGGAAGGTGGTGTTCGGCGTTACATAGCCGCTTTCTAGGGCCAGGCTCGAGCTCACCAGCTTGTAGGTGGAGCCGGGGGGATAGGCGTTCACCGCTCGGTTCAGGGTAGGGCGGTCGGGGTCGCTGAAAAGCTCGCGGATTTTGTCGTTGGGCCGCGGTCTGCGGCCAAACAGGTTGGGGTCAAAGCTTGGTGAGGTGGCCATGGCCAGTATCTCCCCGTTGCGGGGGTCCAAGGCCACGATGGCCCCCTTGGCCTGCCGCACCAGCGGTAGGCCGTTGCGCTGCCGGATGCGATTAATATCGGCCACAGCCTCTTCTAGGGCCCGCTCGGCGACCCGCTGCAGCGTGAGGTCAATGGTCAGATAGACGTCGCTGCCCGGTTGGGGCTCGCGCAGCTCCTGGAAGCGGACCCGCTGGCCCCGGGCGTTCACCTCGGCCAGCACCACCCCCTTGATGCCCTTGAGGTGGCCCTCTAGGGCAGCCTCGAGGCCCGCCACACCCACCAGCTCCTCCGGGGCGTAGCCCTCCTCGAGCTGCTCCTGGTTGGGCAAGGCGGTGTACCCGACCACCGGCCCCGAGATGGGGTTAGGGTAGACCCGCTCAATGCGCTCCTGAAGCTTCAGACTGGGTTCCACCGCGCTCAGCTCGGCCAGGGTGGGCACCAACGCCTCGGGGACATTGGTCATGAGCTCCACTGGTTCCCGCACCACCTTGGGCAGCTCCTTGAGGCCGGTGAGGGCTAGAAGGCGGTCTTTTAGGTACACCTCGCCGCCTAGGTAGAGCAGGTCTACCGCCAGGCGATTGGTGGCGATAACCTGGCCGTTTCGGTCCAGGATTCTGCCCCTGGGGGCTAGGGTGGTCTCGGTGCGGAGGTAGTTGCCCTGGCTTTTGGTGGCGTACTGTTCGTACTGAAGGACCTGGAGCTGCCACAGCCGCCCCACAAAGACCAGGAGCAGGGTGTAGAAAAGCCCCAAAAGAACCCAGACCCGCCCGTTCATCCGCCCCCCCTACGAATTGGGCATTCGGGGCTGAAAAATTCTGAAGAAAAGCGGGGCCACCAACAGCGTCAGGACCATCTCCGGCAGGATAACCGGCCACAGGGTGAGAGGGTTAAAGGCCTCCAACCTCATCCAAACGGCCACCAGCCCCAGGCCCAGCCACTTGGCCAGGTAGCTGCCTCCCAGGATTACCAACTGCCCAGCGGGCTCATCCCAGTGAACCAGCCTAGAGAGCCGGTAGTAGGCGTAGGCGGCCAGCAGGAGTCCCACCCCGTGTAATCCCGGGTACCCCGCCGAAAGCAGGTCCTGAAGGACTCCTAGGGCAAAGGCTAGGGGGAGCCCGGCGTAGGGGGAGGTGCTGGCGGCCAGCAGCAAAGCGCAAAGGTAGATGAGGTCGGGAGGAGCCAGGTCGTCCCCCAGCAGACCCGACGCAAGGCTTTGCAGTAGAAAGCTCAGGAGAATTGCCGGGAAGAGTCGCATACTAAAGGGGTTTGAGCACCTGCACTTCCTCCAGTAAGGATAGCTGGACCGCAGGGCGTACCAGCAAGACCTTTTTTAGGGCGCCAGGGGAATAGGGGAGGACCTGCTCCACCGTTCCTACGGTGATGCCGGCTGGGTAGAGCCCCTGCAGGGCGCCTGTGACCACCTTATCCCCGGGTTTGACCTGGGCCTCGGGCGCGATTTCCACCCGTAGCATCCGAGGCGGGGCACCGTAGGCAATTCCTCGCCCAGGGGTGTTGGCCAGCCGCACCCCCACCCGCGACTCCGGATCAAGGATGGTGCGCACCACGGCTTGGTTGGGGGTGACCTCGGTGATGATGCCCACCAGCCCGCTGGGGGTGGTCACCGGCATGCCCACCCGGAGCCCTTGGGCCGAGCCGACCCCTAGGAAGAGGCGTTGGTAGAGGCCCGAAGGGTCCTCGCCTATTACCGGGGCCACCGCTGCGATTCCCAGGCCCTGCCCGGCCTGCACCCGCAAGGCCGCTTGTAGCCTGCGGTTTTCCAGGGTGAGGCGCTGGTTCTCCTGTTTGAGCTGCATCAGCTCGGTCTGGACCCGACGCAGTTCGGCCCGCAGGTCGCGCCGGTCTAAAAAAGCTGCCAGGCTGGCCCTTAGGTTCTGTCCCAGCCTGAAGGAAAGGCCGAATAGGGGTGCGGTGCGGGCAGAGAACTCCCCCGGCAGACTGGGGACGGACTGCCGGGTAAGGGTGGCCAGCAAAACCCCTAGGACCAGGAGTCCTACCAGCAGGAGGCGGCGGGCTAGGGTGTCGCTCATGGGGTTCCTCTTCGTAGGCCTGCGGCCGTGCCCTGCAAGAGTCTAACCTGGGGGTGGCCCTTTTTAGGCTAGAGGCGAAAAATAGCCGTGCTCCAAAAGGCGTTGCCAGACCCGGCTCACAGGCAACCCCATCACGGCGTAGAAGTCGCCCTGAATACCCTCAATGAAGACCATTCCCAATCCCTGGGCCCCATAACCCCCAGCCTTGTCCAAACCCTCGCCGCTTTGCAGGTACCACTCGAGCTCCCATTCCCCTAAGGTGCGAAAGGTCACCTGGGCCGCCACCACCTCGCTGTGCAGGTGGCCGTCTGGCCTCAGGAGGGCAAAGCCGGTGTGGACGGTGTGGGTACGGCCAGACAGGCGGCGCAGAAATGCCCTGTTCTCCTCGCTGTTTCGGGGTTTGCCCAGCACCTCCTGGCCTAGGGCCACCACCGTGTCGGCGGCCAGCACCCAGCGCCCTGGGCTTTGGGCGGCTCGAGCCTTTTCTACCGCTAGGGCCTGGGCCATGGCCGCCGGGGGTAGGTGGGACAGCCTGTTCTCGTCCAGATGAGCCGGGGCCACCTCAAAGGGCAGGCCAAGCCGGTACAGCAGCTCGGCCCGGCGGGGGCTTTGCGAGGCCAGCACCAGGGTAGGAAGGCTCATAGGGGTTTTCCAGACCGCCATATCCGCTCCACCTCTTGCCGGTAGCGCTGGGCCAGCTCCGGGCTGTTTAGGACCAGCAGGTTCTCGTTGTTGCGCCGAAAGCCCGAGTTGGTGAAGTTGTAGCTGCCCGTAATCACCCAGGTGTTGTCCACCACCATAACCTTATGGTGCATGGTGTAGGGGTTGCCGTCCTGGCGTACTTCAATGCCGGCCCTTCTTAGGGGCTCGGTGCGGGAGTTGACCAGGTTGCGGCCGTCTATGACCACCCGCACGGCCGCGCCCCGCCGGTGGGCCCTTACCAAGGCCTCCACCACGCGCTCATCCGTAAGGACATAGGCCGCCACAAAGACCTCTTGGCGGGCGCCCTCCAGAACCTGGAGGATGGCTTCCCGCCCTTGGGTTCCTCCGGCGGGGCTGAAGTAAACGGTGCCTTGGGTGGACCCCACCTGGAAGTGCGCCGGGCGGCCCAGGCCGCTTTCCTGCCCGGAGAAAAGCGCCTCAAACTCTGCTCGGTAGGCCATCACCAGCCCTTCTACGGGCAGCCAGAGGCTGTTCTCATCGTTGCGCTCAAAGGCGTTCCAGGTCAGGTTGGTGCTGCCCGTCCAAACCCCCTTTTGGTCAATCAGCACGAACTTGTGGTGCATCAGGGCGTTGTCGCGGGTATCGTAACAGACCTCGATCCGCCGCAAGGTTTCACAGCGAGCCCGGCTCTGGCTGGGGATCCCTAGGCTCTCCCGCAGCTCGCGGCGGTAGTCCGATTCACTGAAAATCCGCACCCGTACGCCCCGCTGGGCTGCCTGCAGGAGGGCCTGGCCAATCTCAAGGTCCTCCAACTCCAGCACCGCCACCTCAACCTGTTGCTGCGCCGAGTCCAGGAGTTCAATCAGGCGCCGTTTGGCCGCGGGGCCCTGCTGGGGGGCAAAGTACAGCTCCAGCCCTCCTTCGGCCCGGTAGGCCGGGGGTATGGGGTGGGGAAGGCTTTGCCAGAGGAGGTACACGAGCAACCCAACCAGGAGGAGCAGCCCGCGCCATTCCCTCTGGCGACGCCTTCGGGTAGGTCGTAGGGTATACCGCCGCATGCCAGGTGCTTACTCTACACCGCAGCCCGAGGAATTGTCTGCTATGCTTTCAGGCGGTTATGGAACGACCCTTGATGGTCTTCAGCGGCCAGTCCAACCTCGCGCTGGCCCGGGAAATCGCCGATAATTTGGGAATTCCTCTAGGGAAAAGCACCACCCAGCGCTTTGCCAATGACTGCCTCTTTGTCCGGTATGAGCAGAGCCTGCGTGAAGGGGACATCTTCATCATCCAGTCCCTCACACCGCCGGTGCAGGATCACCTGGTGGAGCTGCTGATGATGATTGACGCCGCCAAGAGCAGCAGCGCGGCCCGGGTTACCGCGGTGATTCCCTACTACGCCTATGCCCGTAGCGACAAGAAGGACGCGCCGCGCATCTCTATTGCCGCTCGGCTGGTGGCCGACC
Organism: Meiothermus luteus; assembly: GCF_003574085.1. GTDB lineage: Bacteria > Deinococcota > Deinococci > Deinococcales > Thermaceae > Meiothermus > Meiothermus luteus. The sequence continues at coordinate 7,848 of NZ_QWKZ01000072.1, read as the reverse complement.
TTATCCAGACCGCCGGCGCTGACCGGGTCTTGACCATGACCCTACACTCGGCCCAGGTGCACGGCTTCTTCAAGGTTCCGGTGGACCACCTTTCAGCCGAACCGGTCATCGCCAACTACTTCGCTACCCGGCTGGAGGGCTTGGAGAACGCCGTGGTGGTGGCCCCGGACGCGGGGGACCTGAAGCGGGCCAGCTCGCTGGCCCGCAGGTTGGCCTTGCCCATCGCTTTTATTGACAAGCAGCGCCTCTCCGATACGGAGGTGACCTCGAGGGGCCTCGTGGGGGATGTTCAGGGAAAGACCGCCCTGATTGTGGACGACGAGGTTTCCACCGCCGGTACCCTGGTGCAGGCCGCCGAACTTTTGGTACAGCATGGGGCCGAAGCAGTCTATGCGGCCTTCACCCACGGGGTGTACGTGGGGCCGGCCATTGAGCGGATTGAACGGGCCCCCATCGTGGAGGTGGCGGCCACCAATACCTGCGCTTACCGGGCCCAGGTCAGCCAGAAGATCAAGCAGCTCAGCGTGGGGCCGCTTTTTGCTGAGGCCATCTGGCGGATTCACCGCGGCGAGTCGGTTTCCTCGCTTTTTACGTAGCTGGGCGAGGAGACCACAGGGATGAGTTGGGTTCTTCTGCCATTGACCTCCTGCACCCCGGGGGGGCTGGTGGGGGGTTGAATGGCCTCGGCCACCAAGGCCCCCATCACCCCTAGGATGAGCCCCAGGACCACCGCCGCCGCAGTGAACAGGACGGGCCTGGGGAAGCTGGGCCGCAGGGGCTCGGCGGGGGGTACAAGCACCTGGACCAAAAGCGCTTGGCTGATGAGCTGGTTGATGGAAGTGGGGTTTTTTAGAAGCTCGCTGAGCACCGCAATGCGGGCCTCGAGCTGAGCGGTTTGGGAGCGCAGCCGGGACTCGTCTAGGCTCAAGCTGGTGTAGGCGGGCGTAGCGCTGCGGGCAGTCTGGGGGTCATTTCCCCGGGCCTCGAGGGCCGCGGCTAAGGAGGGGTCGGCGTTGACCCGGTCGGGGGCCTGGGCGAGCTGAGCCTGGATGCCCTTTAGGCCGTCCTGGGCTGTTTTAAGGTCAAAACGGAACTGGGTGAGGGCGGCCTGGAGGTTGGCCCGAGCCCCTTCCAGGAGGGTTTGCTCCAGGTAGTTCCGGGCGACCCGTAGGATTCGTTCGGCACGCTCTTTGGCCTCCTGGGGGGTGCGGCCTTGGGCGGTGAGGAACAGTAGGCCTCGCTTTTCGTCAAAGCGGGCCCGGTAGTAGCGGCTGGGGTCGTCTATTCCGAGCTGCTCGGCCAGAAGGCGGGTCTGTTGTAGGTCCACGAACCCCTGGGCTAGTCCGGGGAGGGAGGGTAGGTTGTTGAGCAGGCCCTGGCTGGACTGGTTGGAGAGGGAGAGGCTGACCACCACCTGGCTGGTGTAGGTCTTGGGCCACAGCAGGCTGAAGGCCAAGACGGCCAGCCCTAGCCCCAGGGGCAGGCCCAGGACCAACCGGACCCGGCGCTTGAGCATCAGGTAGATGTCTCTCAGGGAAACCTCATCGGGAGGTTGCGTTTCGTTTGCCATCGTCGCGGTATTCTAACAAAATCCCCGGGGGCCTGCTCGTGGTAAACTTTAGCCCGACCATGACCCTCTTTGAGCAGTTCGAGCGGCATATCAACCCTGGCCTGGCGGGGCTGCTTCGCTTCACCGGCCTGGATAGGGTGGAATCCCACGCTGAAGGGGTGTACGTGTGGGACACCGAGGGCAAGCGCTACCTGGACTTTCTGGGCCTCTACGGAACCCTCTCCCTGGGGCACCGGCACCCCAAGGTGGTGGCTGCGGTGGAGCGGCAGCTTGGGCGCATGCCTATGTCGGTGCGGGTTTTGGTCTCCGAGCCGACCACCCGTCTGGCCGCTCGGCTGGCCGAGCTGGCGCCGGGGCCGCTCTCCATGGTCTACTTTGGCAATTCCGGGGCCGAGGGGGTAGAGGCCGCGCTCAAGTTCGCCCGCTTTTACACCGGGAAGCCCGGATTTATCACCACCGAAGGGGGGTACCACGGCAAGACCTTCGGGGCCCTCTCCGTCACCCCTCGGGAGGCCTACCAGGCCCCGGCCCGGCCCCTCCTGCCTGGGGTGAAGGTGGTGCCCTTTGGCGACGCCCAGGCGGTGGCCCAGGCGATTGACTCGGATACTGCGGCGGTGATCGTAGAGCCCATCCAGGGCGAGGGGGGCATCCGGGTACCGCCCGAGGGGTATCTCCGGGAGCTGCGGCGCATGACCCAGGAGCGGGGGGTGCTGCTTATTGCCGATGAGGTGCAGACCGGTCTGGGCCGCACGGGGAAGCTCTGGGCGGTGGACTGGGAAGGGGTCGAGCCGGATATCCTGGTGAGCGCCAAGGCCTTGGGGGGTGGGGTGATGCCCATCTCGGCCACCCTGGCTCGCCCCGAGATTCTCACCATCTACAAAGACCAGCCCCTTATCCACTCCTCCACCTTTGGGGGCAATCCTCTGGCTGCCGCGGCGGCCCTAGCAGCCCTGGAGGTTATTGTGGAAGAGGGCCTGCCGGAGCGCGCTTTGGAGATGGGGGCCTGCTTGGTGCAGGGCCTTTTGGAGCTTCAGCGGGCTTTCCCTGAGTTTATCCAGGAGGTGCGGGGCCGGGGGCTCATGCTGGGCCTGGAGTTCACCGACGCCGACATTGGGGCGGTGGTGGTGGCTGAGCTGGCTGCGCGGGGGGTGATCACCGCCTTTGGCCTCAACAACCCCAAGGTGGTGCGCCTGGAGCCTCCCCTTATCGTGGAGAGGGTCCACATTGAGGAGGCCTTGGCGGCGCTGGCCGGGGCCCTGGAGGCCACCCGGGTGGCCTTTGAAGGTGTGCTTTAGGGCGCTTTATGCTCGAGCAGATATACGAGTTTTTGAAGAAGCGCCCCAACAAGCGGCACAGCTTGCGGGAGGTGGTGCGGGGTTTGGGCCTGGAAAAAGACCAGGCCAAAGCTGCCTTGGAGCTCCTGGTGGCCGAAGGTAAGGTGCTGGAGCCACGGCGTAAGCTTTACGAGTTGCCCGAGGCTCGAGCCGAGAAGGGGCTGAGGGGCCGCCTTCAGGCCCACCCGGCGGGCTTTGCCTTCGTGCTGCCGGAAGACCCTAACCTGCCTGATCTCTACATTCCCAAAGGGCATCTGGGCGGGGCCTGGCACGGCGACCTGGTGCGGGCCGAGGCCCGCCCGCCGGGCCGCGATGGCCGGCCCTGGGGGGCGGTGGTGGCGGTGCTCGAGCGGGCCAACCACCAGGTGGTGGGGCGGCTTTACTTCAAGAAGGGCTACGCCTGGCTCAGGCCAGACGATCCCCGTCTGCCTCCTTTGAAGCTCAAGCCGGAGGGCTTGGAGGGCTTGGAAGCGGGGGGCCGGCTTTCGGTACGGGTGGAGTTTCCCCCGCGGGGCGAGCCCTACGGTGAGGTGGCGGCCTACCTGGGGCAGGGCGAGGGGCCGGAGGTGGAGACCGAGGCCATCATCGCTAAATATGGCCTGCGAAGTAGCTTTCCTCCGGAGGCCCTGGCCGAGGCGGAGCGGGTGGCCCGCATTGAGCCTGAGGAGGTGGCCCGCCGGGAGGATTTCCGGGGTCTAAAGGTCTTCACCATTGACGGGGCCGATGCCAAGGACTTTGACGACGCCATTCACATTGAACCCTTGCCGAATGGGAACTACCGCGTAGGCATTCACATCGCTGATGTGTCCCACTATGTTCGGGAAGGGGGGCCTTTGGACCAAGAGGCCTATGAGCGGGCCACCAGCGTCTACCTGCCGGGGCGGGTGCTGCCCATGCTGCCCGAGGCCCTGTCCAACGGGATTTGCTCCCTCAAGCCAGGGGAGGATCGGCTGGTCCTGTCGGTGCTGGTGGAGCTCACCCCCAAGGGGAAGGTCAAGGGCTACCGCTTTACTGAAGGGGTGATCCGCAGCGTGGCCCGCCTGACCTATGAGGCCGTGGAGGCCTTTGCCGAGGCTAGAGAAAAAGGGGAGCCTCCCCCTGAGGGGGCCATCCCGCCGGATTTGTACCCCGACCTCGAGCTTTTGCTAAACCTGACCCAGACCCTAAAACAACGGCGGCTCGAGCAGGGCGCGCTGGACTTCCACTTTACCGAGGTCAAGGTTGAGGTAGATGCGGAGGGCAATCTTCACCTTCTGCCGTTGCGCGAGCCCCGGGCCCGCAGCCTGATTGAAGAGCTGATGCTGCTGGCCAACCGCACCGTGGCCAAACACTTAGCCGAGCGCAAGATTCCGGCGCTTTTCCGGGTGCACGAGGACCCCAGCCAGGAGGCCTTCACCAAGCTGGTCAACGCCCTGAGCCGGCTTGGCTACAGCCTGCCAGGGGGAGAGCCCACCCCCAAGGCCCTGCAGGCGGTTTTGCGGCAGGCCGAGGGTCGTCCGGAAGCGCCGGTGGTTTCCACCCTGCTCCTGCGCTCCTTGCGGCTGGCCCGCTACGCGGCGGAGAACCTGGGCCACTTTGGTCTGGCGGCGGAGCACTATTTGCATTTCACCAGCCCCATCCGACGCTACCCTGACCTGGTGGTGCACCGGGTGCTGCGCGCCCTTTTGCGCCGCCGGGCCACACAGGCCCGCAAGGAGGACTGGGCCCGCCGGTTCCCCAAGATGGCCCTGCACGTTTCCGAGCGGGAGCGGGCCGCGGAAAATGCCGAGCGCGAGCTGACCAAGTACTACCAGTGCCTCTGGGCCTTGCGCCACCGGGGCGAGGTGTACACCGGTACCGTTTCGGGGGTGACCAGCTTTGGGGTTTTCGTGAGCCTACCGAATGGGGTAGAAGGCATGGTGCGGCTTGGGGCTTTGCGGGACGACCAGTACCACTATCATGAGGACCTGCTGGCCCTGGAGGGCCTGCGGAGTAAACGGCGAATTCGCATAGGGGATGAGATGGAAGTGAAGATTGAGGGAGCTGACCCGTCCGCCAGACAGATTGACCTGACGCCCACCGAGGGCTTTTTTGACCAGGCTAAGGCAGAGCGTAAAAAGAAGGCGCCGCCCCGTAAAGTTGCTGCCACCGAGCCCAAGGGCCCGCCCCCCCACGCCAAGGCCCGGCCACGGCGGGTGGTGGGCCCACCAGAGGAGCGCCGGGGCTTTACCAAGCCGGTGAAGGTCAAGGTACAGAAAATCTACTTTGGCGCCTGGGGGGCCGAGGCCCCGACCGAGCCAGCACCGGCCAAAAAGAAACGCCGCAGGCGGCGAAGGAAGGCCTAAAGGCCGAACCAGGTGAAGGGGTAGTAGGACAGGAGCTCCTCCCGGTGAGGCTCCACCAGCGCTTTGTTGCCTGAGGAGGATTGGGGCTGCCCCATCTCCACGCGGGGGTTGAAGTCGCCAGCCCCAATCTGGCGTAGCACCTCGCTGGGGTCAAGCTGCGGCAGCCCCAGCCCCAAGGCGGCGTAGGCCTGCCGCCTAATCCAGGCGTACTCCCCCAACGATAGGCCCTCTCGGTTTAGCGCCTCTACCTGGAGGCGCTTGGCCTCCACGATGAGGGCGCTGGAGTCGCGGAACAGGTCAAGGGCGGTGCGGTAGTCTAGGGTGAGCTGGCCTACCTGCTGGTTGGCGAGCTGCTCTAGGCGGGCGGCGATGCGCTGGTAGCGTTCCCCCAGGCCTTGCTTGACCTGCCGCTGCACCCTGAGCAGCCGTTCCACCTGGTCCTTGCTCAAGCGATCGTCGGCGGGAGGGCGGTAGGGGTTTTGGTTTTTCACCCCTTGGTCCATAACGATGACCTGGCGTAGCTCGTTAACCAGGTTTTGGGCTGGCCGGACCAGGAAGACGTAGGCCGCCCAGCCCCCCAGGGCCAGGAAGAGAAACAGCGCGAGGAGTCCGAATGCGAGCCAGCGGGCCATAGAGTTTAGGATGGCATGGGGTGGGGTAGGATGACTGGGGGCCGGGGTGCAATCTAATCCTCCGCCTCGAGCTTCTTCAGGAGCTCCTTTAGGCGGGCTTTTTCTTGGCCCTCCTCCAGGCCGTCGGCCAGCTTCTCAATGGCCAGCCGCACCACTTCCGACTTGGATACGAGCTGCTCAGGGCTGGAAAGCTCGTAGGCTAGGCGGGTCAGTAGGGCGTCTTGCTCGTCGCTGATGACCACTTGTAGGCGTTTTTTCTCCTTCTTGGGCATGGCGGGTTTTCGCTGAAGACGAACCGTTTCGTGCGTTTCTGGTACAAATTTAGCACGTTGTATTTGTGCTTGACAACACTGCCATGACTCAATACACTCATGGTGAGTATTGTGTGTAACGTAAGCAATAGCCTTCCTCCCCGACAAGACCCGAGGCCCTCTACGGGCAGGGTTCTTGTGGTTCGCGGCGGCGTCCCCCTCAAAGGGGAACTACGGGTTCTCCCAGCAAAGAACTCCGCCCTAAAGCTGATGGCGGCTAGCCTGCTTACAGACCAGCCGGTGGTGCTGGAGGAGGTTCCCCGCCTGCGCGATATTGATGTTCTGCTGGAGCTTTTGGGTCACCTGGGGACCCGCCATGCCTGGGAAGGCCGCACCCTCCACCTCCACACCCCCGAAATCCGCTCCACCCAGGCGCCGTTTGAGCTGGTGAGCAAGATGCGGGCCAGCTTTAACGTCCTAGGGGCTTTGGCGGCTCGAGCCGGGGAAGGCACGGTTCCCCTCCCAGGGGGCTGCACCTTTGCTGAGCGGCCGGTGGACCAGCACATCAAGGCCCTGCGGGCCTTGGGCTTTGAGGTGACCGCTCAGGTTACCGAGCAGGGGATGGCCTACACCGCCCGCCGGCTCAAGCCGGCCTCGGGCCGGGTGGTCTACGACCTGCCCACCCTGGGGGGTACCGAGCAGGCCTTGCTGGCCGCGGCCCTGGGGGGTGAGGCGGTGCTGGTCAACACTCCCCAGGAACCCGAGATAGTGGACCTGTGCCGCTTCTTGGTGCGGATGGGTGTGGAGATAGAGGGCATTGGCAGCAGCATTCTCCACATCAGGGGCAAGCCCCACCTGCGGGGGGTGCGCTACCGGGTCATCCCTGACCGGATAGAGGCCGGCACCTACCTGCTGGCTGCAGCGGCGACCCGCGGCTCCATCACCCTGACCCATGTAGAGCCCTTCCATATGGACGCCCTTTTGGACAAGCTCAGCTACTCGGGGCACCGCATCACCACCGGCCGCGACTGGATTCGCCTGGAGGCGGTACCTGACCCCCAGCCCTTCAACCTCGAGGCCCGCGAGTACCCCGGCTTTGTCACCGACCTCCAGCCCCCGGCCACAGCCTACCTGTGCACGGTGCCTGGCACCTCGCTGGTCTCCGACCGTATCTACCCGGACCGCTTCACCCACGCCGGTGAGCTGGCCCGGATGGGGGCCGACATCACCCTTAAGGACCGCACCCTGATTATTCAAGGCCGCCCGCTGAGCGGAGCCGCGGTGGAGGCCCGGGACATACGGGCTGGAGGAGGCCTGATCATCGCAGCCCTGGCCGCCGAGGGGGAGAGCCATATCGCGGGTCTGCACCACATTGAGCGCGGCTATGAGGATGTGGAGAACCGCTTGAGGAGCCTAGGGGCCCAGGTAGGCCTGCAGCAGCCCGAGCTGGCCCTGGCCGCAGACTAAAGCCGAAAGAAGCCGATCCAGTGGGCCGAGGGCGGGGTCAGGCCGAGCAGGCGGAACTGGGCGGCGAGCTGGCCCCGGTGGAAGTGGGTATGGCTGGTGAAGTGCAGCACGATTTCATCCACCCGGTTGGCCGCGCTGCCGCTGCTGTGGTGGTAGAAGACCCGGCTTTCAGGGCGGGCCCCCTCGAGCCAGCCCCGACGCTTCTGGGCCACCGCCTGCCACAGGGCCTGCAGGCCCTGTGGCAGGCGGTGGCCCAGAAGCGTCGGGGCT
>NZ_QWKZ01000071.1 GCF_003574085.1 Meiothermus luteus | reverse complement strand
CCTGTGGCGGTAGTAGTGGTAGACGAAGGGCACCAGCCCCGCCGAGTTCAGCACCAACCCCATCGCGGCCCTCTTCATCTGGCAGGGGGGGCTCTCCTTCCACGGGGCCATCCTCGGGGGGCTGGTGCCCTTCGTCTACCACTACTACCGCCACAGGATTCCCATCTGGGCCTATCTAGACGCCACCGTGCCGGGTATTGCCATCGGGGTTGCAGCGGGGCGGCTTGGCAACATCATGAACGGCTCCGATACGGTCGGTCGGCTCACCCAGTGGCCCATCGGCTTCACCTGGCCGGAGTGGGCCCGGGGCTTTCCCGGGGTCTGCCCCGGCATCCAGGACATCAGCGAGGTGGCCCGCTGCGCCCCTGAGGCCCTGGTGCGGGGCCCGGTACACTTCACCCAGCTCTACGGGGTCCTCATCGGCCTTGCCCTGTTTCTGCTCTCCCTTCACTGGCTGCGTCAGAACCGGGCCTTCGGCTACGTGTTCTGGCAGTTTGTGCTCTGGTACAGCCTGCTGCGCTCGGTCTTTGAGGAAACCTTCCGCCTCAATCCCCTGTGGCTCAGGGTCTACCTGAACGAGCAGGCCGGGGTGGGCTTTTTCACCGCTACCCAGATCGTTTCCATCCCGCTTATCCTCCTAGCCCTCTTCCTCCTTCCCCGCTTCAACAAGCCCCGCACAGCCCCCACCAAACCTAGCCCCGGCCGCAAAGCTAAGTAACGCTACATCCTGACCGTTTGGGGATACCAAGCCAGCCGCTCCGGGGAAGGCACGAAGGCCCCCAAGAACTCGGCCTCCCCTACCAGCTCCAGGGCCCTCTGGGCGCCGATGAGTAGGGTATCACCCCAGCCAAGCCGACCTTCCACCCACTCAGCAGCGCCCCCGACAAGGGTGAGCAGCAAAAAGCTCTCCTCGGGTGCCCGAAAGCAGCGGCGTCCTCGCAAGGCGTGGCGCTCGAGCACAAAGGCCTCACAGGCCAGCAACACCTCCTTTTGGTGGCCGGGAAGGGGCTGGAGCCGGGGCCGAGGGGTGGGCTCCAGGCGGGCCACATCCAAGGCTTTTTCCAGGTGCAGCTCGCGGGGCCGCCCGTAGTCGTAAAGGCGGTAGGTCAGGTCTGAGCGCTGCTGGACCTCGTAGAGCAGCAGCCCGGGGCCCAGGGCGTGTATGGTCCCCGCCGGGACCCCTATTGTCTGTCCGGGACCCACCCGCTCCCGGTGCAGAAGGCCCCACAGGCTGCCGTCTAACGCCGCTTGGCGCAGGCTCTCCCGCCCCACAGGCGCCCGCAGGCCGTAGACCACCTCCCCTTCCCCTTCCAGGACATACCAGGCCTCGGTCTTGCCGTGAAAGCCGCTCGTCGCCTCCACCGTGTGGGCATAGGCATCGTCAGGGTGCACCTGCACCGAGAGCCACTCCGCGGTGTTGAGGAACTTCACCAAAAGGGGCAGCTCGAGGCCATACCGCCCATAGGGCACCTCCCCTAAAAAACCCGGCCCTAGCCCACACAAAACCTCATCTAGACTTCGACCCGCCGCTGGCCCCGAGCGGATAGGATTCCTATCGTAGGCCAGCCAAAGCTCGCCAATGGGCTCCGAGGATACCAGACCAAGCCTTTGGGCGAGAAGCCGCCCCCCCCAGACCCGGGGCACCGGCCGGGCCTCCAGGCAAAACGCGGACATCCGATCGCTCACACCCCGATGCTAATTGGAGATCCTTGATTCTGCCAGCCAAGCTGAGGGCGGTGGGGAAAAAAGCCTCCGAGAACGCCGCACGCCGGTTTTGGACCCTAGAATTTCTACTGTGCGTTGGCTGGTTCTCCTTATTTGCATCCTTTGGGGCCTAGGATGGGCCCATTCGGTCTGGGTGTTCACCCCTCAGGGCCGCATCCAGGGTGGGGTAAACGAGAAAGCCCAGGTGGCCTACTTTTTGGGCATCCCCTACGCCAAGGCGGAGCGGTGGAAGAAGCCAGAGCCGGTGCTGAGGCTCGAGGGGGTTTTCCGGGCCACCGCGCCCGGCCCGGCTTGCCCCCAGCGCGGCGTCTTTACGACCCGCCTAGGGGGGTATCTTCCCCCCCAAAGTGAGGACTGCTTGAACCTAGCGGTCTGGGCCCCCCTGAGGCCACCACCCCCTGAGGGCCATCCGGTAATGGTCTTCATCCACGGGGGGAGCTACACCGGAGGGGGCTGGGCGGAGCCGCTGTACGACGGAACCGCCCTGGCGGCCCAGGGGGTGGTGCTGGTGGGCTTCAACTACCGGTTGGGGCCCCTAGGCTGGCTGGCCCTGCCCGCCCTCCAGCGGGAGTCCCCCCAGGGCAGCACCGGCAACTATGGGCTGCTGGACATGCTTCTGGCCCTGCGCTGGGTGCAGCGCAACATCCAGGCCTTCGGCGGTAACCCTGACAACGTCACCCTTTTTGGGCACTCCGCTGGGGGGATGGCGGTTTGCACCCTGATGGCCGTTTCCCAGGCCCGGGGCCTCTTCCACAAGGCCATTGTCCAGTCGGGGGGCTGCGGCTATGTGCGCACGCTGGAGGAGGGCTTTGAGGCCGGGCGGCGCTGGGCAGCCCAGATGGGCTGTGGCCCGGACAACCTGGCCTGCTTGCGCAGCCTGCCTCTAGAGCGTATCTTCCCCCCTGAGGACCGGAGCATTGGGGCGCTGCTGCGGCGGGTGGAGGCGGGGGAGTTTGCCCAGGCGCCTTGGAAGCCCCACCTAGACGGGGTGGTGCTGGCCAAGCCACCCCTCCAGGCCCTCCGGGAAGGCGCCGCCTCGGAAATTCCCCTAATCGCCGGGGCCACCGCCCAGGAAGCCTGGGGTGAACGCTTCGTGGGGCCCTCGAGCTGGGAGGGGTTCGCCCAACGGGTAGAGGAAAAGCTCCCCGGCCAGGGCCGCCGGGCGGTGGAGCTCTACCGCCCCCGCGCCGCGGACCCCGCCGAGGCCTGGGCCTACTTTCAGACCGACCGCATCCTGCTCTGCCCCAGCCTGGAGGCTGCGGAGGCCCAGGCCCCTCACGCCCCCACCTACGCCTATCTGGTGCGCTGGGCCTCACCGGTGCTGGAGGCACTGGGGAGCTTCCACGGCATTGAGCTGCCCTTGCTCTTCGGCACCGAGAACACCTGGCCGGCCCAGGCCCTCTTTCTGACCCAAGAGGCCCTGGAGGGCTCGAGGCGGCTGGCCCAGGCCCTCCAGTTGCAATGGGTCAACTTCGCCGTCACCGGGGCCCCCTACCTACAGGGCTGGCCCGAGGCAAAAAGCGGCTACGCCATGGCCTTTGACCAGCAGCCCGGGCTTATACCAAGCCCCTACGCCGAGCGCTGTGGATTGTTTCGCTAGGCCCGGGGAGGATAGCATAGAAGGGTGCCGGTGCTCAGGGTCTCCGCCGCCGACCAGTACCTGGTGGCCACGGGCGACACCCCTCTGATGGAAATCTGGGCCGCGCTGCCGCAGGGCCTTTTTCCCCCTTTCCCCCCGGTGGAGCTTCCGGGAGGGCTGGGCGGCCTTCTGCAGCGGGGCGGGTTCGGCCAGACCTTTTTCTTCGCGGCCGAGGTGCTGGGGCTGTGCTTTCGCACCCCTAAGGGGCGGGTGGTGCGGGCCGGGGGGCTCACGGTCAAAAACGTGCAGGGCTACGATCTGGTGCGGCCTTTTGTAGGGAGCTTCGGGGCCCTGGGAGAGGTGCTGGAGGCCACCTTGCGCCTTCGGCCTGGCCGGGCCAGGGTTTTTCTACGCCGCCCTGGGGAGCTGTACGACCACCCTTACCGGCCTCGCTTTCTTTGGCAGGAAAAAGCCCACACCTACGCCTTCCACTTCGGCCACCCGCTGGAGGTGCGCCGTTTCCAGGAGGCCTTTGGTGGGCAGGAGGTGGCCGGGAGCCTGGACTACAGGGAGTGGTTCCCCCGGGGTATGGGGGTGGGGCCGGGCCCCCTGGCAGACCTGCGGTTTGGCTGGGCCGACGGGGGAGGGTGCCCCGAGATGCCGGAGGTCTTCAAGCGCCTTGCGGAGGCCTTATGAAGCCTAAGTTTTCCGTTCCCGAGACCCTAAAACCCTACCTTCGCAGGACGCAGGCCAACGGCGTGGATATTTTTCTATACGATTCTGGCCCCGCCTTAGCCGAAGAGCCCCCCTTCCTGCTCATTCACGGGCTGGGCGACGATGCGGATAGCTGGCGGAGGGTATTTCCCCTGCTCATGAGGAGAGGCCGGGTCATCGCCCCGGACCTGCCCGGGTTTGGCCGCTCGGGGCACCCCCGACGGGCCTACACCTTGGGCTTCTTCGCCAAAACCCTCACCGCGCTGTTGGAGCGGCTCGAGCTGTCCCAGGCGGTGCTGGTGGGCAGCTCCATGGGTGGGGCGGTAGCCTTGCGGATGACCCTGCGCTGGCCCGAGCGGGTGGCCCGGCTGGTCCTGGTGGGGGGCCCCCCAATGGGCGGCAGACCCAGCAAGCTCCAGCTCCTGTTCCTGATCCCAGGCCAAGGGGAGCGGCTTTACAACCGCCTTCGCGCCTCCCAGGAGGCCGCCTACGAGAGCCTGCGCCCCTACTACGCCAACCTCGAGGCCCTTCCCGCCGAGGAGCGGGCCTTCCTGCGGGAGCGGGTCTGGGACCGGGTCTGGAGCGATGAGCAGCGGCGGGCCTTCTTCTCCGCGTTCCGCTGGATGGCCCTGGAGCGGCTCTGGACCCCCTCGGCTGCCCAGCTAGCCTCCCTTGATAAGCCCACCCAGGTAGTGTGGGGGGAGCAGGACGGCATCATCCCGGCAGAGGCAGGCCAGAGGCTGGCCCGGCTCATCCCAGGGGCCCGGTTTCAGGTCATCCCGGGGGCAGGCCACCTGCCCCACCAGGAGCGGCCCGAGGAGCTGGCCCAGCTAGTTCTGGCCTAGGGCTGGGAATTCTCGCGGCAGGTCGGGCAGAGCCCTTCGTACTCCACCTGCACGTGGTCAATCTCAAAGCCAGGGTACTTGGCCCGGACCTCGCTCAACAGGTCAGGCAAGGGGTGCACGATGTCAAAAAACCGGTTGCACTTGCGGCAGACCAGGTGCAGGTGCCCGTCCGGATTGGCCTCGTAGCGCACCGCCTCCCCGGGACGGGAAAGGGGCACCAAGTAGCCCTCCTTGGTAAGGGCCTCAAGGGTGCGGTAGACCGTCCCCAGGCTGATGCTGGGCACCTTCTTGCGGACTTCCGCGTAGACCCAGGCCGCGTCGGGGTGGTGGCCCTTTGCGTTCTGCACCACCTCGAGCACTGCCCTGCGCTGCTTGGTCAAGCGTTTCATCCCCATCTGGCAACTCCGACCACGGGCCTCAATCCCAACTAAGTATATCAAGATTTGGGCCTAAGCGCCACCCAAACCCCGGGCAAACCCCTCCAGGCCCGCCTAGGCCCTTCGCGAGAGCACCCCCAGGGCCAGCCCACGCCAGGCCAGCAGCAGCACCAGGGTGGCCCCCAGGCTCACCGTCCAGAAGACTAGGTAGCCTAGGTCAAAGGGCCTCTGCAGCACCATGGCCCGCAGCCAGACCCCCGCGCTCACCGCCAGGGCCCACGTGTAGAGCAGGTTGCGCCAGGTGGGGCGGGTATAGGTGCGCAAGAAGGGGGCCAGGAGGAACCAGACCAGCAGGATGGGCAGGGCGTTGCGGAGGAGGCCCGAAAGGGTTATCGGCTCCCCGTGGCTCTTTAGCCCTAAGAGGGCAAATAGAACAATGCATAAAGCGTCGCCCCAGGCCAGCCATCGGCCGGAAGGGTGGGGTTTGGAACGAAGAGCGCTCATATATCGGTGGCCTCGAAGAAGACCTTTTCGGCGCGGTAGGAGCTGCGCACCAAGGGGCCGCTGAAGACCTCCAAAAAGCCCTCCTCATAGCCCCATTCGCGGTACCGAACGAACTCCTCGGGGGTCACGTAGCGGACCACGGGGAGGTGGTGCTGGGTGGGGCGCAGGTACTGGCCGAGGGTGAGGATGTCCACCCCCACGGCTCGCAGGTCGCGCATGGCCTGGCGGATTTCCTCCTCGCTCTCCCCCAGGCCCAGCATCAGGCTGGACTTGGTCAGCACCCCTGGCCGCACCTTCTTGGCATGGGCCAGGACGCTCAGGCTCTGGTCGTAGCTGGCCCGGGGGTCGCGCACCTTGGGGGTGAGGCGGCGAACGGTCTCGAGGTTGTGGGCGAAGACCTCCTGCCCTCCTTGCAGCACCGTTTCCACGCAGGCCAGGTTGCCTTGGAAGTCGGGGGTCAGGGTCTCCACTTTGACGTTGGGGTCCAGCCGCTTAATCTGCCGCACGCACTCCGCGAAGTGGGCCGCCCCGCCGTCGGGCAGGTCGTCGCGGTCCACCGAGGTCAGCACCACGTACCTGAGCCCCAGCTCGGCCACCGCCTGGGCTACGTGGAGGGGTTCAAAGGGGTCAATCCAGCCCCGGGGGTTTCCGGTGTCCACCGCGCAGAACTTGCAGGCCCGGGTGCAGACGCTGCCCAGTACCATGATGGTCATGGTCCCGTGGCCCCAGCACTCCCCGATGTTGGGGCACCTGGCCTCCTGGCAGACCGTGGAAAGGCGCAGGCGCTGGGTTAGCTCCTTCAGGCGGTGGTAGTTGGGTCCGGTGGGGGCGGTGGCCCTCAGCCAGGCCGGCTTGTTCCGGTCCACCGGCTCCGGGCGGGACCGCATGAGGCCACCCGGGACGACCCTAAGCTCGATGAGGCCCCCGTGCTCAAAGTCGGGGAGTTCAATGGTCTTGAGGTTGCTCATACCGGCTCCTTGGCGAAGCTGGGAAAAACCTGGGCGAAGGCCGCCACCACCCGCTCCATGACCTCCTCCATGCTAAGGGGGTGGCCTAGAATTTTCTCCAGCGAGGTCACGCCTTTGTCCTTCAGGCCGCAGGGCACAATCAGGCTGAAATCGTCCAGGTGGGTGTTCACGTTCAGGGCAAAGCCGTGCAGGGCCACGTCCTGCCGTATGGCGACCCCAAAAGCGCAGAGCTTTTCCTCCAGGTCGGGCCAGCCCTCCACGGGGGCTTCCCGCCGCACCCAGACCCCGGCGTAGCCCGGGCTGGGGTAGGCCTGGATGCCGTAGCTGGCCGCCACCAGCAAAATGGCCTGCTCGAGCCGCCGCAGAAACCCCCGCACCTGCCTTCCTACCGGGAAGATGGGGTAGCCCACCAACTGTCCCGGGCCGTGGTAGGTAACGTCCCCACCCCGCTCAATCTGGAAGAGCTCAATGCCCATGGCGCGGTACTGGGCCTCGGAGAGCAGCAGGTGCTCGGGCTTGGCGGCCCGGCCCAAGGTGATGGTCCGGGGATGCTCCAGCAGCAGCAGGGTGGGCGGCCGGAGGCCCGCCACCACCTCAGCGTGCACCTGCTTCTGGTAGTCCCAGGCTTGTTTGTAGGGAACCCGCCCTAGTTTCTCTACCGCAAAGGCGGTCATGCCTAAAGCATACGCTGGTTCGGAAGGCCGACAACCGCACGGGCTCACACTGCTCCGGAAAGGGGCTTCCTGCGGGGAGGCGGTATATGCTTAGGCCGATGAGCACGCCGGTCTGGGAGGACGGAAAATGGCAGGGCTTCCCAAGGCTCGAGGGCACCCTAAAAACCGAGTTCTGCGTGGTGGGGCTGGGCGGCTCGGGCCTCGCCGCGGTGCGCGAGCTGCTGCGGCTCGGGCGGCGGGTGGTGGGGGTGGATGCGGGACCGGTGGCGGCCGGGGCAGCAGGGCGCAACGGGGGATTTTTGCTGGCTGGACTAGCTAAGTTCTATCATCAAGCCGTGCAGGAGCACGGCCACGGCTTCGCCCAGCGGGTCTACCAGGCCACCTTGGCCCAGATAGACCAGATGGCCCGCGAGACCCCGGAGGTCATCCGCAGGGTGGGCTCGCTCCGGATTGCTGCTTCGGAAGAGGAACTCCAAGACTGCCGGGCCCATCTGGAGGCCCTGCGGGCCGATGGCTTCCGGGCCCTACCCTACGAGGGGCCAGAAGGCCAGGGAATCCTTCTGCCCGACGATGCAGCCATGAACCCCCTGTTGCGCTGCCGCACCCTGGCCCAGCAGGCCCGGGAAGCCGGAGCACTGCTCTTTGAGCACAGCCCAGTGCTGGAGATCAGCGGGAACGAGGTGCGGACCCCCCAGGGGCGGGTGCGCTGCTCGGGGGTGTTGGTGGCGGTGGACGGGGGGCTCGAGCGGCTCCTCCCGGAGCTTTCGGGAAGGGTGCGCACCGCCCGGCTGCAGATGCTGGCCACCGCCCCCATACCGCCCCGCTTCCCCCGACCGGTCTACCGGCGCTGGGGCTACGACTACTGGCAGCAGCTTCCCGATGGGCGGCTGGCCCTGGGGGGGTTGCGCGACCTGGGGGGCGAGGCGGAGTGGACGCTCTCGAGCCAACCCACCCCCCAGCTCCAGCAGGCTCTAGAGGGGCTGCTGACCAGCCTAGGCGTGCAGGCCCCCGTCGTCCACCGCTGGGCGGCCTTGGTGGGCTACACCCCCACGGGGCTGCCGATTGCCGAGGAGGTGCGGCCTGGGGTCTGGGCCATCGGGGGCTACAGCGGAACCGGCAACGTGCTGGGGGCGCTTTTAGGCCAGGAGGCGGCCTGGGCTTTGTGCGGAAAGCGCAGGCCGGGGGCGGTCTTCTTGGCCTGATTACTCCAGCGGCAGCTCTTCGGCTTCAAAGGTCTTGGCCCTGAGCTCCTCCCAGGGCAGCCCATCCAGGGGGTAGTACCGGTCGGCCTGCTGGGCCAGGCGGTGGGAGGAGAGGGCCTGGAAGGTGGTGTTCTCCACCTGCTTGCCCATGTCCTGGAGGACCTTGAAAACCTCCGCGAAGTCGCTGTCCCCTGAGACCAAGACAGCCACATCGTAGGCGTTGGCGTAGGCCAGCTTCAGCATGTCCACGGCGATCTGGATGTCCACCCCTTTTTCCACAAAGGCCTCGCCCCGCCGCTCCAGCCGGCCCAGCCGCACCGTCACATAGGGCGCCCGCCGCAGGTAGTTGAGGAACCCCTGGTGGGCCTTGGCCGCGGGGTCGTCGCTGGGCAGGGGGGCGTTGTAGTAGTAGGCCCTGAGGAGGGGTCTTCCCGCTGCCAGGGCCGAGACAAAGGCCACGAAGTCCAACCGGTAATCGGGGCCCAGGGTGGTGACCAGGCCTTTATACAGGTTGCTCCCGTCAATGAATACCGCCACCCGGTTCATAACCCTAGTTCCATGATAGGTGGGGGGGTGGCCTCACAAAGTGGGGCCCGTCCATCTTCTGGGGCCTCGAGCCAAACCGGGAGGCGCGGCTTTCAGGGGGCTGCTTCGGTCTCCCACACCGCGAGGATGCTGGGGTCTATGGGAACAAGGCGGTGGGGCCCCGCCAGGTGGGCGGCCTCCCCCCTGCGCAGGTGCAGGTAGCCGCCGTCGGGTAGGTCAATTACCAGCTCCCCTTCCAGAAGGAGGTACAGCCGCCCCTGCCCGACCTCCTCAGCCGCTTCCAAAAGGTAGGCGCGAAAGGGTCTCACTCCAGGGAACCGAACCTCTCCTTGGGCCCTGGCAAGCCGCACCAGATGGAGCTTCATTCAGGTGCCCACCGGTTCTTTGGCCTTGCGGGCCTTGCCGTACTCCATTCGCAGCTTGAACATGGCCTGCCGGAAGAGCCTCAGGGTCTCCGCCTCAGTCTTCCCCAGGGCCGAGGCAGCTTGGGGAACGGCTTTTTGCTGCCCTTGGGTGAGGCGGGCGACCTCCGCCTGCTCCGGGGACAGGCCGGCTAGGGGCAGGAAGGCCTCGAGCTCGGCCCAGGAGGTCTTGGAGGGCTTCCCCTTGCCCTTTTCGGGGGCCTTTTTCCCCCTCTGGGGCTTGCCCTTGGGCTGTGTCCGGGGGCCCCCATAGCGCTCGCAAGCCGGGTTGGAACAGGCCCGGCCCTTACCCTTGTCCAGCTCGTTCCACCCGCACAGGGAGCATTTTTCGGCCAGGGGAGGGTCAAAGACCAGGAAGTCGCAGACCGGGTTGCTGCAGCGGTAGTAGGGTTTACCCCGCTTGCTGGTCTTCTGGACCACCTCCCCGGCGCGGCACTTGGGGCATTCCAGGCCCGTGGAGGGGGCCTCGTCGCGGGTGTAGGTACAGGCTGGGTAGCGGTCGCAGCTAATGAAGCTGCCGTAGCGGCCAAAGCGCCGCACGAGCTGGCCTTGTCCGCACTGGGGGCAGGGCTCCCCTAGGGGCTCGGGGGCCTTTTTGGGCTCGAGCCGCTCGGTGTAGCGACACTCCGGGTAGCCGGTGCATCCTAGGAACTGGCCGAAGCGCGAAACCTTGAGCTCCAAAGGCCGCCCACACTCCGGGCAGAGCTTCTTGGGGACCTTTTGGAAGTCCTCCAGGAAGGGTTCGTAGAACTCCCGTACCACCTTGGGCCAGTGGGCCTTGCCCTCCTCAATCTCGTCCAGCCGCGCCTCGAGCTGGGCGGTAAAATCGTAGGCCACCACATCGGGGAACATCCGGATCAGGTAGTGGGTCACCTCGCGGCCCAAAGGGGTGGGCTTGAGGGTCTTGCCCTGCCGCTCAACGTAGCTGCGCCGCTCTAGGGTCTCAATGGTGGGAGCGTAGGTGGAAGGGCGACCAATGCCCATCTCCTCCAGGGTCTTGACCAGGCTGGCGTCGGTGTAGCGGGGAGGCGGCTCGGTGAAGTGCTGCTCGGGGACGAGCTCTTCCAAGGTAGCCGGGGCCCTTTCACGCAGGGGAGGGAGCCGCTTTTCCTCCGGGGAACGGTCCGAGGCCTCCTCCGCTTCCTCCTGGCCGTACACCCTGAGGAACCCGTCGAACTTGAGTACCGAGCCCACCGCTCGGAACACGAACGCCCCCCCCACCACGCTCGCGGTGGTCTGGTCGTAGACCGCAGGGGTCATCTGGGAGGCCACAAAGCGCTGCCAGATGAGCTGGTAAAGCCGGTACTCCTCATCCGTAAGGTGTTTGCGCACCGCCTCCGGGGTGCGTTCCACAGCGGTGGGGCGGATGGCCTCGTGGGCATCCTGGGTGCTGGCCGCCTTCTTGCTGGCGAATTGGTTGGGCTTTTCCGGCAGGTAGCTAGGGCCAAACCGCTGCGGGATGAACCGCCGCACCTCCGCCAGGGCTTCCTGGGATACCCGGGTGGAGTCGGTGCGCATGTAGGTGATGAGCCCCACCGGTCCTTCGGGGAGCTCTACCCCCTCGTAGAGCCGCTGGGCCACCCGCATGGTGCGGCTAGCAGTCCAGCCCAGGCGGGTGCTGGCGGCCTGCTGCAAGGTGGAGGTGGTGAAGGGGGGCGGGGGGTTGCGGCGGCGCTCCCGGCGCTCAATCTCCCCAATCTGGTAGCCCGCAACGGCTTTAGCCTGCTGCACGATGGCCTGGGCCTGGGCCTGGCTGGTGATAAGAAAACGGCCCCCGCCCTGCACCCGGTTCCCCTGCACGCTGTAGAGTTCGGCGCTAAAGCGCTGCCCCTCCGATTCAAAGCGCCCCTCCACCGTCCAGTATTCCTGGGGCTGGAAGCGCTCGATCTCCTCCTCTCGCTCTACCAAAAGCCGCAGCGCCACCGACTGCACCCGCCCTGCCGAGAGGGCCCGCCGCCGAAACTCCATGCTCAAAACCGGTGAGAGCTGATAGCCCACCAGCCGGTCCAGCACCCGCCGGGCCTGCTGGGCGCCCACCAGGTTCTGGTCAATGGGCCGAGGCCTTTGCACCGCCGCCTGAACCACCCTGGGGGTAATCTCGTGGAACTCCACCCGCACGGGGTCTTGGGGGTTAAGGTCAAGCAGGCGGGCCACGTGCCAGCCGATGGCCTCGCCCTCGCGATCGGGGTCTGTGGCGATCAGCACCCGCCGGCCCCGAGCGGCCCGCCTAAGCTCCTGCACCACCGGCTGCTTGTCCTTCTTCACCTCGTAGTGCGGAGCAAAGTCGGCCTCCACGTCCACGCCCAGCTCGCGCTCGGGAAGGTCGGCCACGTGGCCCTTGCTGGCCCGCACCTCATAGCCGGGCCCCAGCATCTTCTGGATGCTTTTGGCCTTGGCCGGGGATTCCACCACAACGAGCGTCGGGTCCGGCATAGGGTTCAGTATAAAGAGGGGTGCCCGGAGGTTTGTCAAGGCGAGGAAACCCCGGCCCCAGGGCCCCGCAAGACCACGGAGTGCCGGTAGACCGGCTCGAGGGCCCAAAAGCCACCCTATACACCGTGCTGCGAACCCGCCAGCCCATCGTGGCCGAAGCCCTCCACGGCAGGAGGGCCCCAAGCGGTAAACTAGCCCCATGCTAAGGGTTGACCTAGGCAACATCTCCCCAGAGTGCGTGGGGCCAAACGGGGTGGCCTGGACCTCGAGCCTCACCTCGTACGCCCAGCGCCTAGAGGCTGCCCGGGACGAGATTCTAACCCGCAAATCCGACCCCGGGGCCTTCCTGGGCTGGATTGACCTTCCCGAGGACACCGAAACCCTGCGCCAGGTGCGGCGTTACCGGGAGGCCCAGCCTTGGGTAGAGGACCTGGTGGTGCTGGGGATCGGCGGTTCAGCCCTAGGGGCCCAGGCGGTGGGGGCAGCCTTGGGCAAGGGGCCGGTACGGCTCCACTTCGTGGACAACGTGGAGCCCGAGCCAGTTCTCGAGCTGCTGCGCAGCTTGAACCCAGAAAAAACCCTGGTCAACGTCATCTCCAAGTCGGGCACCACCGCCGAGACCATGGCCGCTTTTCTGGTGTTCCGCCGCTGGCTGGAGCGCGCAGAGAACTGGCAGCAGCACGTGGTGGTCACCACCGACCCCAGCCGGGGAATCCTGCGGCCCTACGCCGCAGCGGAAGGGCTCACAGCCTTTGACATACCCCCTTCTGTCGGGGGCCGCTTTAGCGTGCTCAGCCCGGTGGGCACCCTTCCGCTGGCCTTTGCAGGGGTTGACCTGGAGAACCTGCTGGCCGGGGCCAGGAAGGCCAACGAACAGGCCCGGTCCGAAGCGGCCCGCAACCTTCCGGCCCAAACCGCCCTGGTCCACCACCTCTTCGCCCAAAAGGGCTTAAACATCGTGGTGCTGATGCCCTACTCCACCCGCCTGCGCTACCTACCAGACTGGTTCGTTCAGCTTCACGACGAGTCGCTGGGCAAGCTATACAACCGGGAAGGCAAGGAGGTGCGCACCGGAACCACCGCTGTGCGGGCCATCGGCACCACCGACCAGCACGCCCAGGTGCAGCTCTTCCGGGAGGGACCCCACGATAAACTGGTGGTCTTCGTGCGCCTGGAAAACCCCAGCGAAGACCTGGAAATCCCCGCCGTGAAGGGCTTAGAGGGGCTAGACTACCTGTTTGGCCGGACCTTCTTCGAGCTGCTCACCGCCGAGGCCAAGGCCACCGCCCACGCCCTGGCCAAGGCCCATCAGCCCAACTACACCCTCCTCCTGGAGCGGCTGGACGCCTACCACCTGGGCTGGCTGCTGCAGCACCTGATGTGGCAGACCGCCTATCTGGGCGAGCTTTGGAACATCAACGCCTTTGACCAGCCGGGGGTTGAACTCGGGAAGGAGTACACCTACGCCCTGATGGGGCGTAAGGGGTATGAGAAGCTGGCCGAGGAGCTCCGGGCCGAAGGGGTAGGTTAGGGGGCTGGGATGCCGGGCCGCCGCCATCTGATTTACGCCACCGTCCTCATATGGCTCCCCCTGGTGATGAGCGGAGGCTCTTGGCTCCTGGTCCGCGCGGTGGCCAGCCCTCTGTCCATGGCCCATTTGAGCCTCCTGTGCCTTGCAGTTTCGTTGGTGGTCTTCTGGCTGGGGGTGATCCAGGTGCTAAAAAGGCGCCTTCGGGTGGGGGACTTATTCTGGATGGGGCTTTATGGGCTTGGGGCCCTATTGTACCCCCGCCTCGCCGGGGCTTTGGGCCCCTAGCCTTCAGCGCAGGGCCCGCGGCGCGAGCAGGATTGCCAGGAGGGCCGCCAGAAGGGCCAGCTCGAGGCCCCACAAGGGGGCCTTGCCGATAAAGGGAGGATAGACCAGCCCGGCCACCGTACCCCCCAGGTAGAAGGCCGCAATGTAGGTGCCGCTGACC
>NZ_QWKZ01000070.1 GCF_003574085.1 Meiothermus luteus | reverse complement strand
GCCCCCCGATGACCACCACGATTAGGGCGAAGAGGGTCATCTGGGCGTCAAGGCCCGGGGCCAGGGCGATCATGGGGGCCCCCACCACCCCTCCCAGCCCGGCCAGGGCGGTGCCGATGCCGAAGGTGAGCAGGCTCACCTGGGCGGGCCGGATGCCCAGGGCGCTGGCCATGCCGGGGTCGGCGGTCACCGCCCGCACCTGCACCCCAAAGGGCGTGCGGGCCAGCAGGAGCCGCACCAGCAGGAAGAGAACCACCCCCACCCCCAGCACGAAGAGGGGGTACTTGGGGTAGATGAAGGAGCCCAGGAACAAGGGCCCGGCCAGGGCCTCCGGCGGCGGCACCGAGCGGATGGCCGCCCCGAAGGTGGCCCGCAATAGGTCGGCGATCACGAAGCCTAGCCCAATGGTGAGCAGCACCTGCTCGAGCTCCCGCCCGTGCAGGCCCCGCAGCAAGAACCGCTCCACCGCCAGCCCCAAAAGGCCCACCAGAAGGGGCACCAAGAGGAGGGCCAGCCAGAAGTTGAGGCTGCCCCCCAGGGCCAGCCCCAGGTAGGCCCCCAGCATGTAGAAGGCCCCGTGGGCCAGGTTGACCACCCGGGCCACCCCGAAGATGAGGGAGAGGCCCAGCGCCAGGAGGAAGAGGAGCATGGCAAAGGCCAGGCTGTTGAGGAGTTGGGTCAGCAGGAGCAGGGTCATGGCTACTTGCCGGGGTCGCGGATGATGCCCAGGTCGGCCAGCAGGCGGTTGGTCAGCACCCCGTCAATGCGGGCCACCTCCCGCGCGTAGACGTGCTGGGTGGCGTTGTTGGTCTCGGGGTCCATCTGCACAAAGCCGCGCGGGCTGATGATCTTGGCGCTCTCCAGGGCCCGCAGGAAGCGCGGGCGGTTGCCCACGTCGCCCTGGGCGTTGTTGATGGCGTCCACGATGAACTGCATAGCATCGTAGCCGCGCACGGCAAAGTGGTTGGGCACCGCGTTGTACTTCTGGCGGTAGGCCCTTATGAACTCCCGGTTGGCGCTGTTGTTCAGGGTGTAGACCCAGTGGTCGGCGCTCTTGGCGCCCAAGGCCGCATCCCCGATGGCCTCGAGCACGTTCTCGTCGGTCACCTCACCGCTCACCGCGAGCTGTACCGTGCGGTTGAGGCCAAACTGGACGAACTGGCGCAGGAAGATCACCGCATCGCTGCCCGAGAGCACCGCGTGCACCGCCTCCGGCCGGGCCGCCGCGATGCGCGAGATCACCGCGCTGTAGTCGGTGCTGCCCAAAGGCGTGTAGAGCTCGGCCACCACCTCCCCCCCGGCCTGAAGGAAACCCTCCTTGAAGGCCGCGGTGGCCTCCTTGCCAAAGGCGTAGTCCAGCGCCAGCAGGAAGACCTTCTTCCCCACGTTGCGGGCCACCCAGGGGCCCATGGGGTAGTGCTGCTGCCAGGCGCTAATTGAGGTGCGGAAGATGTAGGGGCTGCGCCGCTCGCGGGTGATGCCGTTGGCCGCCGCGTTGGCGATGATGAGGGGCATCTGCCGTTCGTGCACGTAGTCGCGGATGCCGTAGGCCGAGGAGGAGAGGATAATCCCGGTGAGCAGGTTGACCCGATCCTGCTCCACCAGTTTGCGCACCTTGCGCACTGCCACCGCCGGGTCGGCCTCTTCGTCCTCCTTAAGGAGCTGGATGCGCCGCCCCCCGGCCTGGTAGCCCACCTTATCCAGGTAAAGCTCCATGCCGCGGGTAATCTCCTGCCCCAGCCGGGCATAGGGCCCTGAGTAGGAGAGCACCACCCCGATGCGGATAACGTCCTGCTGGGCCAGCCCTAAGGAGAAACGCCCCTGCGCCGCCGCGCCCATAAGCCCCAAACCCGCCTTGATTACCTGTCTACGATGAATTTTGGCCATCGCCAACCTCCTCGCTTTTGGTTTGTGCCCCGACTCTATCAAACGGTCGGCCATATTGTCAACAATCTAATCAACGCAGCAATTTGGCGCCCCGAAGGATAGAATGGGGCGGAGCGTGCCCCTTGCACCATGCTGCCATGCCCGTCCTCTTCCCCCCTCCCAAGCCCGGCACCGATCCCCTCCCCTTGCGCGGCCTAAAGGCCTCCTTCAGCTACGCCTGGGCTGGCCTGCGGTTCGCCTGGCAAAGCCAGCGCAACTTCCGGCTCGAGGTCTACATCGCCGCCTTGGCCCTGGGCTTAGCCCTATGGCTGGAGGTAGACCTGATACCGGTGCTCCTCCTGGTGGCCCTGGTGCTGGGCTTAGAGCTCCTCAACACCGCTCTAGAAGCCCTGGTTGACCTGGTCTCCCCCCACTACCACCCCCTGGCCAAAGCAGCCAAGGACGTGGCCGCTGCGGGGGTCCTCCTGGTAAGCGGAATCGCCGCTCTGATCGGGATTATGCTCTTCTTGCCGCCGCTTGTGGCGCGGCTTGGGCTGTGGTAAACTTCCGGCTAGTAGCGTATGGACTCCCTCCCCCAACGTGGCCCCGGCGCTGCCCTGGAGTCTTCCGGGGCGGAATCGTTTTGGGTAGGCCGGACGCGAACCCTATGGAAAGCATCCCAGGCAGTTTTGGCATCATCGCCTTACTCATCCTCATCAACGCCTTCTTCGTAGCCGCAGAGTTCTCCTTGGTGGCCATCCGGCGCAGCCGGGTAGAGCAGATGGCTGAGAGCGGCTCCTGGCAAGGGCAGCTTCTGAAAAAGGCCATTGAGCGCTTAGACACCTACATCGCCACCACCCAACTTGGCATCACCGCCACCAACCTGGTTCTAGGGGCCTTCGGCGAACCCTACGTGACCCGGCTAATCGTGGCCGGAATCGCTGCCCTCTTCGGGCAGAGTGGGGCCCAGCTGGCCCAGGAAAGCAGCCTCCTTTCCAGCTTCAGCTTCGCCCTCTCGGTTGTCCTCATCACCTTCGTCACGGTGCTCTTCGGCGAGCTCATCCCCAAAGGGGTGGCCCTGCAGCGCACCGAGCAGGTGGCGGGGCTGGCCATACTGCCCCTCAACCTCTTCCAACGGCTCACCAGCCCTCTGGTCTGGCTGTTCAGCCGCAGCGGCAACTTTTTCCTGCGGCTGATGGGCCTCAAGGAAGCCCCTTCCCACTCTATGGTGGGCTCGGCGGAAGAGCTCAAGCTCATCGTGGAAGCCTCCTCCAAGCAAGGGGTGCTTGATGAGAGCGAGGGGGAGATTATCAGCCAGATCCTGGACCTCGAGGAAACCCCAGTGCGCTCAATTATGGTGCCCCGGGTGGAGATGGTCACCATAGCCGCCGAGGCCACGCTGCGGGAGTTCTGGCAGACTGTGCGCGAGCACCGCTACTCCCGTGTGCCGGTCTACGAGGGCACCGTGGACAACATCATCGGCATCGCCTACGCACGGGACTTGCTGGAGTTCAGCGAGTCCATGCTGGACAGCACCCGGGTGAAAAGCATCTGCCACCCGGCCTACTTCGTCCCCGAGACCATGGGCGCCAGGGAGCTGCTGCGGGAGATGCGTCGGCGCAAGACCCACATGGCCATCGTGGTGGACGAGTTCAAGGGAACCGCCGGGCTGGTCACGCTAGAGGACATCATTGAGGAAATCATCGGGGAAATCTACGACGAGTCCGACGAAGAGGAGGCTGCACCCATCCAAGAGCTGGCCCCTGGCGTCTACGTCATGGACGCCTCCATTCCTCTAGAAGATGTTTCAGAAAAGCTCGGAATTGAGCTGCCCGAAGGGGAGTACGGCACCCTCTCGGGCTTCCTGATGGACGAGTTCGGCCGGATACCCGAAGCAGGCGAAAGGCTGGAGTACGAGGGCTATCTTTTCATCGTGGAAACCGCCGACCCTAGGGGCATTGAGCGAGTGCGGGCGGAGAAAAAGGCCCCCCAGGAAGCCCCACAGCCCACGGGCGAATCGGTCAGCTCAGAGGAAAACTGAGTCCTTCCGTCGCAGGAGGCCCTGAGGCCACGCCCGTCCCCAGCCGGGACCCCGGCTCCAGCGACGCAAGGGCCCGGGTCAGCCACGAGCCAGCTCGAGGAACATCCGGTGAATTCGGGAATCGCCCGAGAGCTCAGGGTGAAACGTGCTGGCCATCAGCCTGCCTGAACGGACCAGGACCGGCTCGTCGCCCCACCGGGCCAGCACCTCTACCCCAGGGCCAGTCCGGAGAATCCGCGGTGCCCGGATGAAAAAGGCGTGAAAGGGGCTGTCCAGCCCCCTCACCTCCACGTCCTCCTCAAAGCTGTCCACCTGGCGGCCATAGGCGTTGCGCTCGAGCGCTACGTCCAAAACCCCCAGGCGAGGCTGAGCGGGGTGGTGGGGCAGCTCCCGGGCCAGCCAGATGGCCCCAGCACAGGTACCCCAAACCGCCAGGTCGCCCCTTTCCACCCGCTGCCGCACCGCTTCTTCCAGCCCGTACTCGCGGGCCAGCAGGCCGATGGTGGTGGACTCCCCCCCCGGCACCACCAGCCCCTGAAGGCCCTCTAGGTCCTGCGGAAGGCGCACCTCGCGCACCTCCGCTCCTAGGTCCATCAGCATCTGCTTATGTTCACGAACGTCGCCCTGCAAAGCCAGTACGCCAACTCTCACCCCCTAATCCTACACACACTTGGGCCAACCTTCACGCTGGGGAGGTGAGGAGAAGCTGGACCGGCCCGCTCTGGCTCTCCTCACCCTCCGCCTTGAGCAGAACCTTCTCGTTCTCCTCACCCAAAGCCTTAAGGAGCCGCTCCCGGGAGACGAACTGGCCCCCCAGCATGTAGCGAAAGCCCTCTGAGCCCAGCACCACCACGAAGCGCACCCCCTGGAAGTTGCGCACGAAGGTGTTGTGCCTCCGGGCAAAGCGATACATCTTGTTGAGGGCCAAAAGTTCGCGCTCCTCCCGGCGGCGCTTCAGAAATGGCACCAACCAAAGCGGAAGGAGCACCAAAACGGCCACAAGGCCAAAGAAGACGGCGCCAAGGTACTCGGGCGACATGGTGTTACAAATATAGCAAAACAAGTAACGTATTTTGTAACGAACGAACAATCCCCCTCCTCCCCAGGAGAAACCCAACGAGCTTCTCAAGGACTCGGAAAAACTTATAATGCGGGCGGCAAATTAGGAGGTAAGCGTGAATCTACACGAGTACCAAGCCAAAGAAATCCTCGCCCGCTACGGCATCCCGGTACCTCCGGGAAAGGTGGCCTTCACCGCCGACGAAGCCAAGCAGATTGCCAGCGAGTACGGCGATACGGTGGTGATTAAGGCCCAGGTACACACCGGCGGACGCGGCAAGGCGGGAGGGGTCAAGCTGGCCAAAACCCCGGAGGAGGCCCGGGAAAAAGCCAGCCAGATTCTAGGGCTCAACATCAAGGGCTTTGTCACCAAAAAGGTCCTGGTGGCCAAAGCCGTCAACATCGCCAAGGAGTACTACGCAGGCCTCGTCCTAGACCGAACCAGCCAGCGGGTGGTGCTGATGCTCTCCAAAGAAGGCGGCGTGGACATTGAGGAGGTGGCCGCGGCCCGCCCCGAGGCGGTCATTAAGTACCCTATTCACCCCCAGACCGGGCTCCGACCCTTTGAGGCCCGGGAACTGGTCAAGCGGGCCGGTCTAGAGGGCAACCTAAACCGGTTGGCCGACGTGCTGGTCAAGCTCTATCAGGCCTATGTGGGCATTGACGCCTCCATCGCCGAGATTAACCCCTTGGTGGTCACCGATACCGGCGAGGTGGTGGCCGCCGACGCAAAAATTGTGCTGGACGACAACGCGCTCTACCGCCACCCCGAGCTCACCCCTCTGCGGGAATTTGAGGCCGAACACCCGCTCGAGGTTGAAGCCTCCAACTACGGCTTCAGCTACGTGAAGCTAGACGGCAACATCGGGGTTATCGGCAACGGGGCCGGGCTGGTCATGTACACCCTTGACCTGGTACAGCGCAGCGGCGGTCGGGCGGCCAACTTCCTGGACATCGGGGGTGGGGCCAAGGCCGAGGTGGTCTACAATGCCCTGAGGGTGGTACTCAAAGACCCAGACGTAAAAGGGGTCTTCATCAACATCTTCGGCGGCATCACCCGGGCCGATGAAGTGGCCAAGGGGGTCTTGAGGGCCCTAGACGAAGGGCTTTTGACCAAACCGGTGGCCATGCGGGTTGCCGGAACCGCCGAGGAGGAGGCCAAAGCCCTCCTGCAAGGAAAGCCGGTCTACATGTACCCTACCTCCATTGAGGCGGCCAGGGCCATCATCTCCATGGTGGGAGGTGCCCAGTGAGCATCCTAGTCAACAAGGACACCCAGGTTATCGTACAAGGCATTACCGGACGCGAAGGTGCTTTCCACACCGAGGCCATGCTCAAGGCCGGCACAAAGGTGGTGGCCGGCGTAACCCCCGGGAAAGGCGGGCAGACCGCGCTGGGCTTACCCGTCTACGACACCGTGAGGGAAGCGGTGGCCAAGCACCGGGTGGACGCCTCCATTATCTTTGTCCCAGCTCCCGCGGCGGCCGACGCGGCCCTCGAGGCGGCCCACGCCGGCGTCCCCTTGGTGGTGCTCATCACCGAGGGCATCCCCACCCTGGATATGGTCAAGGCGGTGGCCGAGATTAAGGCCCTGGGCAATGTGCGGCTCATCGGTGGGAACTGCCCCGGCCTCATCACCCCCGAGGAGTGTAAGCTCGGCATCATGCCCGCTAGCGTTTTCAAGAAAGGCCGGGTAGGGCTCATCTCCCGCTCCGGAACCGTCACCTACGAGACCGCCAAGGCCCTCTCCGACGCAGGCTACGGCATCTCTACCTGCATTGGCATCGGCGGGGACCCCATCATCGGCACCACCTTTAAGGACCTTCTGCCGCTCTTCAATGAGGACCCGGAGACCGAGGCCATCGTGCTGTGCGGCGAGATTGGCGGTTCTGACGAAGAAGACGCGGCAGCCTACATAAAGGCCCACGTCAAAAAACCGGTGGTGGGCTTTATTGGGGGCCGCAGCGCACCCAAGGGCAAGCGGATGGGCCACGCAGGGGCCATCATCATGGGCAACGTGGGCACCCCCGAGAGCAAGCTGGCGGCCTTCGCCGAGGCCGGGGTTCCGGTGGCCGAAACCATAGACGAGATTGTGGAGCTGGTGCGGGCCAAGCTGGGCTAAAGGCCACTATACGCCGATGGCCCTAAGCTCCTGGGCCAGGTTCCACCGGGCAGGCTCCTCGAGGTGAGCGAAGCCCGGGGTTTGGTAGATGCGCGGCCGGGACAAAAAGCCCCGCAGCACCGCGGCCCGCCGCTCTCGGAAAATCGCCTCGGGAAGCCAGGCATACTCCCGACGGATGGCCTGGGCGTACCGGGCGTAGGTCTTAGGCTGGGCCCCCAGAATGGCCAGGTCGGCGTCTAGGAACAAAGCCGCAAGGGGGTCTTCGGCCCTGTGGGTGCGGGTGGCCCGAATTACACGGGCCACCTCCCCAATGAGCCCCTCGGAAAGGCCCAGCGCCGCCAGGCGCTTTTGGGCCAAGCGGGCGCTCTCCTCTTCGTTGTCGGTTCGGGTGGGGTCGTACACCGCGTCGTGGAACCAGGCCGCCAGCTCGAGCCTGGGGTCCTGCGGCAAGAGCCCCAGAAGGTGCTCCAGGTGGGCGAGGTTATGGTAGCACCGATGGGGCTCGGCGTAGCGGACCAGGAGCTCATCCAGCAAGGTGGCCCGTTGGGAGGGCTCCTGGCCCAGCGCGAGCCACAGGGCATCCCAGCGCGCAAGCAAGCGCTTGCGGCCCCCTGGGGAAAGGCTGAAAACGCTCACCCTAGCCGGCTAAGGTTTTCCCGGATGCGCTCGAGCTGGGTCCGGTGCTCCAAAAGCCGCTCGCGCTCGGCCTCCACCACCGCAGGATCCGCCTTTTCCAAAAACGCGGGATTAGCCAGCTTCCGCTCCCCTTGGGCCACTAGCCTTTCCAGCTCCGCCAGGCGCTTCCGCTGCCGCTCGAGGAAGGCCCCAAGGTCGCCTTGAGGCTCGAGGTAGACGCTCACCGTGGGGGTCACCTGGGCTAAAGCCCGCTCGGGCCGCCCCAGCCTCGGCTGCGCTTTGGCCAGAAAGCGGAAGAGGGCTTGGTTTTCCATAACCAAAGCGGCCCCCTCGCCCTCTAGCTGCACCACAATTTCCTGCTGCGGCGGTAGACCCAGCTCGGCCCGGAGGTTGCGGGTGGCGGCAATCACCTCCTGCAGGGTCTCAAAGGCCCGCTCAGCCTCCGGATCGCGCTCCCCCGGGGTGGGCCAGTCCTGCAGAGCGAGCTGCTTGGCCTCACCGGTGAGGGCTTCGTAAAGCTCGGAGGTAATGAAGGGCATGATGGGGTGCAGGAGCTTTAGCAGGGTGGCCAGGGTAGATTCCAGGGTCTGGCGGGTGGCCTGGTTGCCCTCGCGCAGCGCGGGCTTGGCAGCTTCCAGGTACCAGTCGCAGAACTCGCTCCAGACCAGCTCGTAGACCAGCCGGGCAGCCCGGCCTAGGTCGTAGGCCTCGTAGGCTTCGGTAATCTCGGCGATGCCGCGGTTCAACCTAGAAACCATCCAGCGGTCGGCCAAGGTAGGGGCCCCGCTTTGGGTGGCCGGGGCAGCATCCCTACTCATCAGCACGAAGCGGGCCGCGTTATAGAGCTTGTTGGCGAAATTACGCCCCTGCTCATAGCGGCGTTCGTCGTGGCGGATATCCTGCCCGCCGGTGGCCAGGTAGTCCCAGGCGAAGCGGCAAGCGTCGGCCCCGTACTTGTCCACCAGTTCCAAGGGATCAATGCCGTTGCCCTTGCTCTTGGACATCTTCTGGCCCTTAGCGTCCAGGTACAGCCCGTGCAGCACGATGGTGTGAAAGGGGGCTCGCCCGGTGAACTGGTAGCCAGACATCTGCATCCGGGCCACCCAGAAGAAGATGATGTCGTAACCCGTCACCAGGACATCGGTGGGGTAGAACTTCTTGTAGTCTTCTGTTTCGTCGGGCCAGCCCAGGGTGGAGAAGGGCCACAGGGCCGAGCTGAACCAAGTATCAAACACATCCGGGTCGCGCCGGAGCTTTAGGTGGGCGTAGCGGGGGTCTTGGTCGCAGTCGAGGTCGGGGTTTGCCGGGTCGGGCACATAAACGTTGCCTGCCTCGTCGTACCAGGCCGGTATCTGGTGGCCCCACCAAAGCTGCCGGGCGACGGCCCAGTCCCGGATGTTCTCCAGCCAGTCGCGGCTCACCTTTTCCCAGCGCTCCGGCACATAGCGCATCTCGCCCCTGTCCAGACCTTGGAGCACCTTCTCGGCCACCGGCTTCATGCGCACGAACCACTGCTCTAGGAGCATGGGCTCCACCGGGGCCTTGGTGCGGTCGGAGTAGCCCAGGGCGATGGTGTAGTCCTGTACCCCGCGCAGATACCCCTCCTCCTCCAAGGCCTGCACCACGGCTTTGCGGGCCTGGAAGCGCTCCAGTCCCCTAAAGCGCTCAGGAACCAGCTCCCCGGTAAGGCGGCCCTCCAGGTCAATCACGCTGGGCATCTCCAGGTTGTGCCGGGTGCCAATCTCGAAGTCGGTGGGGTCGTGGGCCGGGGTAATCTTGAGGGCCCCGGTGCCAAAGTCCATCAGCACCGCCTCGTCGGCGATGATGGGAATATACCGCTCGGTGAGGGGGATGCGGGCCTTCTGGCCCAAGAGGTGCCGGTAGCGCTCGTCGGCGGGGTTCACCGCAATGGCCACGTCGGCGAAGATGGTCTCGGGCCGCACGGTGGCAATCCGAATCTCCCCGCCCCCCTCCAGCGGATAGGCCAGGGTGTAGAGCTTGCCGGGGGTGGGCTCCACGTTGACCTCGAGGTCGGAAAGCACGGTCTGGGCCACCGGATCCCAGTTCACGATGCGCTTACCCCGGTAGGCCAGGCCCTGGTGGTAGTACTCCACAAAGCTGCGACGCACCGCCCGGGAAAGCCTCTCGTCCAGGGTAAAGCGCTCCCGGCTCCAGTCGCACGAGGCCCCAATGCGCCGGAGCTGGTGTAGGATGGCCCCGCCGTTTTTTTCCTTGAAGGCCCAGACCCGCTCCAAAAACTTCTCGCGCCCCAGGTCGTGGCGGGAGAGCCCCTCCTGGGCCAGCTCCCGTTCCACCAGCACCTGGGTGGTGATGCCGGCGTGGTCAGTGCCGGGCAGGTACAAGGCCTCGTAGCCCTGCATGCGCTTGAAGCGGATGATGGTGTCAATGATAGTGTTGTCCAGGGCGTGGCCCAAGTGCAGGTTCCCAGTCACGTTGGGAGGCGGAATCACGATGGTGAAGGGGCCTTTGCCCTTACCCGCGTTCAACTCGGGCTTGAGGGGGTTCTTAGCCCACTCCTCAGCCCAACGAGGTTCTACTGCTTTAGGGTCGTAGGCCTTGGGTAGTTCTTTGGTTCCGGTCATCGCTCACCTCGAGCTCCGAAAATAAAGGCGCCCATGCAATTCTGCTGCACGGGCGAGGGGCTTCCCCGCGGTACCACCGCGCTTCCTGGAATTTTCCAGGCACTCTTTACAGGCTATAACGGGCTCCCCGGCAGGCTCTACTGGGCCAAAGGCCGTTCTTCCTGCAGGCTCGCGGGCGACCTTCGGTTACCCAAGCTCCCAAGCACCCTTTCAGCCAGCGGAGTGCTCTCTCTGTGGGTTCGGGAAACCTACTCCTCCCGGTCTTCGCCTACATCTTAGGATAGCACGGAAGAGAGCCAACCCACCACACCCCTTTGGGGTAAATTTCTGAGTGTGCGCAAACCCCAAGCAAGCGCCAAAACCCAGGGAGGTTCGCGCAAGCCGAGAAATCGGCTAGGGGACATTGAAAACTCGTTTTTCCCTCACCTTCCCCCACCCTGTGTCGGAAGCCTTTTTGGGGTTGCACTCGGGCGAAAGCTCGAGTGAGAATTGAAATGAAACGAACAACAGATTGAAGGACAGGCAGACGAAGCAGCTTGACGACCAATCGGGCACTCTGTAGACTCAGCTTTGCTCACGGAGTGGTGCCCGAGTGGTTGAAGGGGCACGCCTGGAGAGCGTGTATACGGGTTATCCGTATCGAGGGTTCGAATCCCTCCCACTCCGCCAATCCGTCAAGAGCCCGCCTGTAACCTCTGCAGGCGGGCTCTGCTTTTCCAGTCTAGGCCTCTCAACTAAGGGTCAAGGGCCAGCTCCTCGTAGGGTAGCCCAAGGTAACCCGTCAACACCTCCACCACCAACTCATGATCTTCGCGCTGGGGCAGGCCCGAAACCGTGACCGCCCCCACGCAGCCCACCGCCCCCACCCAGATGGGGAAGCTGCCGCCATGGGCCGCATAGTCGCGTGGGTCAAGGCCCCGCTCCTCGAGCCGCGCCTCCTTCTGTTTGAGCATCAAGCCCACCGCATAGGAACTACGGTGAAAGCGCTGCACCACGTTGCGTTTGCGCCGAATCCAGTCGGCCTGGTCGGGTGTAGAGCCCGGCATCGCGTAGAAGAAGAGGGTTTGACCAAAGAGGCTGATGTCCATGGCGATGGCGCTGTGAAGGGCTTCGGCAGCCTTTTTGAGGCGCAGCCCCAGCTCCCAGGCCACCCCTGCGTCGAAGCGCTCAAAGCGCAGCCGGGCCTCCTGCTCAGCGATGGTTTTTAGGTCTTGCTCGAGGTTCACATCTCCTCCAACGAAATTTCCCTGCGCAGCTCGGCGCTTTTGAGACCGGCTTCTATGAGCATCATCAGCCGCACTGCTTGCTCAGGCGGCACCGGGTTGGGCCCCTGCCCCCGGATGGCGTCCCGTACCGCCTCGTAGTAGCGCCGGTAGTCGCCGGGCTCGAGCGAAACCAGTTCAGGGGCCTGGTCAGGCCGGTAGAGCCAGGCCTCGCCCCCCTCAGCCCTCCAGTCGGGCTTCCCGGGCTGCCGACCCTCCTTGAGGGCTTTTTCCTGGCCATCCAGGCCGTAGGCAACTAAGCTGGCCCTGGTGCCGTGTACCACAAAGCGGGGGCTACCCCCCGGCACCAGGGCGCTGGCGTGCAGCACCACCCGCAGCCTGGGGTAGCGCAGGAGCACGTGGAAGTAGTCCGGGGCCTGAGCCCCCTGCCGCTGCATGCCGATGTCGGCAAAGAGGGCCTGGGGCCAGCCGAAGAGCAGCAGGGCCTGGTCGGCCAGGTGGGGCCCCAGGTCGTACCAGATGCCGCTGCCGGGGCCCTCCTGCTCGCGCCAGCGGTTCTGCACCTCTGGGCGGAAGCGGTCAAAATGCGACTCAAAGTAGACCACCTCCCCCAGGGTTCCGGCCTCCAGAATCCTCCGTAGGGCAAGGAAATCGCCGTCCCAGCGGCGGTTTTGGAAGACCGAGAGCAGTTTTCCCCGCTCCTGGGCCAGTCGGGCCAAAGTCTGGGCCTCGAGCAGGTTCAGGGTAAAAGGCTTGTCCACCACCACGTGCTTTCCGGCCTCGAGGGCCCGCCGGGCCAGCTCGTAGTGGGTGTCGTTGGGGGTGGCGATGACCACCAGGTCAATGTGCGGGTTCTCAATCACCTCCTCAAAGGTCTGGCTCACCCAGACCTCGGGCCAGTCGGAGCGCACCCGCTCGCGCTGGCGGCTTTGGATGGTAACCAGCCGCAGACCCGGCACCGCCTGAATCACGGGGGCGTGAAAAATCTGGCCGGCCATACCGTAGCCGATAAGGGCAACATGAATGGGTAGGTTCATGGCATCTCCTCTGATGTGAATGCTGGATTTATTTTAAGGTCGCTCCATGGCTTCCAGCACCCGCCGGGCCACCTGCCTGCCCTGCTCTAGGCCCGCAGCACCGTCCACAAACCAGTGAATCCCGGCCACTACCCGGGAGTACGAGGCCTCTTGGGCCAAACTCTCCCAGGTCTGGCGCTCCTCGGGGAAAAAGTGGGTGAGCACCGCCGCAGCCGCCCCACTGATGGCGGAGTGCCCGGAGGGGTAGGAAGGATGCTTAGGGGTACGCAGGTAGGGCTGCCAGCGGCGGTCAAAGCTTCGCACCCACTGCTCGGGCCGGGCCACATAGTAGCTGAACTTGTCCCGCCAACAGGCAATGTTGGCGTTGTGCATGGCGATATTGAGCACCGCCAGAATCGCCACTGCCCGCGCCGCATCTACCCGCGGGCGCAGGATCTCGAGGGCCGCTTCCTGCCAAAGCCCCGCCGGGGTTACGGTGCCAGGGTCGCCGGCCCATTTGTCTGCTATCTGCCGGCCATGCTCGTCCAGTTTGGCCTGCTCGGCCCAGAACAACGCGCGTTCCTGGGCGAACTCAGGCGAGTCCCAGGCCGGGGGTGGTGCCGCCCGTGCGAGCGCCTCGGCTGCAATCCCAATGGGCGCCACCCCACCCCAGCCCGGCTCCACCGCGGGCCGCCCCAGGGGCAGAACCCAGACCCCCGGGGCCGGGGCGGGGTAGGTGGGAATCACCTGTCGAGCAGCCCCGTCCCGGCGGCCCCAGGCCACCACCTGAAGCCCCACCTGGCGGCCCAGGCTCTGGCTCAGCCGGAGGTTCGGCTCAGGCCAACCCCGGGCCAGGGCTTCGCGGTAAATGGCCTGCGCCGTCTGGCGAATGGCGTCTTTTAGGTTGGGAAACGTGGGGTGCAGATAGAGCATCACCTCCTGCGCGGCGTAGGCCGCGAGCACGTTGGTCTCAACCCCCGGCTTTTGGACCAGGTAAAGGGCGTCGTTGAGGGCCACCGCGAGCAGGGCCAGGGCCCGGGCGGTGCGCAGAGGGGAGAACATCTGGGTCTGGATGCCCAAAAGCTCGAGCCGCTGTAGTTCATCCAGGGTTTCCCAGCGAAGCTCACCCGCAAGGCCCACTGGCTCAAGCTGCCCCAGCAAACCCTCTAGGGCCGGCGTAGGGACTGCAACCCAGGCCCTGGGCTGGGCCAGACCTAAGGAGCAGAGCAGCATCAAAACCCCTACCAAGCCGCGCATACCTCTAGCCGCAGTATCATACTTTAGATGCGTCCTGTATGGGTCTGGCTGGGGCTAGGCTGCAGACTTGACCGCTATACATCTTTTGTATGCAACCCCAGGAACCTCAAAGCGGAGAGGGGGTTGAAGGAGAAGGCTTCCAGGGCGGCTTTTTTAGCCTGGACCTTGCGGTAGTTGAGGCAGTTCAGC
>NZ_QWKZ01000007.1 GCF_003574085.1 Meiothermus luteus | reverse complement strand
GGGTTGGGGAGGGGGGTTGCCCACCAGCGCTTGGCGTAGGGGGTAAACACGGTGTAGGGGCCCCCATCGGGCTTTCGCAGGGTTCCGGGCTCGTGGATGTACTGGCCTGGCAGTAGGTGCAGGGGCCGGCCGAGGGCCAAGGCCACCTTCTCGTCGCGGAAGCGGGCATAGGGGGTGGTGTTGCGGACGGCGTAGACCGCGCGAACCCCTAGCTCCTCCACCAGCCGTGGCAGCACCTCCCAGGGCGCTCCGGTGCGCACCAAGAGCACCCCGCCCCGCTTTTGGTAGCCCTCCTGTAGGGCTCGAGCGTTCCGGTAGAACCAGGCCCGCCGCCGGGGGGTGGTGGCCTTTAGGATCTGGGGATCAAGGACCACCACCCCTAGGGTGGGCCCCCCCTGGAGGGCCTGCTGGAGGGCCGGATTGTCGTGTAGGCGCAGGTCGGCGCGGTGCCAGACCAGGTTCACGAGGCCATGATGCCCCAGGCGGCCTGGGGGAAGTTGGGGATGGCTTACAGGCTAGGGGCCTACGCCGCGGGTCGGCCGTCGGGAAGAGGGGGTGGGAGGGATGGCCTAAGCCCCCTGCGGGGCCCAAGGGGGGCCTCTCGGTAAGCGCTGCGGATAGCTTCGTGTGCGGCCCGTTTGCCGCTGGCGTAGGCCCCGTGGACCGTGGACGCCCAGGCGTTGGGTGCGGTGTGCTCCCCGGCGAAGAAGAGCCGGTTTCCCACGGGTTTGGCCAGCACCTGCCGGGCTTCGGAAGCCCCTACCCGGGCCATGCTGTAGGCGCCTAGGGTGTAGGGGTCGTCCCGCCAGTGGACCAGGCGTGCCTTGCTTGGGGTAAGGCTAGGCTGGCCCAGGGCCTGCTGTAGGGCCTGCAGGGCTTCCCGCAGGGCCCTTTCCTCCGGCAGGGCCATGAGCGCGCGGGCCTTTTCGCCGGTGGCCAGGGCGGTCAGAACCTCTATCCCCTTGCTGTGGCCTAGAGGGTTGCTCCAACATTCCTCCAGGGCCGCCCCAGGGGCGTATAGCTCCACAATGCCAGGTGGGAAGACCGGCCGGTCAAAGCGGAAGAAAAGCTTGACCGCGTCGGTCAGCCCCAACCGCTCTATGGCCTGCCGTTTCTCTTCGGGTAGTTCGGGAACAAAGCGCACCCCTTCGGCTTTGAGCACCCCTAGGGGCAGGGCCACCACCGCCCGGTCGGCTGGGTACACCCGCCCGTCGGCCGTGAAGGCCCGAACCCCCCACGGGCCCCACTCGAGCCGCTCCACCGCTGCCCCCAGCCTTATGTCAAGGCCGGCTGCAAGTTTTATCGCTAGTTAATCGTAGCCATCAAGAAGGCGGTAGTCACCCTCCTCTGCTGAGGGGTCACACAGGTACTCCCGCGCAGCTTTGGCGCTCAGGTACCTGGGGTGGTCAAAGTCGGAGATGTATTCCTGTAGCTTGAAGGGAATCGGTCTTTCGCCTAAACGCTCCAGGTAGGCTTCCAGCGACTCCTCGCCGTTCACCTCTGGCCAGTCCACCAGCCGGACGTTGTCGTAGCCCTGCTTTTGGGTGCCCACCTCGGCGATGGTGCGCAAAGCGCCGTCGGGCAGACGCACCAGGGTATCGTTGTGCTGGTTGTAGTGGAAGGTGCGGAGGCCAAGCTTCTGGGCTAGCGAATAGGTGGGAACCTGGCTGCTGTGGATAAACTCAGCCCCCAGCTCAATGGGGACCTCGGCGAAGCTCCGGTCGGTGTGGATGCGCCCTCCGACCCGGCTTCGCGCCTCCAGTAGGATAACCTGATGGTTGGCTTTCCTAAGCTCTTGGGCTGCCGATAAGCCGGCGATGCCGGCGCCTATAACCAGGGTTTTCATGAGAGAAACCTCTTTTTACACTTTTTTACCTTTCCCCCGAGAATTGTTGTGGATGCTCGGGCATCACCCTGCCGACTTGGCCGCACCACCACCGCGGCGGCATACCGCGGAGTGGGGTTTCGTCGAGTTGCCTATAGGCCGAGATGCCTTGGATGTAAGGCGGTCTCTACCGAACGCTCACCTCCCTTTTGGGTCTGGATTCCCCAGATGGGGCAGGTCTGAGTGTAGCAGATGGGCTTTGGGCCAAGTTGGAGAACTACACACAATTGCCCCTCAGAGGGCGTAGCACTCAAAGGCCTCCGGGTCAAAGCCACACCCCTTTAGATCCTCCCAGTACAGCCAGCCCTCCTTGAAGGGGGGGAAGGGGCAGAACCCCCCTTGGGCCTTGAGGTGGAAGGCCAGCTCGCAGGGCTCGCTCACCCCTTCTTGGAAGGCCAACAGGGCGGTCTGGTAGGCGCCGAAGCTGGATAGGGCCTGGGAGCCCACCATGACCCGCTTGCCTTCGCTTCTGGCCAGGGCCAGCATCTCCAGGCTCTGGGTGTAGCCGCTCCGGGCTGGTTTGATGTTCAGGATGTCAAAGGTCTCGAGCTGGACTTCCCGCCACAGATCCCGCAAGGTGAAGGCCGAGTCGTCGGCGATGAGGGGCAGCAGGCCGAGCTGCCGCAGCCGCCGCCGGGCCAGCACCTCGGCCACCGGGAGGGGCTCCTCCACGTACATCAGCCCCGCCTCGGCCCACCGCCGCAGGTAGGCCTCGGCGTTCTGGGGGGAGAGGGTTTCGTTGGCGTCAGCGTAGAGGGCCGCGTCGGGCAGGTGCTCCTGGAGGGCTGCGATGCGGGCTAGGTCGCCTTCCAGATCGCGCCCTACCTTTACCTTGAACACCCGCACCCCCGCCTGGTAGGCGGCCTGGGCGTCGGCCAGCATCTCGGCCTCCTCTGCGATGCCCAGGATGTAGCTGACCCGTACCCGGGGGTGGTGTGGCTCTAGAACCTGCCAAAGCTCCTGGCCCTCGCTCCTGGCCCAGGCCTCCCACAA
The DNA here is from genome assembly GCF_003574085.1 of Meiothermus luteus. Lineage (GTDB taxonomy): Bacteria > Deinococcota > Deinococci > Deinococcales > Thermaceae > Meiothermus > Meiothermus luteus. The sequence continues at coordinate 42,382 of NZ_QWKZ01000007.1, read as the reverse complement.
GGCGATGTCCAGCCCACCTTTGAGCGTGAGGTGGTTGGGAAATCCCTGCAGTACCCCCTGGATGGCCTCGGTATCGTCCACCTCGAGGCCCAGCAGCCTGGGGGTCAGGTACTCCAGGGCTGCCCGCACCGTGGCCGGGGTCTCCCCGTAGATGGTGGGGCGAGGGGGAATCTCGGCCCGGCCCACCGAGCCATCGGAGAGCTCTACCTCCAGCAAGAGGTGCTCCAGGGCTTCCAGTTCTGAGGCCCGGCCCCAGCGCAGGGCCCCCCGCAGGGGCAGACGGAAGGGGCGGAGGGTGATGCGGCGCAGGGTGGGCACCCTAAACCCTCCCATGAACTACTCGCAACCAACTGCGTTTGGTTGGAGTTTCGCGCGACCATCCTCACAAGCTTTGACGTGTGTGGGGCACTCGCTTGCGGCTCCCTTTACGCGCATCCCCGTTCCAGGGATGACCCACGAAAGTATTATACAGGGCTTTGCCCTGGTGGGGCTATCCTTCCCCGGCCAAGGTGGAGCGCTTTGGCCGGGGACTGCCGCCCCACACCCCTATGGTTCAAGCTGGGCTACGAAGGCCCGGATGCGCTGGGCCTCCTCCTCGAGGGACAGCGCCTCGGTGTCCAGGAAGAGGGCTCTAGGGGAGCCTTCTAAGACGCTTCGGGCCCCGCTGGGGTCGTAGTTCTTTCGCTCCTCGGCCACAATTTTGAGCTTGGCGATCAGCTCCTCCCGAGGCACCGGCCATCCCAAGGCCTCCTCCAGCTCGCTCGGGCTGAGCACCCCTTGGGCCAGCTCTTGCACCTGGGCCCGCTCGGCCTCGCTCAGGGCCACCCGATCAAAGCGGTCCTCCCTTTGCAGGAGCCGGGCCAGCCGGGTTAGGTCGCGGGCCTCCAGGACGATGAAGTGGCTCTTTGGTAGGTTCTTTAGGGCGAAGGCCACCTCCTCAGCCCCCCGCAGCCCGTCTAGGAGGAGGGGCCAGGTAGGCTGGGCCCAGCTTTTCGCCAGAATCTCCGCAACCCCCCCTGGGTGCTCCTCCCGGAAGCGGCGGGTGAGGGCGAAGCGCTGGCCCCGGTCTAGCTGGGCCGTTGGGCTATGGCCGTAGCGGGGAAGCACGTAGCGGTCCACAATTTCGCGCCGGTCGGGTAGGGTGGGGTAGCCCAGCTGCCTTAGCAGGCTGGTTTTGCCCACCCCGGTCAGCCCTACCAGAATCAGTAGGGGCAGCTCGGGAAGGGGCCGGGCTTCCTTGGGGATGGCCTCACCAGGGAGAAAGAGTTGGGCTTTAGGCGGCATGGGCATCTCCGAAAGGAGTGTTTTCAGTAGCGCCGTCTGCGCTGGGGCAGGAGGAGCAGGATGACCCCCACCACCACACAGGCGTCGGCCAGGTTCCAGATGGGGTAGTTGTCCAAGAAGGCTATGCCGGTGCGGTTGATGTCCACGTAGTCCACCACCCAGCCGTGGCCCAGCCGGTCTATGGCGTTGCCCAAGGCCCCTGCAGCGACCAAGGAGAGGGCCACCTGGGGGAGCAGGCCGATCCGACGGGAGGGGAGGCTCAGGTAGAGGAGAAGCCCGAACCCCACCGCCAGGCTGACCCAGACCAGGACCCGGGCTCCCCCTTGGAAGATGCCAAAGGCCGCGCCGCTGTTGGGGATGAAGGTGAGGTCTACCACCCAGAAGAGGTGGGCGATGAAGACAGCCCCCACCCCAGGCTCAAAGACCTTGGGCCCCACCGCCCAGAGTACGGCCAGCTTGATGGCCTGGTCGGCCACGAGAAGGGCAGGCACCAGCCAGGTGGCGATGTTCATCGCCGGAAGTCTAGCACGGGGGGGTGGAGGTGTGCTATACTTGGCGGCGTTGCCCTTGCGCCGGGGGCCTCCCCCAGGCCGGAAGAGGAGCTTGTCATGTCAAAGGTTTGCGAGATCAGCGGAAAGCGCCCCATTGTGGCCCGCAGCATCATCACCCGGGGCAAGGCCAAGCGGGAAGGTGGGGTGGGCAAGAAGGTTACCGGTTACAGCAAGCGCTGGCAGGAGCCCAACATCCGCAAGGTGACCGTGGTGGTGGCGGGCCAGCCCGTCACCTTCCGGGTGGCGGTGAGCCACGTGCAGAAGGTCTACGAGCTGGTGGAGCGCGCCCGGGGGATGAACCTGGAGGGCCTCACCGCCAAGCAGATTAAAGCCCGCCTGCTCAGCCTGCTCTGAGCCCCGACGGGGCTCCGGGGGCCGGGCTGCCGGCCCCTTTTTTGCCCTAGAATAACCCCATGCCGATCAAGCCCGGCTGGATTTTGCTGGTCCTGGTTGCCCTTCTGGCCCTTTGGCAGGGCCTGCATCTATCCGGGGCGCGCCGCCAGGTGGCCAGCCTTCAGGCCGAGGTGGACCGGTTGAAAAAGCAGCTCGAGCTGGGCCCTGAGGGGTTTACCCTGCCCCTGCCGGGGGCCTGTCTGCCTAGGAGCGAGGCCAACCTGCCGGGGGCCCCCCGCCCTTACCGAAAGGGGGTCAACCCAGGGTTTGTCTTCGTGGATGGGGATGCCTGCGTACCGGTGCGCTACGGCATGGGGGTGGTGGCCGCGGCGGGGGGCGAGGTGATCAAGGCTGAGCTGGACTACAAGGAGCCAACCCGCGCCGAGCTCGAGGCCCTGTTTAGAGCGGTGGCCAATGGGGCCACCCCGGCCCAGATGGACCGCCTGCGGGGGCGGGAGGTCTGGATTCGCCACACCCAGGGCTTCACCACGGTCTACGCCCACCTCTCGGAGATTGCCCCCGGGGTGCGGGTGGGGGCGAGGGTCCACAAGGGCCAGTGGATTGGCCGGGTGGGCAACAGCGGCACCGAGGCCGCCCTAAGAGGCCAGGAGGGGGCCCGGCTCCTGTTTGAGCTTTGGGATGGGGAGCCCGACAAGGACCGGTACTTTGGCCAAGGTCTAAGCCCTCAGGCGCTGCGGGCCAGGGCTCGGCTCGAGTTCGGCCTGCCCTAAAGACGGAGGCCCACCTCGGGGGGCGGGCCTTCCTAGGTGGTGGGCCGTGCAGGACTCGAACCCGCGACCTGGCGATTATGAGTCGCTTGCTCTAACCGGCTGAGCTAACGGCCCAGGCAGGGACTAGTCTAGCGGGTTTGGGCTTTTTGCTCAACGCGGGGGGGGGTGCCGGTCCTGGCCGGTGAGCTGGTCCTCCAGCTCCCCGATGTAGGCCGCCAGGGTGTTGCCGGCTTTCTCTATGTCCTCCCGCAGCTCTTGCTCCGCCCGGTCTATGCGGGCCATCACCTCCTGCAGCTTAGCCTCGAGCCCGGCGGGGTTCTGCGCCTTCAAGGCAGCGAGCTCCCCCTCGAGCCACTTTCTAAGCTCAGAAAACCGGCTGGCCTCGGCCTCATCGGCTAGCTTGCGGGCCTGTAGGAGTTCGCGCGCGTACCTTTTGATCTCCAGAAGCGCGGCGGTCTCCAACCCCACCGTATAGAGGAAGTAGACCACCACCAAGGCCGCCATGATGCTGAGCATGAGGAGGCCAAAGGGCGCGGTGAACTCTGTGAAGAAGAGCGAGAGGGTTTTTCTCTCGCTGAAGACTGCCCAGTTGCGCCAGGCGAAGAGGCCCATCCCGGCGATGAGCAGCAGTAAGAACAGATTCCGCCCCCGCATTCCTAGGGGATTATATTCCTTTTTCTGGGGTCGCTTTCACCCGGCGGGGGCAGCGTCCTCGGTGAGCCGAAGAAAAAACTCCTCCAGGTCGGCGCTTTGGTGCTGGTGGAGAAGGGCCTTGGGGGGGCCCAGGGCGAGGAGCCGTCCTTTGTGCACCAGGGCCACCCGGTGGGCCACCTGCTCGGCCAGGTGGAGCTGGTGGGTGGCGTAGAGCACCGCCCGGTCCCCTTGGGGGTAGCTTCGCAGCAGCTCCCGCACCAGCCGGGTGGCGTGGGGGTCCAGGCCCACCATGGGCTCGTCCAGGATCAGGGCCCTGGGGTTGTGCAGCAGGGCCAGGGCCAAGGAGAGCTTCTGGCGCATCCCGTGGGAGTAGGTCTCAATGAGGGAGGAAGCGAAGCGTTCCAGCCGGAACTCGAGCAGCAGAGCCTCGATGCGGGCCTCGGCCTCGCGGCGGGGCAGCCGGTAGACCCCGGCCGCAAAGCGGAGCAGCTCGAGACCGGAGAGCTTCCCGTAGAGGTAGGGCCTATCGGGGACGTAGCCGAAGAGGGCCTTGGCCCGGACCGGCTCCTTCCAAACATCCACCCCATCCACCAAGGCCCGCCCTCGGCTGGGCCGGAGCAGCCCCACGAGGGCCTTCAGGGCGGTGCTCTTTCCCGCGCCGTTGGGGCCCAAAAGGGCCAGGGTCTCTCCGGGGCGCACCTCCAGGTTAAGGCCTTCCAGCGCCACGAACCGCCCGTAGCGCTTGCTCAGGTCCTCGAGCCGGATGACGCTTTCCACAGCCGAAGCCAGGCTAGCGAAGTTCTTCCAAGGCCCGGCGCAGGATGGCATCTTTGGCTAGGTCAACCTCGGCCTGGCCCCGCTCGGCGGGCAGGGTGATGGCGGGGCGGGGCTGGCTGAAGCTGAACTTGCCCTGAGCGTCGGCCTTGGTGGTGAAGGTTTGATTGCCGATGGTCAGGGTAACGGTCTCGCCGGGCTTGGCCCCGGCCCCCTCAAAGGCCACCGGAACCTCAAAGCGGGTGTCTTTGACCTCAATGTCCGGCTTGATGCCCTGTTTGTTGATGGCCCGCCGCTTGGGGGTGAGCCACTCAAAGGTGACCAAGGTCAGGTCGCCCCCGTTGGCCAGGTCAATCACGTTCTGCCCCACCCCCTTGCCGAAGGAGGTTTCGCCGATGACTTTGGCCCGCCCGGTGTCCTGCATGGCTCCGGCCACAATCTCCGAGGCCGAGGCGGAGTTGCCGTTGATAAGGACCACCATCGGCCCCGTCCAGCTCACCTGCCCGGTCGCCTCGCAGTAGAGCTGGGTCTCGTTCCGGGTACGCACATAGACGATGGGGCCCTCGCGGATAAAGGCCCGGGCCACCTGGCAACCTTGGTCCAGGAGTCCTCCGCCGTTGTCCCGCAGGTCGAAGACCAGCTTCTGCACCCCCCGCTGGCGCATCTCGTTCAGCGCGGCGTTGAGCTGCTCAAAGACCCGCACATTGCCGAAGGTTTCTAGGGCGATGTAGCCCACGTTTCCGGGTAGGACGGTACGGGAGACGGAGATAATCTCCACCCGCTGGCGAATCATCTCAAAGCGCAGGATGGCGTTGGTGCCCTCGCGCCGCACCCCCACGGTGACCTTGGTGTTCTGAGGCCCCCGGATCTGGGCCACGATTTCATCCAACTCGAGCTTGGTCACGTCCTGGCCGTTGACCTCAACGATGATGTCCCCGGCCTTGATGCCCGCATTAAAGGCCGGCAGCCCCCGGATGACCCCCTGCACCCGGGCCCCGCCCCCGTTCTCGTTGGGGGCCAGGGTGGCCCCAATGCCGAAGAACTCCCCCTGCAAGTCCTGGTTGCGCAGGTTGGCCCGGCGCGGTGGGGTATAGCTGGTGAAGGGGTCGTCGAGGGCCCCCAGCATGCCCCGTATACCCCCCTCCAGCACCCGGTTGAGCTGGTCGGGCTCGAGCCGGGTCAGGTACTGGGTTTGGAGGAGCTGGTAGGTTTGCAGGAGGGCTTGTCCGCTGGGGTTGCGGGCCAGGTCCGTTCCCCCGCTGGAAAGCTGCGCATAGACCAGGGCTGCCAGGATGCCGCCCACCACAAAAATCCAGGCTCTACGCTTCATGGTTTCGCTCACCTAAAGGGCAGTTTAACAGCTTCGGATGAGAGCCGAGTGTTCCTTGGAAGAGGAGCGTTTATCGCTCAGGCTGCAGCTCGCGCAGGAGCCTCATGGTGCGGCTCAAACTGTCTGATTTTACGCGGTGACAATTAAGGTCATAAATAAAATACCTTCGTGTGCTACTTGATCTGAAGCCCTGGGGTGTGAAAAGAAGGGGGGTGCTATGGAAGCTCACCGCGAGCACCCCCTTTACTATCTTGACGCAGAAACCCTCCTGGTCGCCACCTACTGCTGGGTAGACGACGCCCTAAAGGCCCTCCAAGCCCAAGGCATCAAACTCCCCAAGAGGCAGAAGCATCAAAAGGCCACCCTGGCCGAACTCCTCACCCTCGCCCTCTTCATCCTCCTTCAGGGCCAAGACCGCCTTGGGCTACGGGCGGGCCAAGGTGTTCGCCCTGCGGGAGGGGGATGGGTAGGCTCCTTCTGGCCCCGGCCCTCCTGGGGCTGGCCTGGTCTTGGGTGCGGCCCAAGCCCCGCCCCCGGTGCAGGGGGCCTTGGGGCCGGAGGATCCCCGGGCCCTCGTAAAGGGCCCCTACCGGCTTGGGCCCCTGGCCCGTTTCCTCAGCAAGGGCCGCTACCCCTACGACCGGGGGGCCGCCATCGCCCCTTGGGGCTTCGCCTTGGGCTGGGGGCGGGTGTTGGTCGCGGCGGCGGGAGCCTGCGCCATAGTCTGGGCGGCCCGCTTCGCCGTCCGGTAGGTACGGGAGCTGGCACGGAGCTCTTGCGCCGGGGCGCACTTCCTTGGTAGGCTTCCGCCATGAAAAGGGAGCGGCTGGTGCCCCTCACGGAGTGGGCCCGCATGCAGGGGATCTCGGAAAGCTTGGCCCGGAAGTGGATCCGGGAGGGCCGGGTGGAGGCGGTGCGCCTCGGCCACTACTGGTACATCCCCGAGGAGATTGACGGCCCCGAGCGGGGCAGGCAGGTCTACACCCTCTTCACCCACGCCGGGGGGGCGGGGAAGACCTCCTTGGCCCGGGATTTGGGGTTTGAGCTGGCCTCGAGGGGCTAGCGGGTCCTCTTGGTGGACGCCGACCCCCAGGCCAACCTCACCGCCTGGCTCGGCGTGGACCCGAGCACCGTGGAGGACGGGGAAACCCTCCTGCGGGTCATCCGGCAAGACGTTCTGCCCCGGCCCCGGGAGGTGGGGCGGAACCTCCACCTGGTGCCCGCCTCCGTGGACCTGGCGGTGGGGGAGCTGGAGCTGGAACGCAAGCCCTTGGGGGCCTTGGCCCTGCGCACCGCCTTGGAGAAGCTCACGGGCTACGACCTGGTCTTCGTGGACTCCCTGTCCTCCCTGGGCTCCTTGGCGGTGATGGCCGCCTTGGCCGGGGACGGGCTCATTGTGCCCGTGGAAACGGGCGCCAAGGGGGTGCAGGCCCTGAAGGCGGTGATCGGGGTGGCCAAGGAGTACCGGGAGGCCTTGCGCAAGGTGGACCCCGAGCGGGTGGCCGGGAGGCCGCACATCATCCGGGCCTTCGTCCCCACCAAGTACGACGCCCGCACCGCCGGGGACAACCGGGTGTTGGACACCATCAAGGAGCTTGAGGAGATCGCCCCCGTGGCCCCCCGCATCGCCTACCGCCCGGGGCCGCACCGCCGGGCCACGGAGGAGCAGGTGCCCATCCAGCTCACGGGGGACAAGGAGGCGGCGGAGGAGATCGCCAAACTGGCCGACTTCCTGCTCAAAGAGGTCTTCCGCTACGAGGAGGTGGTGGCGTGAGCGCCATCCGCGCTTACCTAAAGGGACTGGTGGAGGAGGCGAAGCGCCCGGCTTCCTCCACGGCGCTTTTGGGCGAGCTCGTCCCCCGTCCCCAGCCCCGCCGCCGCTTTGAGGAGGCCTCCCTGAAGGCCCTGGCGGAGTCCATCCGGGCCCACGGGGTCTTGGAGCCCCTCCTGGTGCGCCCCACGGGAGAGGGAAAGTACGAGATCGTCGCCGGGGAAAGGCGCTACCGGGCGGCCCAGATGGCGGGCCTCGCGGAGGTCCCGGTGGTGGTCCTGGAGGTGGACGAGCGGGCGGCCCAGGCCATCGCCCTCATGGAGAACCTGCAGCGGGAGGACCTGAACCCCTACGAGGAAACCGTGGGGGTCCTGGACCTCCTCGCCCTGGAGCTCGGGAGGGGCAGGGAAGAGGTGGCGAGCCTCCTCCACCGGATGCGGAACGAGAAGGGGGGTAAGGCTACCCAAAACGTTTTGGGTAGCCCCGAGGCCCAGAAGGTGGAGGAGGTCTTCCGCCTCCTCGGGCGCATGTCCTGGGAGTCCTTCGTGCAGGCTCGCCTCCCCCTCCTCACCCTCCCCGAGGACCTGAAGGAGGCCCTGGAAGGGGGCGCCATCCCCTACACCGCCGCCCTGGAGCTCAAGAAGGTGAAGGAGGAGGTCGCCCGGAAGGCCCTCTTGGAGGAGGCCAAGGCGGGGCTTTCCCTGAGGGAGCTCAAGGCCAGGGTGCGGGAGCTTCTCAAGCGGGAAGCGGTCCCCAAGCCCTGGCATCACGAGGTGGCGGAGAGGCTAAAGCGTCTGGACCTCGAGGCCCTCCCCCGCCATAAGCGCCGCCAGGTGGAGGAGAAGCTAAGGGAACTCTGGGCGCTCTTGGGCGAATAGGGCTCTGGGCAAGGGCTTCCTTCCAGGCTGGGGTGGGCGGATGGGACCCGTACCCAACGGCTCAGAGGGGACGCGGCTCCCCATGCCTGTCCTGACTGGGCCCCGCCGCCCGCGCCGTTCTGGAGACGGGGAAAGGGGTGCGTGATGGCCCTTTGGCTGGTGCGCGCTGGGAAAAGAGGAGAATATGAGGATCTAGTTCTGAAAGAGGGCGTGGCGGTCGTAGGCTGGGAAAGGTTGGGAGATCTTTCGGGCGTCCCGAGCCGCGAAGCCCTTTTGGCCGAGCTGGAAGAGGCTTACCCCGATAAGGGGAAGAACACCCTCCTTAACTGGCTGGGCCAGATCTGGCCTTTCTTGCGGGAGATGCAGCCGGGAGACTTGGTGGCGTTGCCCCTTAAGCAACGACCCCTGGTGGTGTTGGGCCGCGTGAAGGGCCCGTACCAGTATCGGCGGGAGCTTCCCCCGCCTTGCCGCCACACGCGGCCCGTGGAGTGGATCAAGGAAATCCCCCGCACCCGCATAGACCAGGACCTTCTCTATTCCTTGGGTGCCTTCATGACGGTTTGCCGGATTCAACGCAACAACGCCGAGGAGCGTTTCCGGACCTATCTGGAAGGACAGCCTTCCCTGCCGAGCGCATCTCCCCTTGAGATCCCAGAGGGGGGTGGAGAGGCAATGGACCTCGAGGCGGTGGCCCTGGACCAAATCCGGAGCTTCCTCTCCAGGCGTTTTAAAGGGCATCGCCTCACGGAGCTGGTGGCCGCGGTGCTTTCCGTCCAGGGGTACAAGGTATGGATTTCGCCCGAGGGGCCGGATGGAGGGGTGGACATCCTGGCGGGCTCCGGGGAGCTGGGGTTTGACCGGCCCCGGATTGCGGTACAGGTCAAGTCCACGGATAGCCCTGTGGACATCAAAACGGTGCGGGAGCTCCAAGGGGCTATGAAGAACTACCAGGCCGACCACGGCCTTTTCGTCTCGTGGGGAGGGTTCAAGCAGTCGGTGGACAAGGAGAAGGCCCGACTTTTCTTTGAGATCCGCCTTTGGGACTCAGACGATCTCTTACGGGAGATCCTCCGCTTTTACGAGAAGCTTCCCGAGGACCTACAAGCCGAGCTGCCCCTCAAACGCATCTGGGTCTTGGTCTCGCCGCCCGAGGGGGAGCCCTGAACGTAAGAACGGGGGTTGAGGCGCGGCCCAGCCCGTGTAGCGCACCTGGGCGAGGGGGTCCGGCAAGGTTGCCGGGAGGGGACGCTCACGGGGCCGGAACGCTAGGGGCAACCTAGCTAAGACTGCTTCTGCGCCGATCCAGGACGGACGAGCCGCCCAAGTTCCGCAAAGGGAGCATCCCAGTCCTCCCCTTCGGCAAAGACCAGGAAGGGGATGCCCAAAAGGGTGAGGCGCTCCCGTATTTGCCGGTCCTTTTCGCTCCGCTCTGGGCTTAGGTGTGGGGGGCCGTCCACGTAAATGCCCAAGCCCTGCTCGTAGTAAAAGTCAAACCGGGTGAAGGTGTCCTCCAGGCTCAGGGTGTGCTGGGCTCGCTCGGGCAGGGGAAGGCCCCGCCTATGGCATTCCAGGAGCCATCGCCGCTCCAGGTCGCTTTGGCACTGCGCGAGCAAATGCGCCAAAAGGTCCGGCCCGCTCTCTTCCTGGAAGGAGGCTTGCGCCAGCTCCTGGAAGAAGGGTAGCACGAGGCGGCGGTCTAAGACGGGGTGGTCCGGCTGGTTGCTGTAGTCCATGAGGCAGTCATAACAAGCCCGTTCGCAGGCCTCCGGTTCGCCCTCGTGCATGAGGCGGAGGGCGGTCTCGGCCAGCTCCTGAAGGGGGTGGGGTTTTTCCTCCGAGGGCCATTCCGCCAAAGCGGCAAGGGCCCCGAGCCCCCCTTCCTGCCCCTCCACCAGGACGACCCGGTAGGGCACCTCTAGGGTAGGGGAAGGCTGGAGAAAGCCGAAAAGCTCGTCTTCCGCCAGCTCCAAAACCACCAGGGCCGCCTTGCGGAAGGCGGCGAGCAAGCTCTTGTAGAAGGCCACCTTCTCCGGACCCTCGAGCCCGGGTGGAACGGGGACTTCCAGCGCTAAAACATCGCTTTCCGCCCGTGCCTCCAGGACAATCCCGCCCCGAAGATCCTCCGGCCCACCCCCGGCGGGGCACCGCCCTTCCTTCCCCTCCTTCCAGGGGTGCTCTTCCAGTTCCTTTTCCGTGAGGAGAAAGCGGCGGCACCGCCGGCAATAGACAAAGCCCTCTTGCAGGGGGTTCGCCTCCTCCTCGTCCAAAAACCAGGCCCGAAGGCCTTTGTTCATGGCCACCACTTCGGCGTTGTGCTCGTAGAGGAGCCGGACATTCCCGTGGCGCAAGGCCTTGGGCGCTTTGGGGCGCCAGTCCCACTCCACCTCGTAACCCAGGCGGGAGCGGTCCTCCTCCTCGCTACTGATGCGCCTTTTGGGGAGGCCCAGGAGGGGAGGTGGGGGCATAAGGCGGACGCTCGGGGGCTCCGTGCTCAAGTCCTTCCCACAGGCCCGGCAGCGGCCACCTAGAGCCTCCACGTGCCCGCAGGTGCAACGCTTGGCGGGCCGGAAGGCCTCCTCCTTGGGCAAGTAAGCCAGCCGGTCCAGGTGGTACCGCCGGGCGCCAAAGTAGACGCTATTACCGGGGGCGAGCTCGGTGAGGGCGATGAAGGTGGGCCGTTCCAGGCGGTGCGTCTCTCCTCGCGGGCTGAGGAGCTCGGCCCAGGCGTTCACCCGTCCGAAGGCGTAGTTGGGCAGAAAGCCCCGGGCTCCCAGGTAGTCCCGTAGCTCCAGGTCCACCAGGTGGCGGCGCTGTTGGTCAGCGCGCTTGGCCTCGGTTTCCACCTCCTCGCGGTTCGGGTGTCTGGGCCCCATGTGGGTGAGGCGGGTCATGTACTCGGTGTAGCGGGCTTGGGCGTCGTGGTACTCTTCCCGCCAGGGCCTAAGCTCAGCGTCCAGCTCGGCCACGAAGCCTTCCACCGTGGACCGGGCCAGTTCCTCCGTGAACCAGGGAAAGGCCGCCATTTCCCGGGCGAACGCTTCCCGCACCGCCTGAAGGATGGCCTCCTTGTGCCGGGCGATGCCCGCCTCGAGGGCCTCGGCGAAAGCCGCCTTGAGGGGGTAGAAGTGGGCTTCGTCGGCGGCGTCCACCGCGTCTAAGAGCTTTCCGGGAAGGGAAAACCCCCACTGGGCCAGGGTTTCCAGGACCAAGGCCCGGAGGTGGGCCTTCACCAAGCGGGGGTTGTCCAGGAGGAAGCGGGGGGCTTGGATGCTTCCCCGCACCATGCGTTCCGGGAAGCGGTAGAAGTACTGGTCGTGGCCCAAGGCCCCGGCGAAGGCCTGGATGAGGGCCGGCTGCCCCTTCCGCCCGGCCCGGCCCGAGCGCTGGGCGTAGTTGGCGGGGGAAGGGGGGATGTTGCGCAGAAAGACCGAGGAGAGCGCCCCGATGTCTATGCCCATCTCCAGGGTGGGCGTGGCCACCAAAACGCCTAAAGGATCGTTGGGGTCGCGGAAGCGTTCCTCCAGCTTGCGCCTTTCCTCCCCGGGAACCTGGGCGGAGTGGGCGCGGGCCTCGAGGGGCAGGGGAAACCGCCGCCTTTGGTACAGGGTTTCGTAGAACGGGTGAACCCCCCGCTCCTCAAGCGCCTGGGTGGGGTGTTCGGGCGAGATGCGGAGGGTGTAAAGGGGCCCGGTGTAGCCGCTCCGGGGGCAGAAGAGGTACCGCCCTTCCGTCCTTTCCAGGAGGATGGCGCTCGGGTTTAGGGCCAGGCCCGCTACCCTGCTTCGGCCCCAGGCGGGAAGTTCCCAGGGTATCAGGACCCGCTTTGCCTTAAGGGCCCCCACCACCCGCCTGAGCAGGGCCGTGGCCTCTTCCCGGGGAAGGCCTAGGGCCCGCATGGTCCAAGCCTCAAAGCGGCTTGTGTACTGCTGCCCCAAATTTGGACCACCCCAAGAGAGAGGCCAAGGGGTGTAGTCTGAAGGGGTAGCGAGATGCGCAGGTGGTCAGCGAAGGAAAAGGCAAAAATTGTGTTGGAGGTCTTGTCGGGTCAAAGGACCGTGGCCGAAGCCTGCCGGGCTTATGGGGTGGCGGAGTCCCTCCTTTACCGCTGGCAGCGGGAGTTCCTGGAGAACGCCCACGCCGCCTTCACCTCCGGCTGCGCGGAGCAGGAGGCCCGCATCCGCGAGCTGGAACGCTTGGTCGGCCAGATGGCCCTGGAGCTGGAGGTCCTAAAAAAAGCCTCGGGGCTCTACCGGCAAAGGAAAGGCGGGAGCTGGTGAAGGCCCTCAAGGGAGCCTACCCCCTCCGCCTGCTTTCCCGGGTCCTCAGGGTGCCCCGGAGCACCCTCTACTACCGGCCCCAGGACCCCCCTCCCGAGGAGAGGGCCCTCCGGGAACGCTTGCGGGCCCTGGCGGCGGCCTGGCCCCGGTACGGCTACCGGCGCCTCACCGCCCTCTTGCGGGGGGAAGGTGTCCAGGTGGGGGAGAAGCGGGTGCGCTCCCTGATGCGCGAGGAGGGCTTGCTCCTTCCCCGCAAGGGGCCCTCCCCCAGGACCACCTCCCCAGGGGGCCTTCTCCCGGAAGGGGTGAAGAACCTCCTGCCGGGACTCGCGGTGACCCGCCCGCACCAGGTGTGGGTGGCGGACCTGAGCTACGTGGTCCTGGGGGAGGGGGTGGCCTATCTGGCGGTGGTGATGGACCTCCACACCCGCAAGATCCTGGGGGTGGCCCTGGGGCCGAGGCTGTCCCAGGGGCTTGCTCTTGCGGCCCTGGAGATGGCCCTGAGGGAGGGGTGTCCCGAGGTGCACCATTCGGACCGGGGGGTGCAGTACACCTCCAGGGCGTATGTGGAGCGGCTTTTGGGGCTAGGGGTGCGGCTCAGTTACGCGGGGACGGGGAGGCCTTGGGAGAACGGGCACGCGGAGCGGTTGATCCGGACGATCAAAGAGGAGTGGGTGGCCTTGCGGGAGTACAGGACCCTGGCGGAGGCGCGGGCCTCGGTGGAGCGGTTTGTCTTCCAGGTGTACAACCGTAAGCGTCCTCACTCGGCCTTGGATTACATGACGCCCGAGGCCTTTTCGGAGAGCCTGTTGAAAGGGGATGGGAGCCCTGACTAAACTGACCGGTAAGGTGGTCCAAATTTAGGGCCGCAGTACACCCCACCTGAGCCCGTACACCTCCAGCACCCGGTGAGGGTCCAGGTCCGTAGCCACAATCAGCCACTCCCGGACCCCAAGGCGCAACCCCACCACCCACATGCGCCGCCCGTAGACCCAGTACCGCCGCCTGGGCACCCGGCTCTCTCCCACCTTCAGGGAGGCAAAGAGCTCCCAGGCCCGAGGGCCCGAGCCCAACCGCCACATCCGGGTGTTGGCCTTGATTCGGATGCACCGGGGGATGCCCTTCTCCTCCAGGTACCGGAACCACGCCTCCCCTATGAACTCCCGATCCGCCAGGAACCCCTCCACCCGGAGGTGGGGGAAGTGGGCCCTCAGGAAAGCCAAGGCCCTCTCCATCAGGGCGATGCGTTCGGGGGTGGAGGAGTTGCCGTCGTGGGGAAGGAAGCTCCAGAACAGGGGGACGGCCAGGCCTTGGTACAGGAAGGCCAGCATCAGGAGGTTGACCTTGCTCTTCCCCAGCTCCCACTCGGTCCGGTCCATGACCAGGAGGAGCCCTTGGGGTCGGAGGAGGGCGAAGATGAAGCGGGCATAGCCCTCCCCGTCCAGCCCCGGCCAGGCCAAGAACCGCTGGAACCTTCGGTAGGCGGAGCGGGGGTCAGGGCTGGCTATGGAGCCGAGGGAAAGAGCGAGTCTGGGGCCGCTTGTGGTGCGGGCGGTGACCAGAGCCATCACCAGGGCGGCCAGGAAGGTGAGGCGCCTGAGGTCGGCCTTCCAGTATCGCTTCAAGGCGTTGATGAGTGGGGTAAGCTGTTCCATGGGGACCACCTCCTATGGGTACCTGCCCATCCACGTGGGCGCAGGTCCATCCTAAAGGGGTGGTCCCACGTTTTGACGTGTACTGAGCGCTCCCACACAGATCGGACGGCCACCTGGCCCTCATAGCGTGCGCCATCCGGGGGTGGATAGGTGTTTTCGAACACACAGTCCTCGGTCATGGCTGCCATCACCGCATCGACATCGTGCCTGTTAATGGCGTCGTTGAAGCGCCGAACCGCCTCGAGGGTGATCTCGGTCAGCGTTTCTTCGGGCACGCCGGCGGGCATCTTGACGATATCTGCCAGCTCGATCAACACATTCGCTTCGTCACCTACTACCCAGGCGTCATGCCCAGGATGCATGACCGCCACGTCCCCCGGACCGAATTCCATCTCAGTACCGTCATCCATCCGGACCCGTTGCCGTCCTGCGAGAAAGATCTTCACATGGAACCGCTGGCAGCTGTTGCCACCCACGACCGGTTTGACGTGCCTGGACCACTGCCAGCCCGGCGCAAGGGTTTCACGGTAGAATGGCAGCCCCCCGACAGTGATCACGTCAATCTTGCCTTTTTCAAACGGTCGCCGCGTTTCATCTGGGGTGTCGAAGCTCTTGCCCGTGATCTTCTCGACTTTCTCTTCCATGTGTATCCTCCTTAAGCTAGACTGGCCCGACAACTACAGCAATGTGCCGCCTTTTTTTCCCTCCGTGCCCTACCCAGCGGTCAACCCAGCCGGGTAAAGCTAGCCTAGGTAGCCCAAGATGACTCGAGGATGACAGGCTCAGGAGGACTCGAAGCGGAGACCAAGTCAAGCTCCTCGAGGCTTCCGTGTAAGACTGGGCAGTAGGGAGTGTGTGCTAAGATAACTGCATACCGGGGTAGGAAATGTACAAGTTGCCAGACCAAACCGTGGGCAAGAGGCTGATGCTGGAGGTCTCCGGCCCCGTGCTGGGCCTCGGGTTCCGGGTTCCCATGGAGAATCTGGACCGGTACACCAAGAACTACCGGGCGCACAACCCCCAGGAGCCCGCTGCCTTCGGTGAGTTCATCGAGGAGATTCCTCTGGGCGGCCCCGTTTCCGGGGTCGGGGTGGTGCTGAGGGATCTGGGCCGGGGACCCCAAGGGGGCCGTACCGTGGAGGCGCTGGTTTACACAGAAAACTCCTTTGAAGGGGCACGGGCCGAGGCCCTCGAGGCCCTCCTCGCCTACGCGGTAACCCGCACCGCCGAAGCCAGCTCCTACCTCCTCATGGAGGTGCTGCCCCAGGAAGAGGTGGAAACGATCCGCCGCCTCTTTCGGGAGGAAAGGGAGGAGGAGCTTATGGACCTCATGGAAGCCCTCTTCCAGAAGCACGGCCTCAGCGTCTAGGCCCAATCCTCTTCAGGCCGCCCAGGGTTAAAGCCCAGCCAGCGGACCACGGAGGTGCAGGCGAAGCTGGCATCTTCCGGGTGGGCCGTAAGGAGAGCGTGGGGCTTACCCTCCAGGAAGTGGCGGGCCAGGGCGGTCTTACCGATTCCCACCTCCTCCAGTTCCGGACCACCACCAGGGACTTCAATCGCCCTTCCTGTGCCTCGAGGGGACTTGCCAGCCCCAGCAGCGCGTTCCTGGTGGGCAATAGCCCCGAAGTCTCCCCGTGGGATGATGGCTGAAGGGGTTTGTTCCTGCGGATCCACTCCGCCAGGAATGCCTATGGAGCGGGCCCCTCCAGCCACGGATTACCCAGGAGGTAACCCGTTTAGCACCAGAGGTGAGGGCGACAAGCCTGGGCTGGCCTACAGCTCAAGTGCGTACGTTTCCAAACCCACGCGTGTCACGGTTTTATGCGTCCTAGAGCCTTCTTCGCAAGCTTAATGGCCATATCCTTGTTTTGTACCGAGATCATCAGGAGCCCTCCCTTGAATTTGCAGACGAAAAATCCGTAGGTGGGGGACCAAAGGGCCCCATCGCCAAGTCCCTTGATGGTTTCGCTCTTCGGCATGGAGGACCAGGAGTTCCACCGTTCCTGAACATCGCTCCGCGTGTAACCAACTGTAACGACCGGAATCTTCAGAATCTCGTCAAGGAGTTTCTCCTTGGTATAGTAGATGCAATTCCCGTACCCTGGCTGGACCTCCACAATATCGATCGTTTGGCCGATAACCTCCTCCACCTCCTTCTTGGTCACAAGATCACAGGCATTGCCCCCGCTACCGGCTTTGCCGAAAGGCAAGAGCACCGGGCACAGGGCTAAAGCCAAAGCGACCACGAGCTTTCCTTTCATGCTTCGCACCTCCCGTTATCCCAGACCGGAGCACGCTCCGAAAATCTCCAAAGCGGCGACCCTAAGCCTGAAAGCCAATGCCTTAAACCTTCCCATCCACCACCCCCTTAGCGGATCCGCCCCGTTGCCAGCTTCGCCAGCTGGATGGACAGCTCCTTCTGGTTAGCCCTGAACCCATGGTCGATGACCAGGAGCCCGCCCTTGACCCAAACGTAGAGGCGTACGTTGTCCACCCAATAGGCCTCCTCGCCCAGACCACGGAGGGGCTCCACGGAATAAAAGGTCTTGCGCACGTTGCTTTTAACCTCCCGTAGTAGTTGCGGGGCTCCCGGGTCCCGCTGGTAGGAAACGCGGATTCCATAGCTCCACTTGTCACCCTTGGCCCACTCAAGGCTGTAGCTGTAGATGCACCACCTTACGCCCTCCGGGAACTCATCCTGACCCGCCCCCTCCCATGTTATGGCGGGTGGTTTCCCCGGCTTCTTCGCCTCCGAAGCCTTGATGGCCTCGAGGACCTCCTGCTTGCTGAGGAGGCTGCAGGGCCCTGCCGTGGGCCCCGGGGTCGGCTGGTTCGCCTGGGCAAGGCCTATGGTAAGGACGAGGACAGCTAGAAGGAACAAAACCTGTACATGACGCCCGGGCATTGGTGGGCCCGAGGCACTGAACGTAGTCCCCGACAAGCTCCTAAGGCACCGAAAAAGCTGCCTTTCCCTCACCGTACTCACCTCCAAGAACAGGTTGGTGGGCAGGGCGTCAGGTTGTACTGCGGCCCTAAATTTGGACCACCTTACCGGTCAGTTTAGTCAGGGCTCCCATCCCCTTTCAACAGGCTCTCCGAAAAGGCCTCGGGCGTCATGTAATCCAAGGCCGAGTGAGGACGCTTACGGTTGTACACCTGGAAGACAAACCGCTCCACCGAGGCCCGCGCCTCCAAGCTTCTCCCACAGGTCTGTGTTGCGGTCCTCCCCGTAAGGGAGCAGTCTTGCCGCCCGCTCCCGCAAGGCGGAAACGCTATATTCCCGCTCGTAAACCCAGGAAAGCTCCCCGCCGCTGGGGATGAGGTTGCGGCTTTCGGCGTAGAGGAGGAACAGGAGGCGGTGGACCAGGCGCAGGAGCTCGGCGTGGTAGGCGCGCAGGCGCTCCTCGTCCTGGAGTTCTTCCCGGAGGGCCTCGGTGAGAAAGGCGTTGCCCAGGACCTCGAGGGCCTCCACCACCCCCTTGCGCAAGGCGTCGCGGGCCTTGATGCCGCTTTGGCGGGCCGCTTCGTAGTAAAGGTCCAGGGGGGTATTCTCGCCGTTACCTTTTTGGAAGCGGCTAGGGGAGAGGAGAAGGAGGAGGATTTGGAACTCCTTGAGGGCTTGTTCCCGAGGGGCCTCAAAGAGCTCCACCAGGTTGAAGGCCACGTACCCCGGAAGGGAGACGTGGTAATACTTCCGCAAAAGCCGCACCTCCCAGGGGGCCGCCAGGATGCCCCAGCTTTGCGTGGGGTGCAGGTTGAGGTAGGTCTGCAAAAGGGCCTGCGGGCTCTTTTCCCTGCGGCTTGGCCGTAGGTCTAGCTCGGTGGCCACCAGGTGCAAGGGTGGGGCATCCTCCCCGTCCCAGCCCCGGTGGCTGATGGGGAAGGACTGGTCCCCCGCCGCAAGGTGGCTTCGGTTGAAGACGGGCTGGAAGCCCAGGGCGCGGAAGAAGGGCAGAAGCCAGGACTCCCGGGCCCGGGAGGTGTCCCTAAGTTGGGATAAGGGCGGCTGGCGCTCGTAGAGGCTCAGCAGGGCGTAGAAGCGGTGCCGCACCTCCTCAGGGGTCAGGGCGAGCTCCTTGAGGGCCTCGAGGCGGGTCAGGCTTTGCAAGAACTCCTCGGTGAAGAGGCCGCCGGAAACGCGTATGGCGTGGAACACCCACAACCTCCTTTAGCTCGGCACAGGGGCCAAGAGGGTGATGGCGAGCAGCTCGGAGCCCAAGACCTCCAGCTGGTCTAGGGCTTGGAAGGCCTGGGGCAGGACGCCGTAGGCCCGTTCTAGGTCCCGCTTTAGGGCCGTTCGTTCGGCCTTTACCCGGGCCAAGGCTTCCTCGGCTCCCCGCTTCCCTAACTCCTCCAGGGGAGCCTTGAGGGCCCGCTCGGCCAAAGCCTTGGCCTGGTCCTGGGCGAGGGGGCGTGCCTTGAGCCGGGCGCGCCAAAGGGCTTCCGCCTCCTCGGGGGGGAGTTCGCTTAGATCCAAAAGGCGCACCGCCCGGCGCACCAGGGTTTCCAGCACCTCGCCGCCCGGTCCGGCGAAGCGGGCCCGGTAGTGGTAAAGGGCGACAGGGGGGGTACCCAGGGGGCCGGGAAAGGCCATGAGGGCGGTGCGGGCCCCGTCCAGGTCCCGGTAGGCCCGGTAGCGCAGGTGGGCTATCAGGTGCTCCACCAGGGGATGGGAGAGGTCCAGCACCTCCACCCCCAGGGGCGCTTCCGGATGGAAGCTGAAGGGGCCAAAGGCGTTGGGCAACCCGGGCACCGCTTCCCCCGTGCCCCGGGTGGCGGTGTAGGGGTCTTCCCCCTCCACGCGCCAGCCCAGGTAGCGGAGCCCGTCCAGCACGAAGGCTTGCAAGACCTGGGGACTCCCGGCCCGTTCCAGGGCTTCTTGAAGGTGGCGCTCCACGTCGGGGAGGCTAAACTCGCTGTGGCCGTAGAAGCCTTCCTGGATGGCCTTCTTTGCCGCCTGCAGCTCTGTGGCCTCTTCCTCGGCAAAAAGGGGGGTTTGCAGCCGCCGTTCGCCCCGCCAGTCCTGGGACCACAGGGCCTCGAGGCGGCGCCGCAGGTAAGCCTCTTCCCCGAAGAAGGCGGGTACCACCCCCAGTTCCTTGCGGATGCGCTCCGCCTTTTCCAGGAGGAGGCGGAAGACGGCCACGTCAAAAGAGCGTTCATAGTAGAGGGTCCGGATGCGGACCACGGGCTCGGGTTGACCGAAGCGGTCAATCCGCCCGTTGCGCTGCTCCAGGCGGTTGGGGTTCCACGGCAGGTCGTAGTGGACCAGCTGGGCCGCGTAGTGCTGCAGGTTGAGGCCTTCGGAGAACACATCCGTGGCCACCAAAACCCCCACCTGCTCCTTGGCGAAGGCCTGGAGCACCTCGTTGCGTTCTTCCTCATCCATCTCCCCGTGCACGGCGAAGACGGGTTGGGGAATGGTCTCCCGAAGCTTTTCCACCAAGTATTCCAGGGTGTCCCGGTAGCGGGTGAAGATCAGGGTCCGGCCCTTCCCGAGCCGTAGCGGGTCCTGGAGCATTTCCCGTAGAACCTCCAGTTTGCTGTCTTTGCGCCAGGTCTTCAAGTGGCGGAGGAGGGCCTCGAGGTAGCCCTTTTCCGCCTGGGCTCGGGCTTGGTCCGCCAAGCTAAGTTCCAGGCTGGCCTCCGCTTCCTCGGGCAGCAAGCGCTCCGGCGCGGTGTCAAACAGGGCCGCCACCTCGTCGGCGGTGGCGTCCATTCCCCCGGCCAGGACGCTTTCCAGGAGGGCCTTACGCCGTTCCAAACTCCTTTGCAACGCCCGGGGGGAACTGGTGGCGCGGCGCATCAGGTGCATGGCGAGCCAGCGCCCGAGAACGGGCACCTTGGCCGGGTCGGGGTCGTAAACCTCCGCTTGGTAGCGGCGCACCGCCTCAAAGAGTTCCAGCTCGGCGCGGTTGGGCTCCACCGCCACCTCCTTGGTGTCCCGCTCCGGAAAGGGGCTTTTTTTGCCTTCCTTGCGGAACCACTCTTCCACGTCCTTTCGGCGGCGCTGCACCACGTGCTTCTTGGCCGCTTCCCGGTCCAGGCTTCCCCCTTTGAAAAGCCCCAACTCCCGGGCGTCCAGGTGTTCCAGGAGGCTATAGAAGCTTTCCGTGTAGCCGTTGTGGGGCGTGGCGGTGAGGAGGAGGAGGTGGGGCACCCGGCGGGAAAGCTCCCGTACCAGGCGGTAGCGCTCCATCTGCTTGCCCTTTTCCGTGGGGGGGCGGGCGGCCATGTGGGCTTCGTCCACCAAAAGGAGGTCCCAGTCCTGCAAGAGGACCAGGTTCCGGACCTCGTCCTGTTTGGCGTAGTCCACGCTGGCGATGACCCGGTCAAAGTGGGCCCAGGGGTTTGCTCCCGGGGGGAGGGTGCGGGTGAGGCGCTTCAGGTTGGGCCCGGATAGGATTTCAAACTCCAAGTGGAAGAAGCGGCGGAGCGCCTCTTGCCACTGGGCGAGGAGGTGGGCTGGGGCCAGGACCAAGACCCGTCGGGCCTTGTTCCGCAGAAGGAGCTCCTTCACGATGAGGCCCGCCTCCACGGTTTTGCCTAAGCCCACGTCGTCGGCGATCAGGAGGCGCACCTCCGGCAGCCTCAGCGCCATGAGCAAGGGCACGAGCTGGTAGTTGGCGGGCACCACCCGCGAGCGCTGCAGGGCCAGGAAGGGGGCGTCGGCGTGGAGGGTGGAAAGCTCTAGGGCCCGGAGGAGCAGGTCGTGCAGGGCGGGATCCCCAGGGGTGGTGGGGGGAAGCCCCAAGGAGGTGAGTTGGAGGGCTTCCCCTTCCAGCGGGAGGTAGAAGAGGGCTTCCTCATCGGTGTCCACGGCGCGGGCAAAGAGCACGTCCCCGTGCCGGCGTTCCAGGCGGTAGTCGCGGCCTCGAGCCCGAAACAAGGTCCCGGGTTGGAAGGAGTCCACTGGGTTCACGTTGGCCCTCCTTTGGGTAGGGGATGGGAAAGCACCTTGGGGGCACGGTAAAGCGCCCCATGCCAGCCAACCCAGGAGGGGGATGGCGTTCTGGCCCGTCCAGCCATGTTCTAAATCCTAGTACCTTGTGGGCCAGGCTTCCACAAAAAGCGACACTTCTGGGCTAACCCCCCGTCATGGTGCGGGGAAGCCAGGTGGCGAGCCCCGGGAAGGCCACCAGTAGGGCCACCATGAGGAGTGAGGACCCCCATGAAGGGCAAGGCGTAGCGGGCGATCTGGAAGAGGTCCTCCCCGGTGAGGGACTGGAGGACGAAGAGGTTGAAGCCCACGGGAGGGGTGATCTGGGCCAGCTCCACCATGAGCACCAGGTAGACGCCAAACCACAGGGGATCCACCCCGATGGCCTTCACCACGGGGAGGTGCAAACAGTTGAGCAATAACAGCTTTGGGCTACAATAGCCCCCAGATGCCCCTGCTTCTCCTTACAGCCCATCAGTTCAGGGAGCGCTACGGCATTCACCGCGACACCCCGCGCGCCTGGGAACGGCATAAAGTTTCCCGCTTCGCCGCGCGGACGCGCGTCAGGAGGCGGCGGGATGCCCAAGGGCAAGGACAAGAACGCTAGCGCCTTCCGAGGCGTCCAGGCCAAGCTCCACCTCCCCTCCCAGGAGGACCGGAAAGCTCTCCTGGACCTCATGCGGAGGTTTTCCTCGGCCATGCGCTTCGCCTACCAGAGACTCTTGGAGGGGCACAGCCGCGAGGAGCTCAAACGGGAAGACGGCCCCCTCTGCCAGCTCTTCCGCCTCAACACCCGCTACGCCGACGAGGCCATCCTCAAGGCGCAAGGGGTCCTGGACTCCGCCAGGGAACGGGGTGTAGACCCCCGCGCGGTGGTCTTCGGGCGAAGGGGCCTCTTTGAGGGACTCAAGCGCAAGCACCTCTCGGGGAAGCGGCTCCTCCAGCTGAAGCGGGAATGGCGGGAGAAGCGCCAAGGTTTGCTCTACAGCAGGGGAGACCGGAGCAAGGGGGGCAACCTCAACCTGCGGCTGGAGGTGGAGGACGGGGCCCTCTGGCTCCGGATCAACCTTGGGCACCGCGCCCACATCCGGGGTTTGGTCCTCACCTCCCACCCTCAACGGAACGCCCTGGTGGAGCGGGCCCGGCTGGGAGAACCCTACAACGTGGAGCTCAATCTCCGGAACGGAGAAATCCACGCCCACTTCACCTGGCAAGAAGCCTTGCCTCCCATCGTGGCCACGAAGGAGCGGGGCGTCTTGGCCCTAGACGCCAACGCCCACCCCTACCACCTGGCCTTAGTGTTGGTCAGTCCCGATGGGGAACTCAGGCACCACTCCACCATCCCCCTGAATGAGGTGGACAGGGCCTCCAATCGTGGGGCCAAGGAGATCGCCCTCTGGATGGCGGCCCACCAGGTGGTGGACCTCGCCCTCTCCCGGGGGGTAGCGATTGCCACGGAGAGGCTCAAACACCTCCGGAAGTCCAGGAGGGGGGATGGCTCTGGGAGGTGGTTCAGGAGGAAGCAGCACCGCTTCGCCTACGCCTCCCTCCTCCAGAAGGTCCACACCCTGGCGAGGAAAAAGGGTGTCCAGGTGCTGGAGGTGAACCCCCAGGACACCTCCACCCTGGGCATGCTCAAGTACGCCCCCCTGCTTTCCCTCTCCAAGGACACCGCTGCCGCTCACGTGATCGGCAGGCGGGCCCTGGGCCTCAAGGAGGAGCTTCCCCAAAGCTACGGACGCCTGCTGGAGGACCCCACCTTCCAATCCGACGCCCAGAGCTTCTACGAGGGGTTGCTCAATGACCTTTACGGGCGAAAGGAGGGTGAGAACAACCCGTACCTGAAGCGAAAGCCCGCGAGAGAGATCGGTAAGACCAAACAAGCTTTAGGTCTTCTGTCAAGCCTTCGGAGCTCGCCGGGGAGCCAGCGGGGGTCAACCGAGGGAAGGAACCCCCCTGGCGCCAATCCCTGGAGGGTTCTGAGGGTAGGCCTCTTTCTTCCCCTCCTTGGGCGGGAGGTGCCGAGGGACCTCTCTCCCCTCAAGCCCATCCTCCTTGGGGGATCGTGGGAGGGGGGAAAGGCGAGGCTTAGGTCCTCACCCTGGGGGAGGGCCCAAAGCGCTAATGGGCGCTTTGGTTGACCAGGGTGTGGGTTTTTGCGGGGTGTTCGGGTGGTGCAGGCTTTGAGGTAGAAGGGCCTAGCAACCGCCTCAGAAGGAGAATGAGCCTCTAGGGCTTCTCTGGAGGTAGCTTGCGGTTGGTGCTCAGGTCAAACGCCGAGACGCTTCGTAAAAGGGCTTCCTCGTTTACCAAGAGCCATTTCCTGACCTCAAAAGGAGCGTTCCGCATTAGCCAATCCTTGGCTGCGGCTCCGCGACCAATGACCAAAGCGTTGGCCCAGTAACCCAGGGCGTTGCCCTTCATCGCTTCCAGATCGCCTCGTTTCTTCCCCTCCAGAAACCCCTTCCGGTAGCGTTCCATCTCTCGCAGGCTCAGCCTGGGAAAACGCCGTGTGGCCTCGTAGAATACCATTCCATCATAGGCGTAGACCCGAACCACTCCCGGGGAGAGCGCAAACGGGAGGTCGCCAAAATAGCTGTAGATGCGAGTGAGGACCGGCTCGGAGCGGCCGTCCCCATCTAGGTCCCGAAGCTCAAAAACCCCATCCCCCAATTCCTCGTAAAGCAGGTTTCGCAGCTCCCCCTCCTGGCTGAAAAGGTAAAGGGTAAGGCAGCAGTGAGCTCCACCCGAAAAATCCGTGACCAAGAGTTCCCTCGGGGCCTTGCCTGTGACTTCCACAAAGGAGGCGCTGAGCAACCAGCCCTCGATTTCCACCGCTGTGCGCCCGCCCGCCAGAATTCGGGCCACCTGGCCTCCTCCAGGGCTTCCTTCTATGCGCACCGTGTAGCTACCCCAGGGGAGGGTTTTTAGAGGCTTCTGGGCAAGGCCTGAAAGGCTCAAGACCAAGGACACCAGGACAAGGGAAAGGGGGAACTTCACGACGTCATTTTACCCCCTTAGAGGTCAGGCTTTTCCCCTTGTTCCAGGTGGTCATGTCAAGAGTTATGTGTCAAGGTCTGTGTACGGGGGGCATACCGCTCCTAAAGCATCCGCTCCAACACCTCCCGCGCCTCGGCAAACCCTTTCAGCCTTCGCTCCCCCCACCTCCCCTCCAGATGCTCCCCCTCCAAGTACAAAAGCTTGAACACCGCCTCCGGCCGAGGAAACTTGTGGTCCCGCACCTTCGTCCCCCGCCTCACCTCTCGGATAAACCGCTCCATGAGGTTGGTGCTCCGCAAGTACGGCCAAAGCACCCTTCCACCAGGCCGCCACCAAAGCGGGGTACTTGCCCCCCCAAACCTCCCTCAACCGCTCCAGCGCCCCTAAAGCCTCCCTCCGGCTCTCCGCCATGTAAACCCCCCGCAGGTCCTGGGCCAGGGCAGCCCGGTCCCGAGACCGCACCTGGTGCACCACGCACCGCTGCCACCCCGCCAGGGGATACACCCCCGGATGGCCTCCTCTATCCCCGGTAGGCCATCGGTGATGAAGAGCAAAACCCGCCGCAGGCCCTTCCCCCATAGCTCCAGCAAAACCCCCTCCCAGGCCGAGGCGTTCTCCGTGGGCAAAAGCCAGAAGCCCAGCACCCGCCGCGCCCCATCCGGCGTCACCCCCAGGGCCACGTACACCGATTCCCGCTCCACCCCAAGTCCCTCCCTCAGCACCTTCAGGGAAAACCCATCCAAGTACACAAAGGCCATCTCCTCCGGTAAGGGTCTCCCACAGTAGGCCTCCGCCTTCTCCAGCACCTCGTCCGTGATGGCGCCCTTGGTCTCGTGGGTGTAGCGGTGGCCCAGGAGGAGGCTCATCCCCTCCGCCGCCTTGCGCTGGGTGACCCCGGCGGCGTCCAGGGCCACCGCCACCTCCCCCACGTCCACCTGGCGGCGGGCGTAGGGCTGGAGGAAGCTGGGGTAATACTGCCCTTCCCGATCCCGGGGGATGGCCCGTTCCACCTGGCCGAAGGGGGTCTCCAGCTTGCGGGGGTGGTGGTCGCTTCCCGTAGCAGGGCTTGCAGGGTAGACGGGTCCATGGGGTACCTCCTCTCTAGCTTCTGTGCCCCCCCTTTTTTACACAAACCCTTACACATACCTGGAGTGGCTCCATGCTCAGGGCTGGTTTCTCGTGACGAGACTCAGGGCTAACCGATTGCTGGAGGGTATCCAGCTGAAGGGACTTTCTTTTGCGGTGCAGGTGGTGGGTCGAGGGAGGGGGTTTTATGCCAGTTCCGCTGTGGACTCGGAGGGAAAGAGGACGGTGGAGGTGTACCGGTTGCGGCAGGGGATTGAGGAGGTCTTCCGGGGATTGCAGCAGGAGCTGGGGTGGAAGGGGCACCGACACTGGCGCCGGGCTAAAGTCTTGGGGCATCTGGCCTTGGGGCTGGTGGCCTATGGGCTCATCGAGTGTCAGCGAGAGCGGCTGAAGTTGAGTTTCTACCAATGCCGACGCAGACTCATCGCAGGTAAGCTGAGCCTGGATTTGAGCCCTCTGTTATCGCTGCAGGTGGAGGCCGCGTAAGTCCAGTTCGAGGAAAAGTTGCTGGCGATCGCACGAACCGACACTGCCCAACAAAGCGCTGCAGCGGGCGGGCTGACACCCGCCGATGAGCGCTAGCGTTACCTTATGTTTCGCAGGAAATCTTCCACCAGCCCCAGCACCAGGGCCTCCTTTTCCCGGTGGGGCACGTGGCCGCAGTCGGGCAGCAGCTCCATGCGCGCGGGGCCCTGCACCCCCTCTACAATGCGCTTTGGGAAGGCCAGGGAGCCGTACTCGTCGCGGTCGCCGTGTAGGGCCAGCACGGGGCAGCGTACCCCTTTCAAGCAGGGTTCCAGCGTCCAGCCCCGAAACCCCGGCGCGAGCCAGACCCCCGTCCAGGCCTCCAGCACCCAGCGGGCTTTTTCGCCGTGCCAGCGCTCCAGCCGGGCGAACTGGGTGGGGTCTTGGAAGCCCTGCTGGGCGGCCCGGATGCCCTGTAGGGTGCGCTCTTCCACAAAGGCCTGGGCCGCCTCGGTAATCACGGCACGGCAGCGACCCGGCTGATAGGCGGCGATGCACAGGGCCATGGCGCCCCCCACGCTGTGGCCAAAGAGGATGTATTCCCTGAGCTCGAGCCCCTTGGCAATAGCCGGAAAGTATAGCCAGGCTTCCTCGAGAATAAAGCCCAACGAAGGGGGCTTGGTTCTGGGCGAAGACCGTCCAAAACCCAGCCGGTCGTAGGCCCAGACCTCCCGTCCGGTGGCCTGGGCCAGCGCCGCGGGAAACCCGCGCCAGAGCTCCACCGAGCCCAGGGAGTCGTGCAGCAGGACGATGGGGGCCTTGTGTGATTCTGCCAGTGCCCACCGCCGGGCGAAGACCTGGCCGCCGGGCACCTCTACCCAGCGGTCGCTTACAGCAAGCCCCCGCATCTCTTTACCGCAGGACACCTTGCAGAACCTGGGGCACCGGGCGCTCTAGAACGCCGGGGATGCGCGCGCTGAGGCCCAGCTCCACGCTCACCCCCCCCGTGCCTGGCACCCCCGAGAAGCCCAGCCGGACCTCTCCTCGGCTGCGCCCGCCTGGGCCCAGGCCAAAGCTGAGCCCACCCTCGGCCACGCTGCGCCCGCCCACCAGGAGGCGGAGGGGGCCCTCCAGCGTGAAGCCTATGGGGTTGGGGTTTTCCGCCTCCAGCACCAGCCGGATGGATAGGCCTTCCAAGCGAGCCTCAACGAGGCGGAGGGTGGGCGGCTGGAAGGTGAACTGGAGGCGCACATCGCGGTCCACCAGGGTTAGGGGGCCGATGGGCACCACCGCCGGGCCCAGCCGGGCCCGCAGTTCTCCTAGCAGGCGCAACCGGGTATTCTGCCCCCCCAGCAGGCCGGCCAGCACCCGGGCGCCCTCCACCACCGGGGCGCTCAGGCGGGTCTGGGCTTCGCGGCTGGCCCCTGGGGGGATTTCTAGGGCGGGGAGGGCCAGGCGGAGCTGAAGGCTGCCTAGCTCTGCGGTCAGCGCGCTTTCCATCAGAGGCAGCGCGAAGGGGTTGGGGTTGGTCAGGCGGAGCCGCAGGTCAAACTCGGCGCGCCCGCTGAAGGGGTCTAACGAGACCAGGCTGAATTGCAGGAGCTCCACCTGAGGGGGCTGCGGCTGAGTAATCCGGGGGGCGCAGGCACCGAGCAGGGCGAGGCATAGCAACCACCAGGTTCTTCGGCTCATGCTTTGAGCTTACCGGATGAGGCGGAGGGAGCTGGGTTATTCCACCGTCCAACTCCTCTCCCGGAAAGCCTCCAGGAGGGGCTTAAAGGCGGGCCAGGCCGGGCTTTCGCTGGGGTAGGGGGGCCGGGGGTAGCCCCCAGGCAAGCCCAGGTAGCGCAGGGCTTGTTTGAGCAACACAAAGCCTCCCTGGGCCAGCACCCGGCCGAAGGGCTCGAGCTCGGCCTGCAGGGCTTGGGCCTCCCCCACCTTGCCGGCCTGCCACAGCTCGAGCAGCCGCTTGTAGGGCTTAGGGGCCAGGTTTGCGGCCGCCAAAATGCCCCCCTTCGCCCCCAGGGCCAGCGCGCCCAAGAAGGTAGGGGCGTGCCCTGTGTAAACTTCCAAGGCCAGCTTTTGCGAGGCGTAGAAGGCCAGCCGAGAGAGTTCACCGCTGGAATCCTTGATCCCGGTGATCCTGGGATGCTGGGCCAACTCAGCCACCACCGACAGCGGAAGTTGGGCCTTGGTGTTGGCCGGCACGTGGTAGAGCCAGACCTCGCTTTGGCCCGCCTCGGCCAGCCCGCAAAAGTAGCGCAGCAGCCCATCCGGCCCCAGGCTGGCCTCGTAGTAGCGGGGGGGTGTGGCCAGCACCCGTGCCCCTAGGCCTTCGGCCTCTGCCAAAGCGGCGGTCGCCTGGGCCAGGGTTTCCTCCATAAGGCCCACCAGGACGGGCTTCTTTGGGCTTTGGGCCGCCAGCCCTTGGGTCCGCTCCTCGCGGCTTAGGTGCACTCCTTCGCCGTTAGAACCGTAGAAGAGCAGGCCGTCCACATGGGGCTCAATGGCCTGGGCCAGCTCGCGGAAGGCCTGGAGGTCAAACCGACCCTGGGGGTCAAAGGGGGTGGGTAGGGGAGGGATGATCATGTCAAGGCCATTCTAAGGGCCTTGGCTGAGGTTAGCTGCGCCGTCGGTAGACCAGGGTCAGCCAGAGAACCAGGTGGGCGCCCAAGGCCAGCAGGGCCAGGGCCAGGCCGGGGCCTGGTTCAAAGCGCCAAAGCCACACCCCTGCGCCAAAGACCAGCAGCACCAGCACCCCCCAGCCCTGGCTGTAGGTGGGGCTTCCCGGGAAGAGGAGCTGGACGGTGCGGCGCCAGACAACCCCATCCTGGGTGTTTTGGGGCCGTGGTAGGAAGAAGCACAATAGGTGGTATAGGGCTAGGAGCGCGGCCAACCCGGCCGCCCCCCAGGCCCAAAGGGGGGAGGGCCACAAGGGGAGGTCGTGCCAGACCTCGAGGAAGTTGGCGACAAAGTTGTGCAGGTGGCTCAGACCGATGGCTGCGATGATAACCCGCGGGGTAGGGACGGCTTCGCGGGCCACCCCGGCCTCGTGGTAGACCCCAGTCCAAAAGTCCCCCCCAAGGCCCAAGGCCTCCCGCACGGGGGGGGCGTGGGGGGCCTGCCGGTAGGCCTGAGCCAGGGCGGCTGGGGTTCCACGCCCCAGCAGAACATGGGTCCAGGCCGGGGCGGTTTCGTAGAGGCGGCGGGCCTCGGCAGGGTTTTCCTGGGCCAGCGCGTAGGCCAACAGCCCCCGCGCGGGGCCGGTATTGGCCAGGTTGCGCAGGGTTTCCTGGGCGGCGCTCGAGCGCAGCGTGCCCCGGTTGAGCTCCTCCTGGGCGGCGAGGGCCTCAGCGCGGCCTAGGAAGCCCCAGGCCAAAAAGGCCAGGATGGTCAGCCCGAACAGCAGGAGCAGCAAGGCCCGCTCTCCTAAGGTGGTGTAGGCCAGCACGCTGTGGCGAAGGCGCAGGAGGGGGTGCCGCAGCCAACCCAAAAGCCACCCCCCGCTGGGGCGCACCCCCCGGAGCTGGGCGGGGAGGTAGAGCAGGCTCAGGTAGAGGACCATCAGGAGGTAAAGCCCACCCAGAACCCCGGTGAGCTGGGCCAGGTGGGCCGAGGTCAAGGGTGGCTGCCAGCCGGCCACTGCCCGCAAGGCGTCGCGGTAGCGCTCGGCCAGGTCGGGCCGCCCTTGGGCCTCGAGCCAGTCGGCCTGCTCCAGGAGCACGGCTCGAGCCCCAGGGAGCTGGGGCAGGTACTTTAAGAAGAACTCCGACCAGACCAGGCTTTTCTCCAGCCCCTCCTGTCGCGCAGCCCGGACCCGCATCAGCCAAGGCTCCAGCCAGCGCAATGCGCCGGTTCCCCAGGCCAACTCGGGCCGATGGCCCCTTTGCAGTAGGTCGCGCCCGACGGCCTCGAGGTCGTCCGGGCTTAGGCTGCTGGCCTCCCGGGTGAAGTAGTACCAGTACGGCCGCTGGGCCGAGGTGGGCGCATGGTCCTTGAAGTAGTCCTGGAGGATCGAGAGGCTTTCCCAGCGGCCCTCGTAGGGTTTTCCGGCTAAGGCTGCTAGGCTCAGCCGGCGCCCGTCCTCCAGGAGCACCGCAGGTTCGGGGTCCGTCTCCAGGGCCCGTACCTCGGCCGGGGGAAAGTGTTCGGCCACCACCCGGGGGGTCTGCAGGTCAATTTCCAGTACCAATGGCCCTTGGGCGATGAAGGCCCGGGAACCCAAAACCTTGGGGCCGATCCAGGGACCTGAGAGGGGCAGCTTCCAACCTCCCACCACCAGCCCATCCGCTTCTAACTGGGGGGTAGGTAGGGGAGTCTGGAGGGTTACGCGGGTCTGGGCCTCCACCCTCCGCCCCTGAAGCTCCACGCTGATTCTAAAGACCCCGGCCCTTGGGGGGGTCCAGGTGAAGGTGAACTGCCCACCCGGGGCTTCCAGCACCGCCTGGCTGCGGCCCGTATCCGACTCTATGGTGAGGGTATGGCGGCCCGGGGGGAAGTCGGCGCCCTGAATCTCCAAAGGCACCCCTACCCGGGCTTCTGGGGCCACCGTGAGGCTTTGGGCCAGCGCCAGCCCCCCCAGGAGAACTCCGGCTGTCCAACGCATGGGGCCATTTTATTCCAGGGGCCTGGGCAGGTTGACAGCCTCGGTATACCGATTTTACACTTGCGGTATGCTTATACGGGCTAAAAAATCCAGCGCCGGGGGCTAGCGCACCGCTAGTTCGCGCGCTTGCGTAGCCCGGCCCGCAGAGGAAGCGGGCGGTTTTTTTTAGGCCTATGCAGACAGACCAGCGCATCGTAATCGTAGATACCACCTTCCGCGACGGCCAGCAGTCGCCGCTCCTGTTTGACACGGAGAAGTACCGCTTTTCTCTGGAGGAGAAAAAGCAGCTGCTCGCAGGCCTAATCGAGCTGGGGGTGACCCATTTTGAGTTTTTCTCCCCGGTGGTGGGCGAGGCCGAGGCCGAGGACGTGCGGGAGCTGATCGCCTACGCCAAGGAGCTTACCCCCAAGCCGCTTCACTTCTTGGGGCACTGCCGCACCAACCTGCTTGATGTGGAGAAGGCCCTCGAGGTGGGCTGCAACGGCCTGAACCTGTACCTGGGGGTCTCGCCCTTGGCCCAGCGGCACAACGCGCAGAAGTCCTTGGACGAGGCGGTGGCCCTGGCCGAGGGGGTGCTGCGGGAGGTGCGGGCGGCCTACCCCCAGATGTACCTGCGTTTTAGCGCCGAGGACGCCTTCCGCACGCCTCTGGCGGACCTCTTCCAGCTGTACGATGTGGTCTATCCCTACGTGAACACGCTGGGTCTGCCCGACACGGTGGGCATCGCTGAGCCGGAGGACGTGGCCCAGGTGGTCTCTGCCCTGCGCGAGCGCTACCCCAGGGCCGCGCTCGAGGGCCACTTCCACAACGACCGGGGTCTGGCCCTGGCCAACGTGTTGGCCGCGGTGCGGGCCGGGGTGCGCTACATAGACGCCTCCATCTGGGGTTTGGCCGAGCGCTCGGGGATTCCCTCGGTCACGGGGGTGCTGTTCAACCTGTCCAAGCGCTATCCGGAGATCAAGGAGGAGTACAACCTGAGCCAGTGCTACCCCCTGAACGTACTGATGGCTTCCATCCTGGGCACCCTGGTGCCCTACACCGAGCCAGTCTCCCTCACCAACCGCACCCATACCGCCGGGGTGCACCAGAAAGCTGTTCTAAACGAGAAAAAGGTGTACGAAGCGCACAACCTGCACGACTTCGGGGTAGACAAGAACCAGCTCCTCCTGGGGCCCCTATCGGGCTGGAACCTGATTTACTACTATCTAAAAGAGGTGGAGGCCTTTGAGATTACCAAGGAACAGGCCAAGCGCATCGCCCAGGAGTTCAAGAGCCGCACGGGTGAGATTGGTCGGCGGAAGAAGCCCGAGGAGCTCTTGCGGGAAATCGCCCTGGCCCACGGCCTCTCCCGGCACCCCATTCCGGAGGAGGTGCCCACCGCGCGGTTGGAGAACCTGGACTGAGGGCTAGGTGAGCGAGCCTTTGTTGAGAGGTGAGAAGATGGGCCTGACGCTAGCCGAAAAAATCCTTTCCCAAAGGGCCGGCCGGGAGGTTCGGGCCGGCGAGCTGGTGGTGGTGGAGGTAGACCAGGTGATGGTGGTGGACTCCATTGCCGGGAGCTTCTTCAAGCGGCTTCAGCAGCTTGGGGCCGCTCCGCGCTTCCCCGAGAAGGTGGCCATCGTGATTGACCACGTGGCCCCGGCGGCCAATGTGGAGGTGGCCAAAGCCCAAAAAGAAATCCGCGAGTGGGGCAACCGGTATGGCTGCCGGGTGTTTGATGTGGGCCGGGGCATCTGCCACCAGGTCTTAGTAGAAGAGGGCCTAGCCCAGCCGGGGGGCATCGTGCTGGGCTCGGACTCGCACTCCACCACCTACGGTGGGATTGCCTGTTTTGGCAGCGGGATGGGGGCCACCGACATCGCCCTGGCGGCGGCCTCGGGACGCACCTGGCTTAGGGTACCCGAGACGGTCAAGGTGACCTTCCGGGGGCGGCTGGCCCCCGGAGCCACAGCCAAGGACGCAGCCCTGGAGATGGTGCGTGTCCTCACCGCCGACGGGGCCACCTACATGAGCATTGAGATACACCTCTTGGACGGGGCCGAATCCCTCACCCGCAGCCAGCGCCTGACCCTGGCCAACCTCACGGTGGAGGCCGGAGCCAAGTGCGGGCTGGTGGTGCCCAGCGGCGAGATTCTGGAACTCTACGACGTGCCCACCTGGCTCTACCCCGACCCGGATGCGGTCTATGCCAAGGAGGTGGAGATTGACCTCTCCACCCTTACCCCCCGGGTTTCGGTGCCCTTCTACGTGGACAACGTGGAGGAGGTGGCCGCGGTCCGGGGCAAGAAGGTGGACCAGGTGTTCGTGGGCACCTGCACCAACGGGCGCCTGGACGACCTGCACGAAGTCGCCGCCATCCTCAAGGGCCGCAAGGTGGCGCCAGGGGTGCGGATGCTGGTGATACCGGCCTCTTCAGAGGTGCTCGAGGCCGCCGCTGCCGACGGTACCCTGCTCACCTTGCTGCAGGCCGGGGCCACCATCGGTACCCCCGGCTGCGGGCCCTGCATGGGGCGGCACCAGGGGGTGCTGGCCCCTGGGGAGGTCTGCGTGAGCACCTCCAACCGCAACTTCCGGGGGCGGATGGGGGCGGCGGACGCCGAGATTTACCTGGCCAGCCCCAGGGTGGCGGCGGCCACGGCGGTAGCGGGGTACATCACCACCCCGGAGGAGCTGGAGGTGGCCCGTGCCTAGGGTCTGGAAGTTTGGCGACGCCATCAACACCGACGACATCCTCCCCGGCAAGTACGCCCCCTTCATGGTGGGGGAGGACAAGTTCCACACCTACGCCTTTGCCCACCTGCGCCCCGAGTTCGCCTCGGGGTTCCGCCCGGGGGATATCCTGGTCTGTGGCCGGAACACCGGGCTGGGCTCCTCCCGCGAG
The DNA here is from genome assembly GCF_003574085.1 of Meiothermus luteus. GTDB lineage: Bacteria > Deinococcota > Deinococci > Deinococcales > Thermaceae > Meiothermus > Meiothermus luteus. Next base: position 9,106 of record NZ_QWKZ01000007.1, on the reverse strand, counting down.
TACGCCCCGGAAGCCCTGCGCAAGCTGGGCCTTAGGGCCATCATTGCCAAGAGCTACGCCCGCATCTTCTACCGCAACCTGGTCAACCTGGGCATCCTGCCCTTTGAGGCGCCGGAGGTGGTGGACGCGCTTCAGGACGGCGACGAGGTGGAGCTGGATTTGGGAAGGGGGCTTTTGCGGCATGGGGAGAGGACCTATCAACTCACCCCCCCGCCCGATTTTCTGCTGGAGGCCCTGAAAGAGGGGAGCATCCTGGACTACTACCGCAAGTACGGCCGGTTTCCCGGGGAGGGCGGAGGAGGGTAGACTGAGGGGGTTGAGGTCTATATGGAAGACCTAGAGGTAATCTGCCCGGTGTGCCGCGAGCCCAACTTTATCCCTCCCGAGGACCTGGAGGAGCTTACCCCGGAGGACTACTTTGAGTGTGAGTCCTGCGGGGCCTACCTGCAGATTCTCTCCACTGACCCTTTAGAGGTGGTGGTGATTGAGGATGGCGAGGAGGGGCTTTTCGTGGACTGCCCGGAGTGTGGCTTGACCTTTGAGCTAGAGGGCCGGGAGGAGGCGGTCTGCCCAGAGTGCGGCCACCGGTTCACGCCCGACTGGTCGGAGCTGGAGGAAGAGGAGGAGGATTACTGAACCTAACCCGGTCTGCCTGGTCGTAGGTCGGGCAAGCCCTTCGCAAAGGGACCCTGGGTGAGGGAGAATCTGAGGGGCACCTGGCTGCCATTCCTTGGGGTCAGGCCAGCGCCCAAAGAGCGAATCGGAGGAGATGGGAGATGACGGCCGAGTGTGTGGAGTGTGGAAGCGAAGTGGAGCTGAGCAACCCTGAGCTAGGAGAACTGGTGGTCTGCGAGACCTGTGGGGCGGAGCTCGAGGTGGTGGGCCTGGAACCCCTCAGGCTCCAAGCGGCCCCCGAGGAGGCGGAGGACTGGGGGGAGTAGCGGGGTTTCTAGCTGGTTTGGGAGCTGATTCCCCCTGTTCTTTGCTATGCTGGCCATTCTCTACGACCGCATCCGCCCCGACGAGGAGATGCTCTTTAAGGCCGCCGAGGGGCTGGGCATTCCCTTCAGGAAAATCTACGCCAAGCAGCTGCCCATGAGGCTAGGGGAGCGGCCCCCGGAGCTACATGGCATCACCTGCGCGGTGGAGCGCCTGGTCTCGCAGAGCAAGGGCCTAGCGGTTTCGCGCTACCTGAAAAGCCTGGGGATTCCAGTGGTGAACGCGCCGGAGGTGATTGAGGTCTGCGGTGACAAGTGGGCCACGAGCTGTGCGCTGGAGGCCCACGGGGTGCCCCAGCCCAAGACCGCCCTGGCCACCGAGGTCGAGGAGGCCCTGAGGCTCATCGAGGAGCTGGGCTACCCGGTGGTGATGAAGCCGGTGGTGGGGAGCTGGGGCCGCCTTCTGGCCAAGGTGAACGACCGGGACGCAGCCGAGGCCCTGCTGGAGCACAAGGAGGTGCTGGGGGGCTACCAGCATCAGCTCTACTACATCCAGGAGATGGTCAGGAAGCCCGGCCGCGACATCCGGGCCTTTGTGGTAGGGGACACCTGCATCGCGGCCATCTACCGCACTAGCGAGCACTGGATTACCAACACCGCCCGAGGCGGCAAGGCCTCCAACTGCCCTGTCACGCCCGAGCTGGCCGAGCTGGCCGTGCGGGCGGCCAAGGCCGTGGGGGGTGGGGTGGTGGCGATAGACCTCTTTGAGAGCGAGCGCGGGCTTTTGGTCAACGAGGTCAACCACACCATGGAGTTCAAGAACTCGGTGAGCACCACCGGGGTGGACATTCCAAGGAAAATCCTGGAGTACGCCTGGGGTCTGAGGTAGATTGGGGCTATGCTCTACACCATCGGCCACTCCAGCCACAGCCCAGAGCGGTTTTTGCAGCTTTTACGGACCCACGGAGTAGAGGTGCTGGCCGATGTGCGCTCGAGCCCTTTTTCCCGGCACTTTCCGCACTTCAACGCCCCTGAGCTAAGGGCCTTGCTGAAGGGGGCTGGCATCCTCTATGTGCCCATGGGCCAGGAGCTGGGAGGGCGGCCCCAAAGCCCCGACCTCTACGATGCCGAAGGGCACGCCGACTACGCCAAGATGTCCAAGACGGAGGCCTTTCGCAGGGGGCTGGGGAGGCTCCGGCAGGGAATGGAGCGGTACCGGGTTGCCCTCATGTGCAGCGAGGAGAACCCCAGCGAGTGCCACCGCCGCCTGCTGGTGGTGCGGGTTTTGTGTGACGAGGACCCTGGGCTATGCGCGCAGGTGCTCCACATACGGGGCAATGGCGAGCTGCAAAGCGAGCAGGAGCTTCGCCAAGAGGAGGCGTTGGAGCAGCCCCTGTTTGGGGAGGTGCGGCCTTGGCGCTCACCAAAATCTATACGGTTGGCTTCACCCACAAGACCGCCGAGCAGTTCTTCGAGCTTCTAAGGCGGCATGGCGTCCGGCGGCTTCTGGACGTGCGCCTAAACAATACCTCGCAGCTCGCAGGGTTCAGCAAAAAGGCGGACTTGGCCTACTTTCTGAAGCAGATTCTGGGGGCTGACTACCTGCACGAGCCGCTGTTGGCCCCCACCGAAGGCCTCCTCAAGGCCTACCAAAAGGGGAAGATAAGCTGGGCGGAGTATGAGGCCGGTTTTCTCTCCCTGATGCGGGAGCGGCGGGTAGAGCAGCGCGTTGACAGAGGTTGGTTCTCGCGCCCCACCGTCCTCTTATGCAGCGAACCCACCCCGGAGCGCTGCCACCGCCGACTGGTGGCGGAGTACCTGGCCCAAAGATGGGGCGATTTGGAGGTGGTTCATCTTTGAAGCTGGTCGTTACCCACCTAACCCGTATGGGCTATCCGAGGGTGTGCGTGGCAGGCATTGAGCTGGCGTCTGGCCGGTATGTCCGGCTGGTGACGAGGAAGGAGGAACCGCTGACCCTCGAGGCGGTGGATTCAGGCCTGTTTCGCTTAGGGCAGGTGGTTGAGCTGGGGGCTTACAGGGTGGGGGGGAGGCCCCCGGAGGTGGAGGACTGCCATTTTAGTCTAGGGAAGGCTCGAGCCGTGGAGCAGCTGACCCCTAAGGAGTTCTGGTCCATTCTGAAGGCCTCTGCCCGGGAAAGCCTCGTTGAGGTGTTCGGGGATGGGCTTCGCCCGCACCGAACCACCCTGGCCCTCCCCGTAGGTGCTGGAAAGGCCTCATTGGGCGACCTGGCGGTAGAGGGCCTTCGCCTTAGGCTGGAGATGCGCGAGAACCAGCCCAGGCTGCGGGCGAGGTTTAGGGTTCCAGACTTTCTGGAGGAGCTTAGCGTTGCCGTGACCGACCTGCGTTTTTACAAGGCCTACGGGGATAGCGGCGTGTACCGCTTGGATATAGGGAAGGTCAACTGGGTCAACCACGCCTTGCGCAAATCGCGGGTGATCCTGAGCGTGGGGCTGAGCCGGCCCAAGGCTTTAGGGGGACGAGAGCCCTTGCACTGGCTCCAGGTCAACGGCATACATCTAGAATCCGACCCTCTTTGGCCGGGCTAGGGCCGGGCCCGGCTCTGCCCGGTGGCCAGGCCACCCGCAATCAGGTGGGCCGCCCGCAGAGGCTCGGGGAGGCGGGAGTGAACGGCGAGGCGCCGAATGACCCGCTCGGCCTGCTCCAGGGTGAGCCCGGCCCGCTGCACATAGACCCCGGCCACCGCCTCAACAGGCCCGGCTTTTTGAATCAGGGCCCATTTCCGCTGGCCACCGCGCACCTTACGCAGGGCGGCCTCTATAGAGGGAAGATTGGGCTTGCGCCGTAGAACCACCAGCACCGGCAGGCCCAGGTTATCCGAGAGCGCTCGGATGTCCACCACGTTGAACCCAGCCAGGGCGATGCCCTGCAGCAGCACCAGCCGCAAGCTGGGGTAGAACTTGGAGCGCCGCACCAGCTCGGTCAGAACCGGGGTGCTGTTGCGCCCGTCCTGCCGAACCTGGCCGCTCAGCACGCCTTCCAGCCGCAGCCCGTTGTACACCACCCCCACCACCCGCACGTTGCCCTGATGGCGCTGGAAGGGGGCATCGTCAAAACCGATGGCGTAGGAAAAGGTTTGCATAAGGGTGTTTATCAGGTATTCTAGTGCGTTGATTGTATGGGCGAGAAGAAGACCGTTTCGATTGTGGGGGGCTCGGGCTACGCGGGGGGGGAGTTTCTGCGGCTGGCCCTGGGGCACCCTTACCTCGAGGTCAAGCAGGTCACCAGCCGCCGTTACCTCGGCGACCCCGTGAGCCTGGTGCACCCTAACCTACGGGGCCGCACCAACCTAAAGTTTACAGACCCAGCCAGCCTCGAGCCCTGCGACATCCTGGTGCTCGCCATGCCCCACGGTGTGGCCGCCAAGGAGCTCGAGAAGTACCGGGGCCTGGCCCCCATTATCCTTGACCTCTCGGCGGACTTCCGGCTGAAAAACCTGGACCTGTACAAAAAATACTACGGCGAGGACCACCCCCGCCCCGACCTCCTGGGCCAGTGGGTCTACGGCAACCCTGAGCTCTACCGCGAGGCCCTCAAGACCGCCGACCGCATCGCCTGCTGCGGCTGCAACGCCACCGCGGTCATCCTAGGCCTCTACCCGCTCGTGCGGGAGGGCCTGCTGGCGGCGGGGCCCATCTTCGCTACGGTGATGATCTCCACCAGTGCGGCCGGGGCCGAGCCCAGCCTGGCCTCGCACCATCCCGAGCGCGCGGGCAGCCTGCGGGCCTACAAGCCCACCGGGCACCGCCACACCGCCGAGATTCGCGAGCACCTGCCCGGAAGCCCCGAGGTCCACCTCACCGCTGTGGCCACCGACCGGGTGCGCGGCATCCTGATGACCGCCCAGACCTTTTTGCGAGCGGGCTTTACCGAAAAGGATGTGTGGGCGGCCTACCGCAAGGTGTATGGCGCGGAGCCCTTCATTCGCATCGTAAAACTCAAAAAGGGCATCCACCGCTACCCCGACCCAGCGGTGGTGGAGGGCACCAACTACTGCGATGTGGGCTTTGAGCTGGAGGAGGACACCGGGCGGCTGGTGGTCATCTCGGCAATTGACAACCTGGTCAAGGGCACGGCGGGGCATGCCATCCAGAGCCTGAACGTGCGGATGGGCTGGCCGGAGACCTTGGGCCTCGAGTTCCCCGGCCTGCACCCCTAGCCATGGTCGTCGTGGGAAGCACCAATCCAGCCAAGCTGGCGCCTGTGCGCTTGGTCTTCGCCGAGGTGTTCCCCGGGCTGGAGGTGCACGGGGTGGAGGTGCCGAGCGGAGTGCCGGAGCAGCCCATCGGCTACGAGGAGACCCTGCTGGGGGCACAAAACCGGGCCAAAGCGGCCCTGGCCCAGCCGGGGGCGACCTGGGGGCTGGGCCTCGAGGCCGGGGTGGAGTTCAACGCACTGGGGGCCTGGCTTTTCAACGTGGCCGTGATCCTGCGGGCCGACGGGCGGTGGGGGGTGGCCCGGGGTGGCTCGGTGCTGCTGCCGCCGGCGGTGGCCGAGCGGGTGCGCGCAGGAGAAGAGCTCGGGCAGGTGATGGACGACCTGGTGGGCCAGAAGGGCACCAAACGGGGCGTGGGGGCGGTGGGCATCCTGACCCTCTCCCGCCTCGAGCGGGTGGAGTTTTGGCGGCACACCCTAGAGCTGGCCCTGCCCCCCTTTTTGCGCCCGGAGCTGTATCCCCAAGGTATGATGGGGCTTTAGAGGTTGGCCGATGATTGTGGTAAAGGTAGGGGGTTCGGAAGGCATCAACTACGAGGCCGTGGCTAAGGATGCAGCAGAGCTCTGGAAATCGGGCCAGAGGCTGATTCTTGTCCACGGCGGCAGCAGCGAGACCAACAAAATCGCCGAGGCCCTGGGCCACCCCCCGCAGTTCCTCACCCACCCGGGCGGCCTGACCAGCCGCCTCACCGACCGCAAAACCCTGGAAATCTTTGAGATGGTCTACTGCGGCCTGGTGAACAAGCGCATCGTAGAGCTGTTGCAGCGGGAGGGCGTGAACGCGGTGGGCCTCAGCGGGCTGGATGGGCGCATCTTTGAGGGCAAGCGCAAGGAGGCGGTCAAGTACCTCGAGAACGGCAAAATCAAGATTCACCGGGGGGACTACACGGGTTCGGTGGAAAGGGTGAACACCGCCTTGCTAACCCTCCTCTTGGAGGCGGGTTACCTGCCGGTACTCACGCCGCCGGCGGTCTCCTACCAAGGCGAGGCCATCAACACCGACGGCGACACCGCCGCGGCCATGCTGGCCACGGCCTTCAAAGCCGAGGCCTTGCTGCTTTTGTCCAACGTGCCGGGCCTGCTGGCCAACTTCCCTGACGAGTCTAGCCTGATCCAAGAAATTCCGGCAGCCCGGGTGAACGACCCGCAGTACATGAGCGTGGCCCAGGGGCGCATGAAGAAAAAGGTGCTGGGCGCGGTGGAGGCGGTTCAGGGAGGGGTGGGCCGGGTGGTCTTTGGCGACGCCCGGATAGAGAACCCCATTTCGGCGGCGCTGGCGGGTAGGGGGACTGTGGTGCGCTGAAGGGCTTTAGCGGGGGGTCTCGAGCCGGCTTCCTGGGTAGAAGTGCGCCAGAATTTGCCGGTAGCCGTAGCCCTGGCGGGCCAGGCCCAAAGCGCCGTACTGGCTCATCCCCACCCCGTGGCCCAGGCCTCCACCCCAGAGGGTAAGGTAGAGCAGGTTTCCTTGAGGGTCGCGCTCCTCCGCTATGGCGAAGGCGGCGCTGGGCAGAAGGGGGAAGTTGGGGCGGGGCGGGCCCTGCCAAAGCTCGAGCAGAACGTCTTCACCGCCGCTTAAGGCTTTGCTGGGGCGGAGCAGGGCGCGGATGTGGGACTCCCGCCGCACCACGTAGCGCCCGGTGCTGGTGGTGATCTGAAGCGCGCTCACGTAGCCCCCTCGGCCCCGCTTCAGCACCGCCACCTCCCGCAAGCGGCCCAGGCTGAACCCAGGAGCCTCGGGCGGGAGCGCACCCTCTAGGGTTTCCACGTACTCAGGGGCCGTCCGGGCCCGCTCGGGCAGGGTCTGGCTTAGAAGCCGCTCCAGCTCCGGGCGTGAAAAACGCACCCGCCAACGCCAAAAGGGCGATTCGGCGTCGAAGAAGCCCGCTGGGTTCCAGTTCTTAAAAAAGACCTGGGCCTCTTCTTCACGCTTGAGCGGCCCGGCGGATAGAATCCCTTGGGGGCGGGGCCTTAGGTAGGGCAGGGAAGGGCGTTCGGGCCAGACCTCCTCAATCCCGGCGGTGAACCCTGGGCTGGTGGAGAAGTAGAAGGCCTGGATAGGGGCTCCAGAAAAGGTCAGCACCTGGCCTCGAGTCTCCTCCACCGCCCTATCGCTGGCGGGCCTGGGAGGGGTCAGGTTGTAGGCCTGCTCGCTGACCGAGTCGCTCAGGTCGGCCCCAAACCGCCTCCAGAAGCCTTCGCTCTTCTGCCGGCTATAGGCGTAGGTGCGGGCTGCGACGGCCTGCGCTTTGAGGGCCTCTGGGGGGAAGACGGGGGGCATCTCGCTGGGCAGGACCCGCTTCAGGTAGTCTTCAAGGCCCACCCGGTTGACCAGCAAGAACCCCTCGGCTCGAGCCTCGAGCCAGAGTTCCCCCGGGTAGGCCGGGCGGGAAGGGCCGGGGAGGAGTAGGCGAAAGCCCACTGGTCGGGCCGGGTCGGCCGGGCGCAGCCGCACAAAGGGCTTTAGCTCCAAACGCAGCCCCTCAAAGTAGGCCACCACCACCCCTTGGTGCTTGCGGATGAAAAGGGGTCGCTCCGAGTAGAGGGTGACCACCGGCTGTAGCTGGTTGGGGCTGGAGCCGCTTAGGACCTCCAGGGGTCCCCCCACGACGGCCACGCCCAGCTCGGGAAAGATATGCCGGCTGAACCTCTCCTCCTCCTGGTAGGAGAGGAGCACCCGCACCTCCGGTTCGGGGGGAGGAGGCTGGGGCCGCGGTGGACCTAGGGCAGCCCACAGCGTCAGCAGCACCCCACCCACGAGAATCCAGGTGTACATTCTTATTCTTGCCCCCCTCGAAGGCCCTCTTGCGGTGCTAGGAGGGTCGTGGTCCTCAGGTCACCCACCGCGTAGCGCACATGGGCCAGCAAGGCCCGCTGCAGCCGCTCCAAAGGCCCCGCCTCCAGCACCTGGACCGCCTTGGCGCCGGGCCTCCTAAGGACCGCGGTAAGCACTTCCATCCCTTCAGCACCCAGGTATACCCCTTTTCCCTCACAGCGCTCACCTTCCCAAAGGTAAAGCCCCTTTCCCCCCAGGTTGGGGGCCAGCCCCACCGCTTTGAGCACCCGCCAAGCCGACCAAAGGAAGGGCACCTGGGGCCTGGGGTGCTTGGCGATGCCCCTCAGCCCGGCAATAAGGAGGGGCCAGACCCGCGGGGCGGCCTCGGGGGAGGCGGTCTGGTAGGCCAGCTCGGCCAGAAAACAGGCCAGCGGGAACCGCTCCGGGGCCTCCAGGCCCATAAGCCGCCCCACCAGCTCCACCTGGGTCAGGGTGGGCAGCTCGTTGCCGGGCTTCTGGTAGACCTGGTAGCGCAGGTGATGAAAAAGCGAGAGCCGCCCGCTGCGGCCAGTGGGCCGCTGGGCCTTGCGGGCGATGGCCTGGGCGGCCCCCTGAGGCCCCACGAAGAGGAGGATGACGTCGCCCCCAGGTAGGGGTTTCCGCCCCACCACCAGGCCCTCGGCCATGCGGTAGCGCTCCACGGCTTACATGCTAAACCTTGTGCTATCCTGAAGCCATGAACGAGCGCACGCTGCAAGATATCCTCGAGTGGATAGTGCTGGGCCTGCTCATTGCGGTGGCGGTGCTGGTGGTGCTGTGGGTGGGGGGCTGGCTCTTCACCTTTTTGGGCTCCCTTCTCAAAGGCCTGGCCGGCCTGGTCTGGGCCCTCTTGCGCGTGCTGGTTCCGGTTCTAGTCGTGGCCGCGGCGGTCTACTTTGTGGTGCGCCTTATCCAAAGGCCCAAAACGGCCTAGAAGCTGCCCCTGGGGGGATGCCAAGCCTCGTTCATGCGCCCTGGCCCCCACAACGCCATCACCGATGTTCCCAGGATCCAAGTAGGCCACCACACCGACCTGGAGCACCTTACTGGGGTTACGGTGGTCTATCCCCAAGGGGGGGCGGTGGCGGGGGTGGATGTGCGC
>NZ_QWKZ01000069.1 GCF_003574085.1 Meiothermus luteus | reverse complement strand
GGCTGGAGGCCGCGCTGGCGGTGCTGGGGCTAGGCCGCCCTACTGTGCTTGACGCCGATGCCCTGCAACCCCAGGTCTTGCAGGCCTACCTGGAGGCGGGGGTCCCGGCGGTGCTCACCCCCCACCCCGGCGAGGCCGGCCGCCTTCTGGGCTGGGCCAGTTCGGAGGTGGCGCGGCGGCCCCTCGAGGCGGCCCGGGTGCTGGCCGAGCGCCACCCCGGTCTGGTGGTGGTGCTCAAGGGGGGGCCCACCGTGCTGGCCTGGGCCCCGCCGGGTGCCCCCGTCCACCAGGCGGTCAACCCCACCGGTAACCCGGCCATGGCCACCGGGGGGATGGGGGATGTCCTGGCGGGGGTCATCGCGGCCTTCCTGGCGGCGGGCCTCTCGGCCTGGGATGCGGCCCGGCTGGGGGTGTACCTGCATGGGCTGGCCGGCGATGGGGTGGGCCGGGTGGGTTTGCTGGCCCACGAGGTGGCCGATGCGCTGCCGGAGGCGGCGGCCCGGCTGCGCGAGGGGAGGGTTTTAGACTTCTGGGAGGCTAGGCCGGGCTCGAGGAGAACTGCCGCCGGTTCTCCGGCCAGAAAAGCCAGATGAGCCCCAGAATGGGCTGGACCAGCGGCAGGAAGCCGTAGTCTACCCCGAAGCCATGCCAGACCGTGCGACCGATGAACTCGGGCATAAGCAGGCTCAGCGTGCCCACCAAGAGTACGCCGGCCAGCTCAAAGGAGAGGGCCACTACCGAGACCTTCCAGGCCCATGGCTTGCGCACCACGAAGGCCACTGTGGCCACTAGGTAGACGCTGGCGGCCACCGCCGAGAGGGTCGGGGGGAAGTAGTCTGTGACGCCGGGCTTGAAGAAGAGCTGGTAAACGGAGCGGGCCCCGGCCGAGAGGGCCAGGAGAGGGTAGGAGACCGCCAGAATCTGGCCGATGGCCCGGATGAGGTTGGGGGAGAGCAGGGTGGGCATGGTTTAGCGGCTGTAGTTGGGGGCTTCTTTGGTAATCAGCACCCCGTGGGGGTGGCTTTCGGCCAGCCCGGCTCCGGTAATCCGGGTGAAGCGGGTCTCCCGACGGAAGCGCTCCAAATCGGGGGCGCCGCAGTAGCCCATGGCCGCCCGCAGCCCGCCTACTACTTGGTAGATGACGTCAGCCACCGGACCTTTGTAGGGTACCATGCCCTCAATGCCCTCAGGGACTAGTTTCTTGGCCTCCACCGCACCGCCGCCTTTACCGCCTTCCTGGAAGTAGCGGTCGGCCGAGCCTTGCCGCATGGCCCCAATGCTGCCCATGCCGCGGTAGAGCTTGTAGCGTCGTCCATCCTTTAGCACCTCTTCGCCTGGGGCTTCCTGGGTGCCGGCCAGTAAGGAGCCCAGCATCACCGTGTGGGCCCCCGCGGCCAGGGCCTTGGCTACGTCGCCGGAGTACTTGATGCCCCCGTCGGCCACCACCGGGACATCCAGCCCCTCCAGGCCCCGTACCGCCTCCAGAATGGCGGTGACCTGGGGAACCCCCACCCCCGTGACCACCCGGGTGGTGCAGATGGAGCCCGGGCCGATGCCGACCTTAACCGCGTCTGCCCCGGCCTCCGCCAAGGCCCGGGCCCCCTCGGCGGTGGCCACGTTTCCGGCGATGACCTGGACCCGGTCGCCGTAGGTTTGTTTGAGGAGCCGAAGCCCCTCCAGAACCCCCTTGCTGTGCCCGTGGGCGCTGTCCAGCACCAGCACGTCCACCCCAGCCTCCACCAGGGCCTGGGCCCGGGCCTCCAGGTCTTTGGCCACCCCCACCGCGGCCCCCACCAGGAGCCGCCCCTGGGCGTCCTTGGCCGCGAAGGGGAATTTCCGCCGCTTGGTCAGGTCTTTGAGGGTGAGCAGACCCCTGAGCCGCCCCTCGTGGTCCACCAGGGGTAGCTTCTCAATCTTGTGTTGACGCAAAAGGGCCTCGGCCTCCTCCAAAATGGTTCCGGGAGGCGCAGTGATGAGCCGCTCCACCGGGGTCATGACCTCCGTGACCACCCGGCCCATATCCCGCTCAAAGCGAATGTCGCGGTTGGTGACTAGGCCCAGGAGCTTGCCGTAGAGGTCTACTACCGGCAGCCCGCCGATTTTGAATTCCCGCATGAGCCGCTCGGCATCCTCCAGGGTGGCGTTGGGGGCCAGGGTGACGGGGTCCTGGATCATCCCCGCTTCGCTGCGCTTGACCTTACGTACCTGGGCGGCCTGCTCCTCAACGCTCAGGTTCTTGTGGATTATCCCCAGCCCCCCTTCGCGGGCCATGGCGATGGCCATCTCGGCCTCGGTGACGGTGTCCATGGCGGCGGAGAGGATGGGGATGTTGAGCCAGAGCTTCCGGGTTACCCGGGTGCGGGTGTCCACCTCCCGGGGCAGCACCTCGGAGTAGGCCGGAACGAGCAGCACGTCGTCAAAGGTGAGTCCCTCTTGCAGAATTTTTTCAGTTTTGCGGCGGGCTTTGGGTTCCTCCACCATATTCCCCGCAGTATAGCAGCCGAAAGCGGGGGAAAGGTGGGCTTCCACCCATGCCGACCGCAGGGTTAGCGCAGGGCTGCCTCCTTGGGCTTGGAGCTTTCTCCCAGGGCGTTCTCCCCGGTGAGTTCCCGGCCCAGGATAAGGGTGTGGATGTCGTGGGTGCCCTCGTAGGTGTCCACAGTCTCTAGGTTGAGCATGTGGCGGATGCTGTGGTACTCCAGGGTGATGCCGCTGCCCCCCAGAATCTCCCGGGCGGCACGGGCCCCGTTCAGGGCAGCCCGCACGTTGTCGCGTTTGGCCAGCGAAACCTGGGCTGGTTTGAGCTTGCCCTGGTCCTTGAGCTGGGCCAGCCGCCAGGCCAGCAGGAGCCCCTTGGTGTGGTCGGCGGCCATGCGCACCAGCTTTTCTTGCACGAGCTGGCGGCGGGCGATGGGAGCGCCGAAGGTACTGCGGCTTTTGGCGAACTCCAAAGCCTCGGTGTAGACCGCCTCCAGGGCCCCCAGGGCCCCCCAGGCGATGCCGAAGCGGGCCTGGGTGAGGCAGGAGAGGGGCCCTTTGAGCCCCTTGACCCCAGGCAAAAGGGCGCTTTTGGGAACCCGCACCTCCTCCAGGACCAGCTCGCTGGTCACCGAGGCCCGCAGGCTGGCCTTGTGGTGGATTTTGTTGGCGCGGAAGCCCTTGCTGTCGGTGGGAACGATGAACCCTCGTACCTCCCCTTCCTCATCTTTGGCCCAGATGATGGCGATGTGGGCCAGGTTGCCGTTGGTGATCCACATCTTGGAGCCGCTTAGGACGTAGTCGTCCCCGTCGCGGCGGGCCCGGGTCTTCATGTTGGAGTCGGGGTCGCTGCCGCCATCGGCCTCGGTGAGGCCGAAGCAGCCCACCAGCTCCCCGCGGGCCAGCTTGGGGAGGTAAAAGCGCTTCTGCTCCTCCGAGCCGTAGGCCCAGATGGGGTACATCACCAAGGAGCTTTGCACGCTGCAGAAGCTGCGCAGCCCGGAGTCAATCCGCTCCAGCTCGTAGCTCACCACCCCGTAGGTGGCCGCGCTGGCCCCCAGGCCGCCGTACTCGGTGGGCAGGCTTGGGCCTAGGAAGCCCATCTCGCCGAACCTACGGATGAGGTGGGTGGGGAACTCGGCCTCCTCCCACCACTTGGCGATGTGGGGGAGGGCTTCGGCCTCTAGAAACCTGCGGGCGGCGCGCTGCACCTCGCGCTCCTCTGGGGAAAGCAGATCGCTCACCTGGTAGAAGTCAAACATGGGAGACCTCGAGGTGATTTTACCCTCAAGGGGGCCCCTTTGGGTGGATGTTCGTTTGCACCTTTGGGGGCGGAGCGGCGGGATAAGCTAGGCCCATGCGTGTTCTTTTCGTGGGGGATGTCTTTGGTGAGCCGGGGCTTCGGGCGGTGGCGCTGCGCCTGCCCGACCTGCGGCCCCACTACGACGTGGTGATCGTGAACGGGGAAAACGCCCACCAAGGGAAAGGGCTTTCCCGAGCGGCCTACCGCAGGCTGCGCCAGGCTGGGGCCGACCTGGTGACCCTGGGGAACCACGCCTGGGACCACAAAGACATCTACGAGCTGATCCAGACCGAGCCCATCCTCCGGGCGTTGAACTACCCCCCGGGCACCCCGGGGCAGGGGCACTGGGTGCTGGAGGTAGGGGGGAAGCGGCTTTTGGTGATGCAGGTGATGGGGCAGGTGGAGATGGGTCTGAACCTCTACGACCCCTTTCGCACCACCGAGGCCATCCTCCAGCAGGTGCCCCACGACTACGCCATCTTAGAGGTGCACGCCGAGGCCACCAGCGAGAAGTACGCCCTGGGCTACTACTTTGACGGGCGGATTTCCGCCCTTTTGGGTACCCACACCCATGTTCCCACCGCCGATGCGGGATTTCTACCCCGGGGCACGGCCTTTCAGTGTGATGTGGGGATGACCGGGCCTATCCACTCCATCATCGGTGGGGAGGTGGAGAGCTTTTTGGGGCGCTTTCTCACCCAGCGGCCCACCCCCTTCAGGGCTGCCCGGGGTCGGGCCGTTCTCTGCGCCACCGAGCTGGTCCTGGAGGGGGGGCGGTGCACCCGCATTCAGCCCTTGCGCTGGGAAGAGCCGGAGTGAGGGAGTGAGATGGAATAGACTGTCCGACGTGAACCTCAACCACTACCCCTACCCTTCTCGCCGAAATGTGCTGGTGGGCCGGCGCGGTGCGGTGACCACCAGCCAGCCCCAGGCCGCCCTAGCCGGGATGGAGATGCTTTTGCAGGGGGGCAACGCAGTGGACGCGGCGGTGGCCATGGCCATCGCCCTGACGGTGCTCGAGCCCACCTCCAACGGCATTGGCTCGGACGCTTTTGCGCTGGTCCACGATGGGGAGCGGCTGCACGGCCTGTGTGCCAACGGGGCCAGCCCTGCGGGGCTTTCCTGCGAGGCTTTTTCCGCCGAGGGGACCGTGCCCACCCGGGGCTGGCGCGCGGTCACGGTGCCGGGAGCCCCCGCGGCCTGGCGGGCCCTGCACGAGCGGTTTGGCCGCCTGCCCTTTGAGGCCTTGTTCGCTCCGGCCGTGCGCTATGCCCGGGAGGGCTTTGCCGTGACCCCTGAGGTGGGTCGGGGCTGGGCCTGGGCGGAGAGGGTCTATGGGCCTTTGGAGGAGGCTTGCTACCAGCCATTCAAGCGGGTTTTCTTCCCTGGCGGGCGGGCCCCCCGGCCGGGGGAGGTCTGGCGGAGCCCCCAGCACGCCGAGACCCTGCTCGAGCTGGCCCAAACCGGGTGCGAGAGCTTCTACACGGGGCGGCTGGCCCAGCGGATGGTGGAATTCTCCGCCTATACCGGGGGCTGGATGAGCCGCGCCGACCTGGCGGGCTTTCGGGTGGAATGGGTAGAACCCCTTTCGGTCCGCTACCGGGGCCTAGAGGTGCACCAGATTCCCCCGCCCACCCAGGGCCTGGCCGCCCTGATGGCCCTGGGCATCCTGGAGGGGCTGGAGCTGGGCCGACATCCCCGGGACTCGGCGGAGGGCTTCCACCTCCAGATTGAGGCCATGAAGCTGGCCCTCACCGAGGTGCGGGCCCAGGTGGCCGACCCCCGCCACATGAGCACCTCGGCCGCCGAGCTTCTCCATCCTGCCCACCTGGCCCGGCTCCGCGCCCGGATAGGGGAGCAGGCTCTGGAGGCCGAGGCCGGGCTCCCCCAGGGGGGCACGGTCTACCTAGCCGCGGCCGATGGGGAGCTGTGGGTCTCCTTCATCCAGTCCAACTACATGGGCTTTGGTTCGGGAATTCTGGTGGAAGGAACGGGCATCGCCCTGCAGAACCGGGGGGCGGGGTTCGTGCTCCAGGAGGGCCACCCCAACCGCTACGCCCCGGGTAAGAAGCCCTTCCACACCATTATTCCGGGCTTTCTCACCCAGGAAGGGCGGCCTTTGGGCCCCTTTGGGGTGATGGGCGGGCCGATGCAGCCCCAAGGGCACCTGCAGGTGGTGGTCAACCTGGCCGACTACGGGCTAAACCCCCAGGCTGCCTTGGACGCCCCCCGGTGGCAGTGGCGCGGGGGGCGGGTGGTGGAGCTCGAGCCGACCGTCCCGCTGCATGTGGTGGAGGGGTTGAGGGAACGGGGCCACGAGGTCGTCTTGCAGCCCGAGTGGGCCTCCTTTGGCCGGGGGCAGGTGGTGCTGCGGCACAAGGAGGCGCTGCTGGCGGCCACCGAGCCCCGCGCCGACGGGCTGGCTTTGGCCTGGTAGGCCTAGCGTAGGTAGCCCAGGACGCCGTCTTGGTTCACCCACCGGGCCCGGCCGGCCTCCACCAGGTACTCCAGGTGGGCCAGGGTTTCGGCCCAGGCGAAGCGCCGCTGGGCCAGGGTCAGCTCCCCGGGGAAAAGGGCCAAGGAGAGCTGCCAGCAGGTCTGGGGGCAGTCGTTGAGCAGCCCCTCCAGGAAACCCAGGCGCTCCATGTGGTGGGCCTTGAGCTCGGCCACTCGGCCTGCGATGTCCGCGATGGGCCGGTAATGGCCTGGCAGGGCCAGCCGGGCCCCTAGGGCAGCGGTTTTCTCGAGCGAGCGCAGGTAGTGGGCCAGGGGGTTGGGGTAGGCGTAGGCCCAGCGGCCGATGTTGGGGGAGATTTTCTCCAGAATCTGGTCGCCAGCCAGCAGCACCCCGTCCGTTTCCCGTAAGAACATGCTGTGCCCGTCGGCATGACCGGGGGTCCAGACCACTCTTAGGGACATGCCGGCCAGCTCGAGCCGCTCCCCCTCCCTAAAGGTCCTGGGGTTTTGCGCGGGGTGCACCCGGCTGCGGGTCTGGGCCATCTCCTGCTCCAGCCCAAGCAGGTGCCCGTCGGTAATCCCGTGCTGGCGGAAGTGGTCCATTCCGGCCTGGTGCATGCGCTCTGGTTCGCTCCAAAAGACATGCCCTCGCTCTTTCTCTACGTCCAGCATGTAGACCGGCACCCCTTGGGCCTCAATGAGGCCGGCCAGCCCATAGTGATCGGGGTGGTGATGGGTGATGAGAAGGGCCTCGAGGTCGCCCCAGGCCAGCCCGTGCTCTTTGAGGGCCGCCTCGAGGCTCCCTCGAGCCTCGGGAGTGTCCAGCGCCGCGTCCACCAGCACCGCTCCTCCGCTGCTTGGGGGCTTGGGGAGCAGCAGGTAGCAGTTCACGTACCGGAAGGGGTAGGGGATGGGTACGGGAATGGCGTAGATGCCAGGGGCAACCTCGGTGGAAAGGTGGGCCTGGGGCATGAGGAGATTGTACCAAGTCAAACCTTCCGTGGTGCGCCTTGTCTGCCCTAGGTGGGGGCTTGCGTGGGGGCGAAAGGGGTAGTATGATGTGGAAAACGTTTACACAAGCCGGTGAAGGCTTTGGTTGGCAGGAGGTTTTGCCTGTGGGACACGCGGTTTCTTCACAGAACGTGGACATCCGCCGGGTGGCGGCGGAGGCGGGGGTTTCCATCGCCACGGTCTCCCGGGTGCTCAACCACCCCGAGCGGGTGAGCCCCGAGACCCGGGCGCGGGTGCTGGAGACTGCGGCCCGGCTGGGGTACCGCCCCAACCCCAATGGGAAGCGCCTGCGCAAGGGGCGGGCCGAAACCGTTGGCCTGGTGATCCCCTCGCCCCAGGGGCGCTTCGCCGACTCCTTTTTCCTGGAGCTGCTGGCTGGGCTGGGGGAGGGGCTTTCGGAGGCGGGCCTGGACCTGTTGGTGGCGACCTGCCCCCCAGGTTCAGACGAGCTGGCCTGCTACCGGCGGCTGGTGGAGGGCAAGCGGGTGGACGGCCTGGTGGTGGCCCGGACCCGCCGCTACGACGAGCGGATCGCCTACTTGCTGGAGCGGGGGGTTCCCTTCGTGGCCCACGGCCGCAGCGACCTAATTGCCGAACCCTACCCCTATTTGGACCTGGACGGACGGGAAGGCTTTTACCGGGCTGCTCGGCGCCTTCTGCAGCTCGGCCACCGGGCCATCGCCTACATTGGGGCGCCCCGGGAGTTCAACTTTGCCCTTCACCGCCTGGAGGGCTACCGCCAGGCCCTACTCGAGGCCGGGGTGCCCTTGCGGGTGGACTGGATTTTGGAGGGGGACCTGAGCGAGGAGAGCGGCTATCGGCTGGCTGGGGGCTTGCTCGAGGCCCCCGAGCCTCCCACGGCCATCCTCTGCGCCAACGACCTGATGGCCCTAGGGGTTTTGCGGGCGCTGCGGGAGCGGGGGCTTAGGGCCGGTCGAGAGGTCTCGGTCATCGGCTACGACGATATTCCGCAAGCCCAGTACGCCGACCCTCCCCTCACCACCCTGCACCAGCCGTTTCGTGAGGCCGGAAGGCGGCTGGTGGAGATGCTCCTGGCCCGCCTTGGGGGGGCGCCGGTGGCGGGGTTGCAGGAGGTATGGGTGCCGGAGTTGGTTTTGCGGGGTTCAGATGGGCCCCCGCAAGGGGAAAGGAGGTTTCCATGAAAAGGAAGATTTGGCTGGGATTGGCTTTGCTGCTTGGGGGGGTGCTGGCCCAGCAGACGGCCCCTTTGGTCTTCGTCTCTACCCAGTTCACCCCCATTGAGGAGGCCCAGCGGATGCGGCAGGTGATCCTGAAGGACTTCCAGGGGTGGGTGGAGTTCATCCCCGAGGACAACGCCCCCTTTACCAACCGGATTCTCTCCGAAGTGCGGGCGGGCCGGGTGAGCGTGGGCCTGGCTGGGGGGCTGCACGGCGACTTCCCACCCCTGCTGGCCGCGGGGGCGCTGGATACCGTAGACGATGTGCTGGCCCAGCTCAAAGACCGCCGCTTCAATTCGGCTTTTGTGAACCTGGGCAAGATGGGCACGGGCAACCAGTACTACATCCCCTGGATGCAGGCCACCTACCTTATGGTGGCCAACCGCCAGGCCCTGCAGTACCTGCCGCCAGGGGCCAGCCTCAACACCCTCACCTATTCCCAGCTCAAGGAGTGGGCCGCCAACATCCAGCAGGCCACCGGGCGGCGCATGCTGGGCTTCCCGGCAGGCCCCAGGGGCCTGATGCACCGCTTCACCCAGGGGTATCTGTACCCCTCCTATACCAAGAGCGCGGTCACCAAGTTTAGGAGCAGCGAGGCCGAGAGCATGTGGCTGGAGTTCAAGGGTCTCTGGCAGCACGTGAACCCCCAGTCCACCAGCTACGACTTTATGCAAGAACCCTTGTTGGCCGGCGAGGTCTGGATCGCCTGGGACCACATCGCCCGCTTGCGCGATGCGCTGAACCAGCGGCCCAACGACTTTGTGGCTTTCCCGGCGCCCATCGGGCCCTATGGCCGGGGCTTTATGCCGGTGCTGGCCGGACTGGCCATCCCCAAGGGCAGCCCCAACCGGGCGGCGGCGGTGGCGGCCATTGAGTACCTGACCCGGCCCGAGGTGCAGATTACCACCCTAGTTCAAAACGGCTTCTTCCCGGTGGTCCAGGTGCGCCTGCCCGACAACCTGCCCCAGGGCATTCGCATGAGCGCCGACGCCATCGCCAGGCAGTCCCAAGGCAACGTGGCCCTACCCAGCCTGCTGCCGGTGGGCCTGGGCGCCCGGGGGGGAGAGTACAACAAGGTCTTCCAGGACACTTTTGCCCGCATTGTCCTGCGCAACGAGGATGTGCGGCGGGTACTAGACAGCGAGGCCAGCAACCTGCGCCGCGTCATGAATGAGACCGGCGCTCCCTGCTGGTCGCCCGATCCGGTCAGCAGCGGGGCCTGTCCGGTGAACTAGGGGCTTCCCAGGGGTGGAAGAGGGCGTGTATGCGCACCGAGCGGTACCTTCCCTACGCGCTGATCGCGCCGAGCGTGCTGTTCTTGCTGTTCTTCTTTGCCTGGCCGCTTTTGGAGGCCTTGCTCCTTTCGGTGCGGGGTGGCGGAGGGGGGTGGACCCTAGAAAACTTCCAGCGCATGGCCGCCGACTTGTACTTCAAGGACGCCCTCAAGTACACCCTGCTCCTGGCGCTGGTGGTGGTGCCCCTACAGGTGGTGCTGGCCCTGGGGATGGCTATGCTGCTGGGTGGCCTTTCCCGGGGCCGCGACCTGTTCTTGTACGTGTGGACCATCCCCCTGGGTATTTCCGATCTGGCCGCCGGTATCGTGTGGCTGGCCATTTTCACCGAGCGGGGCTACCTCAACAGCCTCCTTCAGGCGCTGGGCCTGATTGAGCAGCCCCAGCTTTGGTTGAGCTACGAGACCCCCTGGATGATCTTTTTAGCGGTGGTGGCCGCCGAGGTCTGGCGGGCTACGGCCATTGTGTTTGTGATCCTGGTGGCGGGCCTGCAGCTCATTCCCAAGGAGTACAGCGAGGCCGCTGAGGTGTTTGGCGCCACCCCTTGGCAGCGCTTCTGGAGGGTGACCCTGCCCTTGCTCAAGCCTAGCCTGCAGGTGGCCCTGATTCTGCGCACCATCCTGGCCTTGGAGGTCTTCGCGGTGGTGGTGGCGCTGGGCGGGCGCAACCTGCCGGTGCTGGCCGGGGAGGCCTACTACTGGTACAACGCCTACCAGAACCCGGGCGTGGCGGCCGCTTACGCTGTGGTCGTTTTGGGCATCTCGGTGCTGGCCACCTTGGTCTACCTGCGGCTGATGCGCCCCAGGCAGGAGGAGGCGGCGTGAACCTGCGCAGGCTGTACATGGTTTTGGCGGTGTTGCTGGTGGTCTGGGTGCTTCTGCCCATCTTCCTCATCGCCACCCTGGCCTTCAGCGATCGCCCCTCGGTTTTCGCCTGGCCTAAGGGGCTCCTTCCCCAGCAGTTCTCCTTGGAGACCATTTCCTTCTTCTTTGGGGTGGAGGGGGTCTGGAGGGCCATCCGCAACAGCTTGGCGGTGGCGGCCATGACCCTGGTCTTCTCGGTGTTGCTGGGGGCCCCCGCGGGCTACGCCTTGGCCCGCTACCGCTTTGCCGGCGCCGATGCCTACCGCCTGCTGATTCTGATGACCCGGGCTTTCCCCCTGGCCATTCTGGCCATCCCGCTGGCGGTGCGGTTTATTCAACTGGGCATCTACGACACCCTCCTTGGGGTGGCCCTGGTACACACCGCGCTGGCCCTGCCTTTTGCAGTGCTGGTGACCAGCAGCCTGTTCCTTAGCATTCCAAAAGAGCTCGAGGAGGCGGCCTGGACGCTGGGCTGCAACCGCCTTCAGGCTTTCTTGCGGGTGGTGCTGCCGCTGGCCCTGCCGGGGCTGGCGGCCACCGCCATTTTTGCCTTTGTGATCTCGTGGAACGAGGTCTTTGCCGCTACCCTGCTTACCTTGCGGGAACGCACCCTACCGGCTTTCTTGCTGACCTCGCTCAACGACTCCCCCTTGCCTTTCCGCTTTGCCGGGGGCTTTTTCCTGATTGTGCCGGCTTTGGTCTTCATCTTTGTCATTCGCCGCTACCTCTTCACCCTGTGGGGCATCGCCAGCCGGTGAGGCAGGGGCTTCCCTAGGGTTAGCCGTGCAGGAGGGTTATGGCTTCCATCCGGGTGGAAAACGTTGAGAAAACCTTTGGTAGGTTTAAGGCCCTAAATGGGGTTTCGCTCGAGGTGCGCGACCAGGAATTTGTGGTGCTGCTGGGGCCTTCGGGCTGTGGCAAGACCACCTTGCTGCGCATCATCGCGGGCCTCGAGCAGGCCGACAAGGGGCGGGTTTGGATTGGCGACCGAGATGTAACCCTACTCCCCCCCCGCGCGCGCAGGATCGCCATGGTCTTCCAGAACTACGCGGTTTTCCCCCACCTCACGGTGTACGAGAACATCGCTTTTGGGCTGCGGATGCAGAAAGTCTCCCCCGAGAAGCTCAAGGCCAACGTGGAGCGGGCTGCTGCCCTGATGCACATTGAGAACCTGCTGGGGCGCTACCCTGCGCAGCTCTCGGGCGGGCAGCGTCAGCGGGTGGCGGTGGCCCGGGCTTTGGCGGTGGAGCCCGAGGTGCTGCTCATGGACGAGCCTCTTTCCAACCTGGATGCCCTCTTGCGGCTGGAGATGCGGGCTGAGCTCAAACGCCTCTTGGCCGAGAGCCGCACCACCACCCTCTACGTTACCCACGACCAGGTGGAAGCCATGAGCCTGGCTGACCGCATTGCGGTGATGAATGCGGGCGCCATCGTTCAGTACGATACCCCCATGAGGGTCTACCAGGAACCGGCCAGCGTCTTCGTGGGGGGGTTCATCGGCAGCCCGCCGATGAACTTTCTGCGCCTTAGGGTGGAGGGGCAGCGGGTAAGGCTTGGCTCCCTCGATCTCGAGCCGCCGGCAGAGGTTGGGGCAGAGGTGCTGCTGGGGGTACGGCCCGAGGACCTGGAGGTCTACCCGGCTGAGCAGCCCCAAAGCTTTGCCGCCCAGGTGCTGGTGGTGGAGCCCCTAGGGCCTCACCTGCTCCTCACCTTGAATTTCGCGGGGCAGGCCTTCAAGGCCACCGTGCCCCCCGATTTTCCCGCCGCAGCTGGGCAGACCCTCTGGCTTAGGCCGCAGCCGAGCCGCCTGCGCTGGCTGGAGCCTGGCAGCGGAAGGGCCTTCGCCACGGGGTAGGTATGCAGACCCAGGAATCGCTTGAAGAGGCCCGGCGCGTCCTGCGGGCCAACGACCGGGGAGGCTTTACCATCCCCACCGCCGGGCTATACCCCTTCCAGTGGTTGTGGGACGCGGGCTTTACCGCTCTGGGCTGGATGCGCTTTGACGAGCCGCGGGCCTGGGCGGAGCTCGAGACCCTCTTTTTAGGCCAGTGGGAGAATGGGATGCTGCCGCACATCGTCTTCCACCGGCCCGAGGAGACCTACTTCCCCGGCCCCGAGCGCTGGGGGGTAACCCGCACCCCGCCCACCTCGGCCATCACCCAGCCGCCGGTGGTGGCGACGTTTGTGCGCTCCATGCTCGAGCAGGCCCAAGACCAGGCCCTGGCCGAGGCCAAGGCCCGGAGCCTCTACCCCAGAATCCTGGCCTACCACCGCTGGTTCAAGCGCGAACGCGACCCCGAGAACACCGGTCTGGTCACGGTGCTCCACCCCTGGGAGACCGGGGCCGACAACAGCCCGGCCTGGGACGAGGCCCTGGCCCGGGTGGAGGTGGACCCGGCCCTACCGCCCTACACCCGGCGCGACACCGCCCATGTAGACCCCAGCCAGCGCCCCCGCCAGGCCGAGTACGACCGCTTTTTGACCCTGCTCGAGGTCTACAAGCGGGCCGGCTTTGACCAGCTCCGCTTGCTGCGCGAATGCCCTTTCCGGGTGGCCAGCCTTCTGATTGACTGCGTGCTGCACCGGGCCAACCGCGACCTGCTGTGGCTTTCAGAGCGCTTGGGCTTTGGCCATGAGGCCGAGATTGCCGGTTGGCTAAAGGCCAGCCAGCGGGGCATTGAGGGCCTCTGGGACGAGGAGGCGGGGCTTTACTTCAACCGCGACCTCGTCACCGGCGAGCCGATTCGGGTTGGGGTTTCGGCCTCCTTCCTGCCCCTTTACGCCGGAACGGCCAGCCCTGAACGGGCCCGGCGTCTTTTGGACACCCTGGAGGGCTGGGCCCAACGGGTGCGCTACCTGGTGCCCAGCACCGACCCCCACAGCCCCCGCTTTGAGCCCCAGCGCTACTGGCGCGGCCCGGTCTGGGCGGTGGTCAACTACTTGATTGCCTTGGGCTTGGCCGAGTACGGCTACCCCGAGGCGGCCCTTCGCATCCGCCGGGACACCCTGGAACTCGTCCAGAAATCCGGTTTTAGCGAGTATTTCCACCCGCTTACGGGTGCTGGGCTGGGAGGGAGCTCCTTCTCTTGGACCGCGGCCATCTACCTGGTTTGGAGCCAGTCCCCGTCTGCCTCAGGCTGGGTATGATGGGGGGCATGCACCCCGCCCTAAGGGAGGCTGTGGTCTGGGCCCACCGGCAGATGGAAGAACGCAGCGGCCGCTACCTGGAGGCGCAGGGCCTGAAGGTGAGCTGCCGCAAGGGGTGTTGGGCCTGCTGCTTGGCCTGGGTGGTGGTGGGGTTGGCGGAGGCCGAGTACCTGCGCGAACAGCTAGAGCGCTTTTGTCCTGGGGGGCTGAGGAGGATTGAGGAGGAAGGGCCGCTGCGGCTGGGGTGGGTTGCCCAGCACAAGCACCTGCCCGACCTTCCCAGGCGGCACTTCCTTTTGGCCTGCCCTTGTCCCCTGCTGACCCAGGAGGGGGCTTGCGCCGCCCATCCCCACCGGCCCCTGGCCTGCCGCGGGGTCTTGACCGATTTGGAGCCCGGGTACTGCCTGCCCGGGGTCGTCCCGGGGCTTCGTGGGCCAGCCCTGGCCCGCTACCAGGGCCGGCTCGAGCCCTGGCACGGACCGGAGCACTACCTAAAGGTGCCCTGGCGGGTCTCCGAGCGCCTGGCCCGGCAGCTTTGGGCCCTCGAGCGGCGGCTGCGGGGTTTTACCGTGGTGGGGGAGCTGGTGGGGCTGGTGTACCTCTTGGGACAGGAGCGGTTTCAAAAGGCGGTGGGGGAG
>NZ_QWKZ01000068.1 GCF_003574085.1 Meiothermus luteus | reverse complement strand
GGTTTCCTCGGGGGAGAAGCCCGGGGGGCTTTCCGGCAGACCCACCCAGACCTCCACGTGCCGGGACAGGGCTTTTAGCAGGCGAAGCTCGAGCACCCCCAGCTCGCGGAAACCATCCACCACCACTAAATCGGTCTCAATTTGCGGTTTTCCTTCCTCCAGCAGCTGCAAGGCCCCGCTGCGGAAGTCGTCGTAGTCCCAGCGGCCCCAAGAGGCCTTAAGCTCCTCGTAGCGCTGGTAGACCTTCCTCAGCCGGGCGGTCTCGGGTCCTATTAGGGGGATGCCCTCTGGCCCTACCCCGTTGCGCTTGGCCTCGGCGATGGCCCGGGTAAAGAGCCGGGCCTCGCCCGGGCCTGGGGGCGGGCCTTCCCCCGAGTGGAGGGCTTCCCCCACCAGGGCCACCCGCCCAGGTCCGGTCAGGATAGGCTTTAAGCCAAGGTTTGCAGCCAGCAGCCGGTAGTAAAGCTGCTGGGAAGTGAGGACTTCCAGCCCCAACACCGCCCCTCCCTCGGTGGCCCGGCGGTAGATGTAGGCCTTTTGCGTGGGAAGGGCAACCCACCAGACCCTTTTGCGCTGGCGCAGGTAGCTGTGGGCTACCTCCAGGAGCCTTTTGGTTTTCCCCGAGGCGGGGGGACCGACGATCAGGTGCACAGGGCCAATATACAAAACCGGGCCGCGGGGCAGAGCTGCCCCGCGGCCATCGGATGGCCTACTTAGGTTCGTCCGGTACCGGGCCCACCACCCCCGGGGCCACCCATTGCATTTCGTTGAGCTCCTTGACGGTCATCTTGCGCCCCGCGGGCACCCGCAGGACCCCGTTGCGGTCGCGGATGGGGCCGGTGAAGGGGTCCCACTTGGGGTTTGGGCTTTGGATGTCTTTGTAGAGCTCCATTACCCGGTCGTAGACGCTCACCCGCTTGCCGTTGACCACCATAGTGGCCTGCTTCAGGGCGGGTTCAAACTTGGGGTTGATGGGCATCCCGACCTGGGCCCCAAGCATGACCGCACGTTCCCGGGCCAGCCACCAGTAGTCCACGTTCTCCAGGTTTTTGGGGGTGTAGGTGCCGTTTTGCACCTTCTTTAGGATGTCAATGTAGATTACACTCCAGTCCACGAGCTGCCCCGAGACCACGTAGTCGGGGGCGTACTTGTACATGGAGTTGTAGTGGCTAAAGCTGGGCACCCTGCGGCGAGCTGCGGTTTGGATGACCGTGGCGGTGTCCTCGGTAAAAGCGACGATGTCGTTCCCCTCGGCTATCAGGGCCTCGGTGGCTTCACGGGCTTTTACCGGGTCGTACCAGGCGTTAATCCACTTGACGTTGACGGTGGCCCGGGGGTTGACCGCCCGCACCCCTAGGGCAAAGGCCGAGATGTGGCGCTTGAGCTCGGGAATAGGGAAGGCCGCCACGTAGCCCACCTTGCCGCTTTTGGTCAGGGCCCCGGCCATCAGGCCGTTGAGGTAGTAGATTTGGTAGAAGTCGGCCATGTAGGTGAGCATGTTGGGGGCCCGCTTGAAGCCGGAGGCGTGGGCGAAGATGACGTTGGGGTATTTCTTGGCCGCCTCGAGGGTCTGGTCCATGAAGTCAAAGGAGGTGGTGAAGATTACGTTGCACCCCCCTGCCACCAGCCGGTCTACGGTGGCCAGGGTGTCGGCAGGTTTGACCGACTCTACGTACTGGGTGGTAAGGCCTGGGATGGCCTTCTCGGCGGCCCGGCGGGCTTCGTCGTGGGCGTAGGTCCAGCCCACATCGCCAATGGGGCCTACGTAGATGAAGCAGGCCTTGAGGTTGGCCTGCTGGGCTAAGCCGAACCCGAGGCCGATCGCTGCAACGAGAGCCAAGAGCCGAGTCTTCATGCTGCACCTCCTGGGCTGGTTTTCAGCTTCTGGGCCTAACGTTCACCTCGCCGATAGGGCTTGCCCAAGGCTTCGGGGGCGTTGCCCTGCTGTCCACGCAGCCCTGATAGAGCCAGCACCAGTATAACCAGCAGGTAGGGGAGGCTGGCAAACACCTCGCTGGGGATGCCGCTTTGGCCTTGGAGCCGGAACTGCAGGTAGTATAGAAGCCCAAAGAAGACCGCACCGAAGATGGCCCTGAGGGGGTTCCAGCCGACAAAAATAACCAAGGCCACGGCGATCCAGCCCAGCCCCGCGGTCATCCCGTCGGTCCAGGAGGGGCGGTAGACCAGCGAGAGATAGGCCCCAGCCAGCCCGGCCAGGGCACCCCCTGCCACCACCGCTCCGTAGCGCAGGGCCAGTACGTTGAGGCCCAAAAGGTCGGCCGCCGCTGGGTTCTCGCCCACCGAGCGCAAGGCCAGGCCCAGCCGGGTGGCGCTAAAGAGGAAGGCCAGCAGCAGCGCCAGTCCGATGGCCCCTAGGATAAAGGGCCCCTCGGGGGGGTGGTCGAAGAGGGGCAGCCCCTCGTAGCGTTTGCCCAGAAGCCCAGCCACCCCCAGCCCCACCATGCTCAAGGCCAGGCCGGAGACGAACTGGTTGGCCTGCAGGGTGATGGTGACAAATCCGTGCAGCAGTGCGGCCAGGCCTCCGGCCAGCATGGCTGCTGGCACCGCCAGCCAGAGGTTGCCATTCCCTCCTTCCCCGTAGGCCACCGCAAAGCCGGCCAGGGCGCCCAGGGCCATCATGCCCTCCACCCCCAGGTTCACCACCCCGGCCCGCTCGTTGAGCAGAGCCCCCAGGCAGGCGATGAGCAGAGGGGTGCCGAAGGAGAGGGCTCGAGCTAGCGCGTTTAGGACTTCTTCCATAACTCACCTAAGGCGCAAGCGGTAGTGCAGGAAGAGCTCCGACCCAATCAGGGCGAAGAGCATCACCCCGCTAAAGACGTCCACAATGCGAAAGGGCATGTTAAGGGCCACCTTGAGCACATCCCCCCCGGCCAGAATCAGGCCCATCAGGGGGGCGGTCAGGAGCACCAGGGCCGGGTGGCCTCGAGCCAGCCAGGCCACGATGATGGCGGTGAAGCCATAGCCGGAGGAGAGCTGGGTGGGCTCAATGAGGCGGTGGTGGATGCCTGCAATCTCGCCGAACCCCGCCAGCCCGGCTGTCCCTCCGGTGATGAGGGCCACCACCAGGAAGGCGCGGCTTTGGGGGATTCCCAGGTAGCGGGCCGCTCCTGGGTTTTCCCCCACCACCCGCAGCCGGAAGCCCAGGGTGGAACGGAAGAGCAAGAGTTGCAGCAGAAGGGCCAGCACGACCCCGAGCGCCAGGGTGGGCCAGTGTACGTTGGTGCCCAGGAGTACCGGGAGCTGCTGGTGCTCGGCGAAGCGGTCGGAGTAAATGTAGCCCCGCACGTCCTTGCCCCGCCAGGGTCCGTTGATGAGGTAGATGACCAGCGACTGGGCCACGTAGTTGAGCATCAGGGTGGTGAGGATTTCGTTGACGCTAAGGCGGTTTTTAAGCCAGGCGGCCAGCCCGCACCACAAGGCCCCGCCCAGGGCCGCGGCCAGGGCCATGGCAGGCAGGCTCAGGGCTGGAGGCAGGGGGAGGAAGAGGGCCACCCCGGCGGCCAGTACCGCCCCCAGCAAGAGCTGCCCCTCGGCGCCGATGTTGTAGAACTGGGTGCGGAAGGCCAGGCTGAGGCCTACGCCGATGAGCAGGAGGGGAATGGTCCGCCTTAGGACCTCCTGCCAGCCCCGGGGGTCCAGCAGGGTGCCCTCCAGCATGGTCCGGTAGGCCTCGAGCGGGCCCAGGCCATAGGCCCAGAACACCCCCCCCACCAGGGCGAAGGCCAGCCCCAGGGCCAGCAGGGTAACCCCGACCGAGCGCAGGGGCGAGGGGTTGGGAAGGGGCTCGAGCCTCACGCCGCACCTCCGGTCATCAATAGGCCAATCTGCTCGCGGGAGACCTCCGTTGCCGCATAAGGGCCGAGCAGCTCCCCCCGGTGCATCACCCCAATCCGGTCGGAGAGGGAAAGTAGCTCTTCTAGGTCCTCGGAGACCAGTACCACCGCAGCCCCTAGGCGTGTCTGGTGCAGCAAGGCCTCGTGGACCTGCTCAGTGGCGCCAATGTCCAGGCCATAGGTGGGGTGCACCGCCAGGATGAGCCGGGCTTGGGTGGCGAGCTCTCGAGCCAGGATCACCTTCTGCAGGTTGCCCCCGGAAAGCAGCCGGGCTGGGGTGTGCACGCTGGGGGTGGCGATGGCGTAGGCCCTCACCTGCTCCTGGGCCTGGGTAGCCAAGGCCTTGGGGTTTAGAAGAAAGCCGTGGGCTATGGGGGGTTGCTCAAAACTGCGCAGGGCTAGGTTCTCGGCTACGCTCATGTTGGGGACGCTGCCCATGCGGATGCGGTCCTCCGGGATGTGGGCTACCCCCAGGGTGAAGAGCCGGGCCGGGTCGGAGGGTAGGGATTTGCCCTCCAGCAGCACCCGCCCCCCTTGCGGACGTCGCAGGCCGGCCAGCACCTCCACCAGCTCGCTTTGGCCGTTCCCAGCAATACCGGCTATGCCCAGCACCTCCCCCGCGCGCAGCTCAAAACCCACCCCCCGCAGGGTGGGGAGCCCTCGCTCGGATCGGGCTTCCAGCCCCTCCACCCGCAGGACCACTGGGCCTGGTGCAGGGGTCTGCCGCCGGCGCTCAAAGCTTACCTGCCGCCCTACCATCAGCTCGGCTAGGCTGGTCTTGCTGGCCCTCTCTATGGGTAGGTCGCCGACCACCCGCCCCCGCCGCAGCACCACGCAGCGGTCAGCGATGGAGAGCACCTCGTCCAGCTTGTGGGAGATAAAGATGAGCGATTTTCCCGCCGCCTTTAGCTCGCGCATCACCCTGAAGAGGGCCTGGGCTTCTTGAGGGGTGAGTACGCTGGTGGGTTCGTCCAGGATAAGCACCTTGGCCCCCCGCAGCAAGGCCCGCACGATTTCCACCCGCTGCTTCTCGCCGGGGGAGAGCTGGTGCACGTAGGCCCTGGGGTCCACCTGCAGGCCGTACCCTCCGGCAATTCGCTCAATAAGGGGCAGAATGCGCCGGCTGGGAAAGAGGGCCGCGCCGGAGCCTAGGGCCAGGTTCTCGGCCACGGTGTGCCGGCCCACCAGCACCGGGTGCTGGGGCACCAGGCCAATGCCGTGGCGGAGGGCGTCTACTGGGGAGGCTATCCGCACAGGGCTGCCCTCTATGAGAATCTCCCCCTCGTCGGGCCGGTAGAGGCCATAGAGGATGGAGACAAGGGTGGACTTTCCAGCTCCGTTCTCCCCCAGGAGCGCGAGCACCTCGCCGGGGTAGAGCTCGAGGCTCACCCTGTCGTTGGCCACTACCCCCGGGAAGCGCTTGGTGATGTCGCGTAGCTGCAGGAGGGGTTTGCCCATTGCACAAAATCATAATCGCCAGGTTGCCGGTCTAAAAGCCCTGGGCGGGCCCGCTTCTGCTTGACAAGCCTCGGCGGGGCGCTTAGATTTAACATCTGCTTGGGCTGTTAGCTCAATCGGTAGAGCTGCTGACTCTTAATCAGTAGGTTGCAGGTTCGAGTCCTGCACAGCCCACCAAAAAGCCGGGAGCCCCCGGCTTTTACCTTTGGCAAATGACCCAGCCCCTGCCCCCACCGGTGCTAGATTGGGGGCAGCGTTATGACCGGTCTAAAGCAAACCTTCTACGGCAGGGTCTTGAACCTGCTGGCCTTTTTGGTCTGGGGCGGTTTTTCGTTTTTCACGCTGCCCGATGACTACCAGGCTTTCGCCTTCCTCTTCCTCATCCCCCTGGCCTGGCAGGCTGGCCTCAGGGGCCTGGTTTGGGTGGTGCCCCTGTTGCTCGGGAACAACCTGCTGCAGCACCTCTACCCCTGGGGGGGGGTCAATTGGGACAGCTTGCTCGTTACCACCCTGCCGGGGGGCCTGGCCCTGGGGTTTGTGGCGGTGCTGCGGGAGCGGGACTGGCGGAGGAAGTGGGAACTCGAGGAGTCGCTCCGCTACATGCACCTGCTCGAGGAAGGTAGCCTGGCCATCAGCAACGCCGCCGACCCCCTGGAGCTGACCGAGAGCGCCATGACCGCCCTGCACAACCTGAAGATTGCCCCACACCTGGCCTTTGTCCGCTTCCGGGAGGGGAGACCGGTGGTGGTGAGCGCGCGGGGAGGGCTGGAGCGCTATCGGGGGCGGCACCTTCCCCAGCAGAAGCTCAGCAGCCTGGCCTCCTTGACCGACAGCTTCACCGTGGGCAACTACCTGGAGGGCATACCCGAGAGCGTGGGCTGGTCCACTGCGGCGGTGCCGGTTTCGGCGCGGCAGAAGCGCCCGTTGGGGGTGGTCATACTGGCTCGAGAGGGGCACAGACCCTTTGAGGCCAGGGAGAAGGCCATCGTCAACTCCCTGGCCCGGGTCATGGGGGCCCAGCTTGGGCAGATGGAGGCCCTGAAGCAGCTCGAGGACGCCTACGATGGAACCCTAAGGGCCTTGGGGCTGGCCTTGGAGTTTCGCGACCACGAGACCCAAGGGCACACCAAGCGGGTGGCGGCCTGGGCAGACCAGCTTGCGCAGGACGTGGGATTGGACGCCAGCATGCGCAAATTTCTCCGCTGGGGAGCTTATCTTCACGATATTGGCAAGCTTTCCATCTCCGACCATATCCTCCGTAAGCCCGGTAAGCTCACCGATGAGGAGTGGGAGGTGATGAAGAGCCACGTCATCAAAGGCTGGGAGATGCTCTCCCGGGTGCCCTTCCTGCCCCAAGAGACCCTCGAGGTGGTCCGCCACCACCACGAGAACTGGGACGGCACGGGCTACCCCGACGGGCTTAAGGGCCAGGACATCCCCATCCTGGCTCGCATTTTTGCGGTGGTGGACACCTTTGATGCCCTCTACAGCCCCCGCCCTTACAAGCGGGCCTGGAAGCCTGCCGAGATTATTGAGGAGCTTCAGCGGCTCAAGGGGAAAAAACTAGACCCCAAGCTGGTAGACATATTCATCCAGCGCATCACCTCGCCCTCGGGGAGGGGGGCGATGGAGGCAGCCAACCCCAGCCGAAACCTAGAGGCCTGGCCGAGCCCACCCCAGGGCTGAGGATTGGGTGGTATCCTGATATACCGAATAAACCAAATGCTTGACGAATGCGGTGGATTGGGCGTGGGGCGCAACGTTATGGATACCATTGAATTTAGGCTCAACGGCAAGACGGTTCGGGTTGAGGGGATAGAGCCCCACACCACCCTGCTCTCTTGGCTGCGGGGTAGGGGGCTTACCGGGAGCAAGGAGGGCTGCGCCGAGGGGGAGTGTGGGGCCTGCGCGGTGCTGCTCTTGCGGCCCGACGGGCAGGGCTCGCGCTTGGAGGCCGTGAACGGATGCTTGCTGCTTCTGCCCAGCCTGGCCGGCCAGGAGGTCTGGACGGTGGAGGGGCTGGCCCAAGGGGATAGGCTGCACCCGGTGCAGGAGGCCATGCTCCAGGGGGGCTCGCAGTGCGGCTACTGTACGCCGGGGTTCGTTGTGAGCATGGCCGCGGAGTACTATCGCAAGGGGCGGCAGGGCTTTGACCTCGAGGCCCTCTCGGGCAACCTCTGCCGCTGCACCGGTTACCGCCCCATCCGCGACGCCGCCCTTTCCCTAGGGGAACTCCCGCCGGACGACCCCCTGGCCCGGCGGCTGGAGCAACCTGCGCCCGAGCCCGGCCCAGTGCGCTACACCGCCGGGCGCACCTATTTGCGCCCCACCTCCTTAGCCGAGCTTTTCCAGATGCAAGCCGAGTACCCCCAGGCCCGGCTGCTGGCCGGGGGCACCGACCTAGCGGTGGAGGCCAACCAGCGCTTTGCCCGGGCCGAAGCCCTTCTTGACATAAGCGCCCTCCCCGAGCTGAAGACCCTGCGCTGGGATGCGGCCTATGTGGAGCTTGGGGCCGGTCTGACCCTCTCGGAGCTCGAGCGCGCCCTGCAGGGCCGCATCCCCCTCCTCTCGGCCTGGTTTCCCCTTTTTGCCTCCCGCTTAATCCGCAACCGGGCCACCCTGGGGGGCAACCTGGGAACGGCCTCGCCCATTGGCGATGGGCCCCCGGTGCTGCTGGCCCTGGGGGCCGAGGTGGTGCTGGCCGGCCCGTCAGGAGAGCGCACGCTCCCGCTGGAGGGCTTCTTCACCGGCTACCGCAAGACCGCTCTGATGCCCGGCGAGCTTATCCGGGCGGTGCGGATACCCCTGCCCCTGGCCTCCATAGCCCGCTTCTACAAGGTGGCCAAGCGCCCCCTAGACGATATTTCCACGGTGGCTGCGGCCTTCGCGCTGGAGCTGGAAGAGGGCCGGGTGAAGCGGCTTCGCATCGGGCTGGGTGGGGTGGCCCCCACCCCGGCGCGGGCCTATCAGACCGAGGCCTTCCTCTTGGGCAAGCCCTGGGAGGAGCGCACCGTGCGGGCTGCCGCGGAGGTCTTGCGGAGCGAGTTCCAGCCCATCAGCGACCACCGGGGCAGCGCGGCCTACCGCAGGGCCATGCTGGGGAACCTGCTTTTGAAGTTTTACCTGGAAAACCAGGAGGTATGGGTATGAAAGCGGTCGGAAAGGCCATCCCCCACGAGTCGGCCCCCCTGCACGTGACCGGGCGGGCCCTCTACACCGACGACCTGCTGCCCCGCTACCCAAACGCCCTCCACGCCTGGCCGGTGCAGGCCCCCCATGCCCACGCCCGCATCCTGCGGCTGGAGCCGGCCCCGGCGCTGGCCGTGCCGGGGGTGGTGCGGGTGCTCACCGCGAGGGATGTGCCGGGCCTCAACGACTCGGGCCTCAAGGGCGACGAGCCGCTGTTTCCCGAAGAGGTCATGTACTTTGGCCAGGCGGTGGCCTGGGTGCTGGCCGAGAGCGAGGAGGCGGCCCGGCTGGGGGCCGAGCGGGTTGAGGTGGCCTACGAGCCCCTGCCGGCCATTCTGAGCATTCAGGAAGCCATCCGGCAGGGGAGTTTCCAGGGGGCCACCTTGGAGGTTCGCCGGGGGGATGTGGAGGCCGGCTTCAGGGCCTCTGCGCGGGTGATGGAGGGGGCGCTCGAGCTCGGCGGGCAGGAGCACTTCTACCTCGAGACCCAGGCCTCCATAGCCCTCCTTGACGAATCGGGCCAGGTCTTCGTGCACGCCTCCACCCAGCACCCCTCCGAGACCCAGGAGATTGTGGCCCAGGTGCTGGGCCTGCCGCGCAACCGGGTTACGGTGCAGTGCATCCGGATGGGCGGGGGCTTTGGGGGCAAGGAGGTCCAGGCCAACCCCTACGCGGCGGTGGCGGCCCTGGGGGCCTACCTCACCGGACGCCCGGTGCGGGTGCGGCTCAACCGGCTTCAGGACATCACCCTCACCGGCAAGCGCCACCCCTTTTATGCCCGCTGGAAAGTGGGTTTTTCCGAAGATGGCCGGTTGCAGGCCCTTTGGATGGAACTCTATTCCGACGGTGGCTGGTCGCAGGACCTGAGCGAGCCGGTGCTGGCCCGGGCGCTTTGCCACATAGACAACGCCTACTACATCCCCAACCTGCAGGCGGTGGGGCGGGTCTGCAAGACCCACAAGACCTCCCAGACCGCCTTCCGGGGCTTTGGGGGGCCGCAGGGGATGGTCTTCATTGAGGACATTCTGGACCGGGTGGCCCGCAGCCTGGGCCTGCCCCCCGAGGTGGTGCGGGAGCGCAACTTCTACCGGCAAGAAGGAGGCAGGAACATCACTCCCTACGGCCAGGAAGTAAAGGACGTGGAGCGCATCCAGCTCATTTGGGAAGAGCTCAAGCAGAGCGCCGAGTTTGAGCGGCGGCGTGAGGAGATTAGGCGCTTCAATACCCAAAGCCCCCACCGCAAGCGCGGCCTGGCCATCACCCCGGTGAAGTTCGGCATCTCCTTCAACTTCACCACCTACAACCAGGCCGGGGCGCTGGTCCTGGTCTACCAGGACGGCTCGGTGCAGGTCAACCACGGCGGCACCGAGATGGGTCAGGGGCTGCACACCAAGATTCAGCAGATTGCCGCCGAGGCCCTGGGGGTGCCCCTCGAGGCCATCCGGGTCATGCCTACCCGCACCGACAAGGTACCCAACACCTCGGCCACCGCCGCCTCCACCGGAGCCGACCTAAACGGGGCTGCGGTCAAGGCAGCCTGCGAGAAGATTCGGGCCCGCCTGGCCGGGGTGGCCGCGCAGCGCTTTGGGGTCAACCCGGCCGATGTGGTCTTTGAGGAGGGCCAGGTGTATAGCCTCTGGAAGCCCCAGGAGCGGCTGAGCTTTACCGAGGTTGTAAAGACCGCCTATGCCCAGCGGGTGCAGCTCTTTGCCGACGGCTTCTACCGCACGCCGGGGCTTCACTGGGACAAAACCCGCATGTGGGGTAAGCCTTTCCACTACTTCGCTTTTGGGGCTGCGGTGAGCGAGGTGGAGGTGGATGGCTTTACGGGGCAGTACGCCCTGCGCCGGGTGGACATCCTGCACGACGTGGGCGACTCACTCTCGCCGTTGGTGGATCTGGGCCAGGTGGAAGGGGGCTTTATCCAGGGCCTGGGCTGGCTCACCCTGGAAGACCTGCGCTGGGACGAGAAGGGCCAGGTGGTCACCCGCTCGGCCAGTACCTACAAGCTGCCCAGCTTCTCCGAGCTGCCCGAGGTCTTCAACGTGCGGCTTCTGCCCCGGGCCACCGAGCCAGGGGTGGTGTACGGCTCCAAAGCGGTGGGGGAGCCTCCCCTGATGCTGGCCATCTCGGTGCGCGAGGCCCTGAAGGACGCGGTGGCGGCCTTTGGGGAGGGCATCGTGGAGCTGGCCTCGCCGGCCACGCCCGAGGCGGTCTACTGGGCGATAGAGAAGGTGCGGCAGAGGGCCTTGGTTACGGGGGATTGATGTACTTAGTTTACTGAACTAAACTAAGCAAATGGCCAAGGTCATCAACGTTCACGAAGCCAAGACCCATCTCTCGAGCCTGCTCGAGCGGGTGCGCGCAGGTGAGGAGATCATCCTGGCCAAAAACGGCCAGCCCTACGCCCGGCTGGTGCCTTTAGAGAAACCCAAGAAACGCCGGTTGGGGTTCATGCGGGGTAGGGTGGATGAGGCTTTTTTTGAGCCCCTACCGGAAGCAGAGCTGAGGGCCTGGGAATGAGGGTTTTGCTGGATACCCATACCTTTTTGTGGGCGGTGCTCGAGCCCGAGAAGCTCTCACGCAAGGCCCTAAAGCTCTTGCAAAACCCCGAAACCCAGATTGTGCTCAGCAGCGTAAGCGCCCTGGAGATTGCCACCAGGTACCGCCTAGGCCGGCTGGCCCATGCCAAATCCGTGGTACAGGCTTACGGAAAGGCTGTGGACGGTTTGCAGGCGGAAGAACTCGAGGTAAGCCGGGCCCACGCGCTAAAGGCTGGTCTTTGGGAGGTGGCCCACCGAGATCCCTTTGACCGCCTGCTGGCGGCCCAGGCTGACCTCGAAGGGCTGCCCCTGCTGACCAATGACCCGGCGTTTGCCCAGTTTCCGATTCAGGTCTGGTGGTGAGGATGTTGTGGTTTGAGCACCTTTCCTACCTGACCGAGCAGAGGGTGCCCCTGGTGGTGGTGACCCTGCTCTCGGTGCGGGGGCACGCCCCGCGCGAGGCCGGAGCCAAGATGCTGGTGACGGTCGAAGCGGTTTACGGCACCATCGGCGGGGGGAACCTCGAGGCCACCGCCATCGGGCTGGCCCGGAAGATGCTGGAGGAGGGGAGGCGGGCCCCGCAGGTGCACACCCTGCGCCTCACCGAGAACGCCCCCGCCGAGCACGGGGTGCAGTGCTGCGGGGGGGAGGTGCAGGTTTTGCTCGAGGCCGTCCATCCCGTTCGCCCCACGGTGGCCCTCTTTGGGGTGGGGCATGTGGGCTGGGCCCTGGCCAAAGTGCTCTCGATCCTGCCCATCGAGCTGTGGCTGGTGGACTCGAGGGCCGCCATGCTGGGCGAGGAGCGCCTAAAGCCCCTGCAGGGTGCGGCAAGGCTACGGGTCTTCCAGGCCCCCATCCTGGACAGCGTTGTTCAAGACCTGCCGGCAGGGGCGCACCTGGTCATCATGACCCACGACCACGCCGAGGATTTGTTCGTGCTCGAGGCTGCCCTGCGCCGGGGCGACCTGGGCTTTATCGGCCTGATTGGCTCGGTGGTCAAGTGGCGCAACTTCCAGCACAAGCTCTTGCAGCAGGGCCTATCCCAGGCTGACCTGGCCCGGGTCACCTGCCCCATTGGCCTACCTCTCACCCAGAGCAAGGCCCCGGAGGCCATCGCCATCGCCACGGCAGCTCAGTTGCTGCCTTTGCTGATGGGTAGGGGAGAAGCCCAGGGCCCAAGCAGCGCAAAGGTTGAGCGGTCTGTTGTTGATGGTTAGGCACCCTGGTCGGTGGGTGAGGTGGGGTCAGGCCCAGTGGTTCAGGGGTCCGTGGCCATGGCCCAAGGGGGGCGCCGTCTTTAGGGCGCGGGTAAGGTAGGCCTTGGCCTCCGCCACCGCCTCGGCCAAGGGCTTCCCCAGGGCCAATAGGGCGGCGATGGCCGCCGAGAGGGTACAGCCCGTGCCGTGGGTGTTCCGGGTGGCCACCCGGGGCGCGGCGTAGGCCTGCACCCCCTCCCGGGTCGCCAGGAGGTCCACCGCCTCCTCCCCCTCCAGGTGCCCCCCTTTGAGGAGCACCGCCTTGGGACCCAGGGCCAAAAGGGCCTGGGCGGCCTCCTTCGCCTCCTCCAGGGTGCGGATGGGCCTCCCCAAGAGGGCCTCGGCCTCGAGGCGGTTTGGGGTGATGAGGTCCGCCAAGGGAAAAAGCCGCTCCTTTAGCGCCGCCACGGCCTCCTCGGCGAGAAGGGAATCCCCGCCCTTGGCCACCATCACGGGGTCCACCACCAAGGGCCTCAGGCCGAAGCGGGCCACCGCCTCCGCCACCGCCGCCACGATCTCCCCGCTCCCCAAAGCCCCGGTCTTGGCGGCGTGGACGGGAAGGTCCTCGGCCACGCTTTGGATCTGGGCGTAGACGAGCTCCGGGGAAAGGAGGTAAACCCGCTCTACTCCCAGGGTGTTCTGGGCCGTGACCAGGGTGAGGGCGCTCGCCCCATAGACCCCGAAGCGGAAAAAGGTCTTGAGGTCCGCCTGCACCCCCGCCCCACCCCCGGAGTCCGAGCCGGCGATGGTGAGGGCCACCCTCATGCCACCGGGAGCTCCAGCCTCCCCTTGCCCCTCAGCACCGCCTCCACCAGGTTCATGGGGCAGAAGGGCCCGCACATGCTGCAGGCCTTGGTGCGGCTTCCCCGCTCCTCCTTGAGCCGCCGGGCCTCCTCGGGGAAGAGGCAGAGGGCGAACTGGGTCTCCCAGTCCAGGCGGTAGCGGGCCTCGGACATCCTCCGGTTCCGCTCCAGGGCCCTGGGGTTCCCCCGGGCCACGTCCGCGGCGTGGGCGGCGATCTTGAAGGCGATCACGCCCTCCTTCACCTGCTCCGCCGTGGGCAGGCCCAGGTGCTCCGCCGGGGTCAGGTAGCAAAGCATGTCCGCACCCCACCAGCCCGCCAAGGCTCCCCCAATGGCCCCGGCGATGTGGTCAAAGCCGGCGGCGGTGTCCACGGGGAGCATCCCCAGGATGTAGAAGGGCGCATACCCCGTGAGCTTCTTCTGGATCTGGACGTTGGTGGCCACCTCGTTCAAGGGGATGTGCCCGGGGCCTTCCACCATGGCCTGGACCCCGGCGCGCCGCGCCCGCTCCACCAGCTCCCCGATGGTGAGGAGCTCGGCGATCTGCGCCCGGTCGGTGCTGTCCGCCAGGGAGCCGGGACGCAGGCCGTCCCCCAGGGAGAGGGTCATGTCGTAGGTGCGGGCGATGTCCAGGAGGTCGTCAAAGCGGGCGTAGAGGGGGTTCTCCTCCCCCCGGTGGAGCATCCAGGCGGCCATGAGCCCTCCTCCCCGGCTCACGATGCCCGTGGTGCGGGGGCTATTTCGGTAGACCTCCAGGTTCTTCAAGGTCACCCCCACGTGCACGGTGATGTAGTCCACCCCCTGCTTCCCGTGCTCCTCAATGACCTCAAAGAGCTCGTCCGCGGACATGTCAAAGAAGTTCTTGCGCTTGGCGGCGCGGAACTCCGCCTCGTAGACGGGCACGGTGCCCAGGGGGACGGTGGCCACCTCGAGGATCCGCCGCCGGATCTCCTTGAGGTCCCCCCCGGTGGAGAGGTCCATGATGGTGTCCGCCCCGTAGCGGATGGCCACCTTGGCCTTCTCCACCTCCTCCTCCACGTCCACGTAATCGTAAGAGGTGCCCAGGTTGGCGTTGACCTTCACGGAAAGCCCCTCGCCAATACCCTTGAAGTCCACCAAGGTGGCGTGGTTCTTGTTGCGGGGGATGACGATCCGCCCCGAAGCCACCCCTTCCCGCACGAACTCGGGGGAAACCCCCTCCCGCTCCGCCACGTAGGCCATCTCCTCGGTGATGATCCCCTTCCTCGCCGCTTCCAGCTGCGTCATCCTTCCACCCCCATAAGCTTTAGGAGCCGCTTCGCCGTCCAAGGAGCGAGGAGCACGCCGTTTCGGCCGTGCCCCGCCGCCGCGTACACGCCCTCCCCCGCCTCGCCCACAAAGACCTCCCC
>NZ_QWKZ01000067.1 GCF_003574085.1 Meiothermus luteus | reverse complement strand
GGCCCCCGCGGCGTTGAGGATGACCTCGGCGTGGAGTACCCCTCCGGGGGTCCGCACCTCCCAGACCCCCTCCACCCGGCGGGCCGAGAGAAGCTCCACCCCGGTATGCACCTCCGCGCCCAGCCGCCGGGCCCGCTGCAGGTACTCCAAACAGATGCCGTGGGGGTCCACCACGCCATCCGCAGGGCCAAAGGTCGCTCCCCGAATGGGCTCCAGCCCAGGGGCCTGGGGCTCAAACGCCAGCCGCCGCTGGGCCTCCTCCAGCCCCCACACCTCCACCGGGACCCCCAGGCTCCGCTGCAGGTCCACCCCCGCCATGTGGGCCGCCCAGCGGCCTTCCGGCACCAAAAACATGTAGCCAAGGGGCCGGTAGACCGCCTCAGGCATCTCGCGGTATTCCAGAATTGAGTGCCAGGATAAAAGGACGTTGATGGCCTCGGTAAACTGCACCCGCACCCCCGCCGCGCTCCTGCCGGTGGAGCCCATCGCGGGGGCGGGGGCCCGCTCGAGCACCCCTACCCGGAGGCCCCGCTCGGCCAGTCGGTAGGCACAGGCCGCACCAACAATGCCCGCGCCCACCACCAAGACCTGGTACCCACGGGCCATGGCAACCCCCTCATTGGGGCCGAAGCTCGAGCGTCCAGCTCCGCCCCCAGTCGGAGGGGCGGGTGCTCAAGGGAATGTACTGGCCGTCCCGCCAAAGCTCCAGCAAATCGTCGTAGTGCGGGCTAAAGGGATCGGAGGACTGCCCCATGGGGTAGATAACCCGGCTGTTGTCCAGGTCGGCCAGGTCAAACAGGGTGCGCAACGAGGCCCCAGAGGTGTGCAAGAAGGTGTCCTGGTTGTAGCTGGCCACGTTCACGGTCTGAATTGAGCCCGGGGTGGGTATGGTGCGGGCGTAAAGACCCCCAATAAGGGGGAGCGAGGCCAGAGGAGAGGCGATGCTGGCCTGGTGGAGCCGGCCCCACTGCCAGCGGCTGGGGTCAGGGCCCATCCTGCGCTCGAGCTCCGCCCCCGCCCGCTCCAGGGCCAGGGCCATAAACTCGGCGCAACTTCGGATGCCCAAAGCGGCGTTCCCACACCAGTGCCCATCCTCCCGCAGGGTCTTGATAAAGGTGTAGGGAACGGGAGGATAGCGCACCCCCAGCTCATCCTCCAGCATCCGCGAAACCTCCCGGTAGTAAAAAGCAAAGGCGGTGGCCCCCACCGAGTCCAGCTCGGCCCGCAGGTCCCAGTTCCGCACCGCCTCCTGCAGCCGGCGGGCAGCCTCGCTGGCCGGGCGCAGGGCCAAAAGCCCCGGGAGCATCTCCCGGGCAATGAGGGAGTAGGTATCCACCTGCCAGCGGGCCATGTCCTCCAGGCTGGCTCGAGCTTGGCCTTGAATCAGCTCACGGATGCGCTGGGCCCGGAAAACCTCGGTGGTGTAGGTGGAGATGTCCGGCCCCCCGTGGGGCAAGACCCGGTTGTTGGCGCTGACCACGAAGCCCTCCCGCGGGTTCACCACCTGGGGAAGCCGCTCAAAGGGAACATACCCCCTCCAGTAGTGGTCAAACCCCCTTGCCGGGAAACGCCCATCCCAGTTGCGCAAGGGCACCCGCCCCGGCGCAATGTAGCCGATGTTCCCGTCCACATCAGCGTAGACGAAGTTTTGCATAGGGGCCACGTAGCGGCGCAGGGCCTCGCGGAACTCTGCGGCGTTTGTGGCCCGGTTCATGCCCAAGTAGGCGTCCAGGGTGGTGTCGTCGGGGTCCAGGCCCGTCCAGCGCACCGCCACCGCCTGGCCCTCCGAGGCCAGGGGAACCCCCGGGGTAAGGCCGAAGCGCAGAAGGGCCGGCCCCAGGTCGGAGATCAAGGGGCCATACTCGCTCTCCCGCACGGTGAAGACCACATCCGCCCCCCCCCGCACACGGATAACCTCCTGCCGCTGTCGCAAGGGCACCAGCCCCAAGCGGGTGCGGTAGGCCGAACCCTCTAGCTCCAGCACGAACAGGTCCATCACATCGGGCCGCACGTTGGTGGCCCCCCAGGCCACCCGGTCGTTGCGGCCCAGGATTACCCCCGGCACCCCCGGGATGCTGGCCCCGATGGACCGGTAGGTAGGGCCCTGCAGGTCCACCAGGTACCAAAGCGCGGGGTTTTGCAAGCGCAGGTGGGGGTCGTTGGCCAGCATGGGCTTGCCGGTGGCGGTGCGCCCCCCAGCCAAGACCCAGTTGTTGGAGCCCTGCTCGAGGGCTCGAGCCGCCAGCACAAGCCGCTCGGAAAGCTCGCTCACTCCCTGCAAGGAAGCCCACAGGCCCCAGGGCAGCGCCCCCACCCCCTTTTCCTCCTCCCGCATCCCCCGTAGGTCCTCCGGCTGTAGCACCGTGGGCCAGCCCTCCGGGTAGCCGCCCCGTAGCTCCTCAAAGCCCTCCCAGCCCACCTTGTTCAGGATGTACAGGTTGTCAATCTCGTCCTGCCAGGTCTGGCCCAGGTCGTAGGACTGGAGCTTACCCCAGGCCAGGCTGTCGGCAGGCTTCCAGGGCTCGGGGGCAAAACCCAGCAGGCGGAAGGGCAGGGGCAACTCTCCTTCCTGGATGAACCGGTTGACCCCCGCGGCGTAGGCCTCCAGGGCCTGCCGGGCGAAATCCGAGTGGTACGGCAGCGAGGCCTCCGCCGCGCGGTAAAGGCCCCAGGTGCGGAAGAAGCGGTCCTGCTCCACCAAGCCTGCCCCCAGCACCTCCGCGAGCCGGCCCTGGGCAGCACGGCGGCCCAGCTCCATCTGAAAAAGCCGGTCGCGGGCGTGCACGTACCCCTGGGCAAAAAACACATCCAGGTCCGACTGGGCCCGAATGTGCGGCACCCCCCAGCGGTCAAAGGTAATCTGCACCCGGCCGGACACCCCCTCCACCGGGCGCACCTGGACCACGGGGGCGCAGGCCGAAGCCAAGAGGAGCCAAAGAGGCCAAATCCAGCGCAAGGTCTAATCCTCCTCCGCCACCACCCGGTGCCGCTGCTCGCCCAGCCCCTCCACCCCCAAGCGGACCACCTGGCCGGGCCGGAGGTAGACGGGTTCGGGCTTCTGACCCAGGCCTACCCCCGCTGGAGTACCGGTGGCGATGATGTCCCCAGGGTGTAGGCTCATAAACTGGCTGACGTAGCTCACGAGCTGGGCCACGCTAAAAATCATCTCACGGGTGTGGCCGTTTTGGTAGCGTCGGCCATCCACCTCGAGCCAAAGCCGCAGGTTCTGCGGATCGGGCACCTCATCCCGGGTCACCAGGTAGGGACCTATGGGACCAAAGCTGTCGCAGCTCTTGCCCTTGTCCCACTGGCCACCCCGCTCGAGCTGGAAAGCCCGCTCGGAAACATCGTTGACCACACAATAGCCCGCCACATACTCCAGGGCCTCGGCCTCGGAGATGTAGCGGGCGGTGCGCCCGATGACCACCCCCAGCTCCACCTCCCAATCGGTCTTCTGAGAACCCCGGGGGATCACGATGGGGTCGTAAGGACCGGATATGGCGCTGGTGGCCTTGAGGAAAACCACCGGCTCCTTGGGGTAAGCCGCACCGGTCTCCTCGGCGTGGTCCTTGTAGTTCAGGCCAATACAAACGAACTTGCCCACCCCACCCACACAGGGCCCCAGCCGGGGCCGGCCCGGCACCAAGGGCAGCCGCGTGGGGTTTAGCCGGGTCAGGCGGGGTAGGAGCCTCTTCAGAACAGGCCCCTGGATGTCAGGGACCACCCCCGACAGGTCACGCAAGCGCCCCTCGGCATCCAGCAGCCCGGGCCTCTCCTTC
Source organism: Meiothermus luteus (assembly GCF_003574085.1). Taxonomy (GTDB): domain Bacteria; phylum Deinococcota; class Deinococci; order Deinococcales; family Thermaceae; genus Meiothermus; species Meiothermus luteus. The sequence continues at coordinate 11,079 of NZ_QWKZ01000067.1, read as the reverse complement.
CCTTTGGGACCATAGCGCACAAGCTTCATGTCCTCCCCCCTCACATCGCCCAGCCGCCGTCAATGAGGTGCACCGCCCCGGTGGTAAAGGCCGCCTCATCGGAGGCCAGGTAGGCGGCCAGGGCCGCCACCTCCTCTGGCCGGCCCACCCGGCCCATAGGCTGGCGGGCCACGAACGCCTGCCGGACCTCCTCCTCGCTCTGCCCGGTGCGGCGGGCCTGTTCCACCACCCGGGCCCGCCAGGAAGGGGAGTCCACGGTGCCTGGGCAGATGACGTTGGCCCGGATGCCCCGGGTCACGTAGTCCGCCGCCACCGCCTTGGTCATCCCGATCACCGCGGCCTTGGTGGCGCTGTAGACAAAGCGGTTGGGCACGCCCTTGATGGAGGAGGCCGCGCTGGAGATGTTGATGATGGAGCCCCCTCCTTGCTCCAACATCTTGGGGATGACCGCCCGCATGGTCCAGAACATTGAGCGCACGTTCAGGTTGAAGCTGAACTCCCAGTCCTCGTCGCTGCACTCCAGAATGGTGCCGTGGTGCACATACCCCGCGCAGTTGAACAGGATGTCCACCCGGGGTAGCAAGGCCACCAGGGCTTCAATCTCCGCTCGGTTCAAGACGTCCATACGGGCCTGCCGGCAATCCAGGCCCCGCAACAGCTCGGGGTGCAGGTCGGTGGCCACCACCTCGGCCCCCTCGGCGATGAAGCGTTCCGCCGTGGCCCGGCCTATCCCCTGCCCAGCCGCAGTGACGAGGGCCAACTTTCCTTTCAAGCGCTGCATTTAGTCCTCCGGTGTGGGAACCTCCATAGGCAAAAGCCCCCCGGCCTTCAGGTCCTGCCACAAAGCCGGGAGTATTGGGGTCTGAAACATAGCCACATTCTCCTCCAGCTCCCGGTCTGAGCGGGCCCCGGTGAGGACCGAGACCACCGCCGGGTGCCACAGTGGGAACTGGATGGCCGCAGCCTTGAGGGGCACCCCGTGCCGCTCGCAGACCCGTTGCAGGGCCAGGGCCCGCTCAATGAGCTCTGGGGGGGCAGTGGTGTAGTTGTAGGTGGTCCCGGGGGACGGGTTGGCCAGCAGGCCGCTGTTGTAAACCCCTCCCACCACCACCCCAATCCCCTTTTGGACACAAAGCGGGAGCAGCTCCCGTAGGGCTCCTTGCTCCAGCAGGGTGTAGCGGCCGGCAACCAAAAGCAGGTCAAAGTCGCCGGCTCGAGCGAACTCCAAAAGCCAGTCGGTGTGGTTCATCCCTACCCCGATGGCCCGCACCACCCCCTTCTGGCGCAGCTCGAGAAGGGCCTTGTAAGCTCCCCCCATCACCTCGACCACGCTGCGGTTGTCGGCGTCGGGGTCGTGGATGTAGAGAATATCCACCTGGCTCATCCCCAACCGCTCTAGGCTTTCCTCGAGGGAGACCATAACCCCCCGGTAGCTGTAGTCGTAGACCTGGGCGAGCTGGGGCACCCCCTTGAAGTAGGGCTCGCCCCTGGGGTCGAGCTGGCTGGGGTGCAGCGGACCTGGGCGCAGAAGCCGCCCCACCTTGGTGGAAAGGAGGAAGGCCTCCCGGGCCTTCTGCCCTAAAAAGGCCCCGGTACGCCGTTCGGCCACCCCGTTGCCGTACTGGGGCGCAGTGTCAAAGTAGCGCAGCCCAGCCTGCCAGGCGGCCTCCAGGGTGGCCTGGGCCTGGGCCTCGTCCACTGGGGCGAACAGACCCCCTAGGGGGGCTGTACCCAGACCCAGCCGGGTAAAGCGCAGACCGGTCTTGGGGTGAAGCTGGATGGCATGAGGGCTGGGCATGCTAACCTCCTAGCCGGCTTTTCCAGTAATCCCCATCCGGGTAGCGGTAGGCCTGGCGCGAGGCGGGCCAAATCTCGGCGCTGTAGCCAGGCCTTTGGGGCAGCCGGTAGCGGGCCTGCTGGAGGACCACCGGCTCCACAAAGTGCTCGTGCAGGTGGTCCACGTACTCCAGGTAGCGGTTTTCCAAAGCGCCGGAAACGGCGATGTAGTCTATAGCAGAAAGGTGCTGCACATACTCACACAGCCCCACCCCTCCCGCGTGGGGGCAGACCGGCACCCCGAACTTGGCGGCCATGAGCAGGATGGCCAGGTTCTCGTTGACCCCGCCCACCCGGGTCGCGTCAATCTGGCAGAAGCCGATGGCCCCGCTCTGCAAAAGCTGCTTGAAGACCACCCGGTTCTGTACGTGCTCTCCGGTGGCTACCTGGGTACCGCTGCCCTGGAGGGCCTTTTGCAAGGCCAGGTGGCCCAGGATGTCGTCGGGGCTGGTCGGCTCCTCAACCCAAAGCGGCCGGTAGGGCAGGAGCTGGCGCACCCACGCCAAGGCCTGCGGCACATCCCAAACCTGGTTGGCGTCCACCATCAGGTGCCGCTCCCAGCCAATTTCCTCGCGCACAATGCGGCAGCGCCGCACATCGTCCTCCAGGCTGCGCCCCACCTTGAGCTTGAAGGCTGTAAACCCTTGGTGGAGGGCCTGTCGGCACAGCCGCCGAATCTTCTCATCTGGATAGCCCAACCAGCCCACGCTGGTGGTGTAGGCCGGGTACCCCTCCCGCAGGAGCTGGGCCTCCCGCTCCGGCTTACCTGGGGCCATGCGCCGAAGGTGTTCTAGGGCTTCCTCCGGGGTCAGGGCGTCGGTCAGGTAACGAAAATCCACGCAGCGCACCAGCTCCTCGGGGGTCATATCCACCACCAGCTTCCAAAGGGGCTTTCCCTGGGAGCGGGCCCAAAGGTCCCAAACCGCGTTGATAACCGCTGCGGTAGCCAGGTGCATTACGCCCTTCTCGGGCCCCAACCAGCGGAGCTGGGAGTCGCTGGTGATGTGGCGGTAAAAGCCCCCCATGTCCTCGGTGAACTCGGCCAGGGCATGGCCCACCACCTGGGGCCTAAGGAGCTGGATGGCCGCGCAGACCAGATCGTTCCCGCGGCCAATGGTGAAGGTCAGGCCGTGCCCTTCCAACCCAGCGTCGGTCTTCAGGACAACGTAGGCCGCTGAGTAGTCGGGGTCGGGGTTCATGGCGTCGGAGCCGTCCAGCGAAAGCGAAGTAGGGAATCGCAGGTCAAGGGTCTGAAGCTCGGTGATGCGCATGACTTGCCTCTTTTGTCTTTAGAACTCGGCCTCCGCGGCCCGCTGGCCCTCGAGGTCTATCCGCTCCAAGGTGCGCTCAGCGTCCTGCTCCCCCCTAAGAAAGGCCCGCAGGTTCTGCCAGACCACCCCTTCAACCTGGGGGTAGCGGGGGTGCTTAGGGGGGAAGCAAGCGTGCTGTAGGGCCGCTTCCAAAAGCTCCCAGCGCTGGGCGGCTAGGCTCCCCGGCGGAGCCTCGGCTCGAGCGGCCGCCAGCGCATCGCGCCGGGCCGGGAAGGTGCCCTGACGGGCTTCCAGAAGTTGGGCTTCCCTCGAGGTCAGGTGGCGCAACAGGGCCAGGGCCAGCGGGCGATCGGCGGTCTTCGCGGCCAAAGCGAAGGTGTGGCTTCCAGCGTAGATGGCCCGCCGCACCGGTCCGGATGGGTAGAGGGCTAGGCCCAGGCGGTCGCGGATGGGGCTTTCCAGGTAGCGGTGGAAGCTGCCGGGCCAGTCGGTGGTCAGGCTGGCCTTCCCAGCAGCGAAGCAGGCCGTCACCTCGTCAAACTCCCACTCGGTAAGGCCAGCGGGGGCGGTCTGGTACAAAGCGGCCAACACCGAAAGGGCCCACCGGGCGGCTTCGTGGCGGGCCCGGGGCCGCGGGGGGTCGGCCTCATAAAGGTAGTGGCCGGCGCTCCCGCACAGCTCAAAAAAGTGGCCGAAGAGGCCCGAGCCCTTCCCGGGAAAGACAAAGCCATAGGGGCGCTGGGCCCGGGCCATCCCCACCAGGGCCTCCCAGGTTTCAGGAGGGCTTTCCAAGCGGTCGGTGCGGTAGTGTAGGAGCTTCACGTCCAGGTTCCGAGGCAGGCCATAAAGCTGCCCCTCAATCCGGGCCAACTCCAGGGCTCTAGGGTCAAAAACCGCCAACTCCTCCCGGTCAAACCACCCGTCCAGGGGCTGCAACCACTGCTTCTGCGAAGGGGCAAATTTGGAGTGGGTGGAGAGGAGATCAAACCCCTCCCCTCGGGAAAAACCCTCGGCTATCCGCCGGTTCAGGTCGGCGTGGTTCTGGGCCCGCACCAGCTCAATCTCCACCCGCTCACGCTCGGCAAAGGGACCGATGGTCGTGTAGAGGCGGTCGTACATCGGACCGCCCACCACAAGCACACGCAGCCGGGGCTTCATCCCTTCACCGCCCCCACAATCAGGCCCCGTTCAATGTACCGCTCGAGCACCAAGGCCAGAAGCACCACCGGCAGAATCATCAGGATGATGATGACCGACATGTACCACCACTCCGTACCCCGGGTTCCGCTCATGGCCGCCACCATCAAGGGCATGGTCTGGCTGTTGGCCTTGGACAAAAACAGCGCCAGCAGATACTCGTTCCAGGAAAACACCAGCAAGAGCAGAAAGGTCGCCACCAAGCCCGGTGCGGCCAGGGGGAGCACAATCGTCCAGAAGATGCGATAGCGGCTGGCCCCGTCAATCTGGGCGCACTCCTCTATGTCTGGAGGGATGTTCTGAAAGTAGTCCCGCATCAGCCAGACCGCGATGGGCACGTTGATCACGGTGTAGCTGATGATGAGGGCGGTTCGGGTGTCCAAAAGACCAAGCTGCTGGAACAGCAGGTAGATGGGGATCACCACCACCACCGGGGGCAGAATCCGGTTGGAGATGAGCCACAAGGCGATGTCGTCGTTGCTCAGGTGCCGGCGGAAACGCCGCCCTAGGGTTTGCAGCCCCAAGATAAAAACCGCGAGCCCCAGCCCCACCGCCGCCGGCCAGGGAACCCCCAAGGCCACCAACGCCACCACAAACCCCAAGCAGGCCACGAACAGCACAACCGCCCCCACCCGGGGCCGGTACTGGAAGCGGGTCAGGGCGTAGGCTGCGCTGGTGCCTAGGAACAAGGCCAGCAGAGCGCTGCTGAGGGCCACCACCGCGGTATTGGCGTAGGCCCGGCGCACGTCTGGGCCCAAGGTGCCCAGCACGTACTCCCAGGCATGCAGGCTGGGCTTGAAGTCCACCCAGGGTAGGTAAAAGGGGCCGCTGTTGACGTCTATGGGCAGCTTGAAGGAGGTAATCAGCAGCCAGTACAGGGGGAAAAGCACAAAGACCGAGGCCAGCCCCAGAGCTAGATAGCTGAGCCCCACCTGCAGGGGGGAGGGGGCCAGGGGGGAGCGACGGCGCCTCATACCTGCCCCCTGGCCCGGGGCAGCACCCAGGCCGCGTACAGGCTCGTCACCAGGCTGACCAGAAGCATCAGCAAAAAGCCCAAGGCCGCAGCGGTACCGATGTCCAAAGTGCGCCAGGCAAAGTAGGCGTGCAGGGTGATGGACTCGGTGGCCGTGCCCGGGCCGCCGTTGGTGAGGATGTTGGGCAGGTCCACAATCTTGAACCCCTCAATCAGCCGGATGAGCACCAAGGTCGCACTAGCGGGAAGGAGGTAGGGAAAGATGATGTGGCGGAAAATCTGCCACCGGCTGGCGCCGTCCACAGCGGCGGCCTCCACCTGCTCCTGGGGCACACTCTGGAGCGCGGCCAGCAACACGATGAAGGCAAAAGGCGTCCACTGCCAGACATCCCCAATCAGAACCGCCAAGCGGGCCCCCCAGGGGTCGTTAACCCAGAAAAAGCCCCCCCAACCCAGCGCCTCCCAAAGCGGCACCAAGGGGCCCTTTCCGGTGTCGGTCAGCATCCGAAACATATAGGCCACCCCAATCGGGGTGATGGCCAGCGGTAGGATGAAAAGTACCCGGAAGAACCGGGTTCCCGGCAACCGCTCGGCACAAAGCAGGGCCAGCCCGAGGCCCAGCAGGTACTGCAGCGCCGTACCCACCAACACGTAAAAAAGCGTGGTCTGCAGGGTTCCCATGTGGGTTCCAGGCCACAGCCGGCTCAGGAAAAGCCAGGCGAACCCCAGCAGCAGAAGGCCCCCCAGCAGCGGCTGGCCCAGCCAGGTCCAGACCGGTCTTCCGGCCCGGTAGCGGCGGTACATGACCACCCCAATACCCAAGGCCAAAAGCCCCATCACCCCCATCACCCAGCCGATGGCCCCCGGCTGGCCCAGGAAGTGAATCTGCTCGCTGCCCAAAAGCACCTTCCGGTAGTTGGCCAAGCCCACGAAGCTGAGCTCCAACCCCCCGTCGCTAAAGCGCAAGCGGGAGAGGGAGCTGTAAAGCGAGCCCACCAGGGGGAAGAGCACAAAGGCCAGGATGACCAACACGGTGGGCAGCAGGAAGAACGCCGAGGCCTGCCGCTCGAGCCAGGCCACCAACCTGACCCAAACCCCTTCCCGCCTGGGCGTCGCTTCCTTCAATCGGACACGCTCTCCCATACGAACTTCCCTATCCAGGGCCCCACGGGGGCGTATTCCTCAGCAAAACCCCGTGGGGCGCCTTCCTGACTCCTTGCCGCTATCCGTTCAACGAGCCCCGATGCCCAAGGAGGCCAGGTACGCCTGGAGCTGCTTCTGACGGCCCTCGGCGTTGGTGATTTCCTCCCAGCCGTTATGAATCTGCTCTTGGGCCTGGGCAATGGTGAGCTGCCCGGCCAGGTACTCCGAGAGCACCCGGTCCAGCACCACCTGCTGGTACTGCTGCGCCTTAGGAATCCGCAGGTCAAGCACCATGTTGGGGCTGTTCAGGCTTTGCTGGATGGCCCCCAGGTAGTTGCGGGCGCCGGCCTCGCTAAAGCCCGCCGCCACCCAGTTTTGGATGTCGCGGAACTGGGAGATGCGGTAGGGGTTGAACCCCGTAATCCCAATGGTCACGTCCTTGTTGGCCTGCGCAGGCTGGCTCATGTAGCTAAAGAGGGCATAGGCCACATCCTTTTTGGGGGCGGAGACCTTGGCGTTGATGCCTCCCGACCACCCCCCAAAGGCCGCGTAAGGGGCGTGGTTAACCCCATTTATGGCATGGGGGCAGAGCTGCGGGGTGCAGTTCACCAGGTTGCCGGTGTTCCGGTCCAGCACCCGCCGGCTTCCAGGCAGGATGACCGCCCCCACCAGGTCCTTGACCTTGGAGGTCTGGGGGTCTATAGAGAGCGGCCCGATGTCGCCCCAGTCAATGGAGAGGGCACAACGCCCACTGGTGAACAGCCCGCGGGTGTCCCCCACATCCAGGTTGAGCTCATCGGGAGGGCCAAACCGGGTGGTTTCCTTGTAGACCCTGAGGGCCTCGGCAAAGGCCTGGTTCTTGACCAGGGGTTGCATGTTGCGGGTGTCAAAGAAGGCCCCTTGACGGGTTCCCTGGCTTTGCACATAGCCCCCCAGGATGCTCATGAACATCCAGTAGCTCTGGGCGTTGCGCTTCTTGGCGATGCAGCTACCGAAATCCGGGCGGCCATCCCCGTTCATGTCCCGCCCGTGGGCCCGCTGGGCGATGTTGAGGTAGTCGTCCCAGGTACGGGGCGGCTGCAGGCCGAGCTGGCGCAGCACATCGGTGCGGTAGTAGACCATCTGGAAGTCGCCGTCCAGGGGAATGGTGAGGATTTTCCCACCGTACGTGGCGCTGAACTCCCGGAAGAAGGGCGCGATGTCGTTCCACTGAATGGCGGTGTCCGCGCGCACCCGGGCGGTTAGGTCTTCCATGATGCCCGCAGGGGCAAAGTCGGCCATCCACTGGGGGGCAAAAATCCAGGCATCGTAGCTATTGGTGCCGGTAGTGGCGTCGGTCAGAATCTGCTGGTAGAGGTCGGAGAAGGGCACCACGGTCACGTTGACCCGGGCCCCAGTGGCCCGCTCAAAGGCCGCCGCGTGACGGCGCAGGGGCTCGGCGATCTGAGGACCGGTGAAGGTGAGCACGTTGATGCTCACCCCCTGGAAGCGGCCCTGCTGGGCCAGCGCAAAGGAGAGGAGAAGCACCAAAAAGGTCCACCACCTCAAGGATTTGTTTATCATGGAGCTACCTCCGCTGGGGAGAGATTTGCCTAAGGCCGAATCGCTTCCGAAATTCTGCGGGGTTCCCAAGGCCGGCGTGGCCCTTCGGTCCATCGTTGGCGCGCTGGCTCGGAGGCCCCGCCGGGCTTGGGTTTATCTCACCTCCTCCTGCCAAGGTGGGTCGGCCCCTGCCCGCGTGCAGGTCAGGGCCGCCACTTTTGCAGCAAAGGCGAGCAGCCGCGAGAGCTGCTCGAGGTCTAGCTCGAGAAGGGCCGGCCGGCTCGCCACACCGGCCCGGTACAGGCCAGCCAAAAGACCGGCCATAAAGGCGTCGCCGGCCCCCACGGTGTCCACCACCTCTACCCGGGGGGCCTCCACCCGCACCTCCTTTCCATCCAAAAGGGCCAAGGCCCCCTCGGCCCCCAAGGTGACCACCACCAAAGCCGGCCCCAGGCGCAGCCACGCCCGGGCCACTTCCAAGGGCCCCTGGCCAGGATAGAGCCAGGCTAGGTCGGCTTGGCTGACCTTGACCAGGTCCACCCGGCCCAGCCAGCCCCGAAGCCGCTCCTCGTAGGCAGATTTGTCGGGGATGAGAAAGGGGCGCACATTCGGATCAAGCGAGATGGGCCGACGGCCCATCTCCCGCTCCAACAAGGCCTCTAGGGTATCCGCGGTGGGCCTCAGCAAAAGGGAGATGGAGCCCAGGTGCAGCCAGGCCCCCTGGGGCAGTTCCTCCGGCAGGTCCTCCACCCTAAGCAGGGTGTCGGCGGTGTTCTGGCAGTAAAACGCGAAGCTCTCACCCTGCGCCCCAGGGGTCACCAGGGCCAAGGTGGTGAGTTCGGGGCCCTCCACCGTGTAGCGAAGGTCCACCCTGCTGCGCTTTAGGTGGGCTTTTAGAAGCTGGCCGAAAGCGTCGGTGGAGAAGCGCCCCAGGAAGGCCACCGGCACCCCCAGCCGCCCAAGGCCTAAGGCTACGTTGTAGGGGGAGCCGCCCGGATGGGGGCTGTAAAGAAGCTGGCCCCGCTGGTTCAGGGCTTTGAGGTCAATTAGGGCTTCACCGGCCACCACCATCATAGGCTGGCTCCCTCCATGGCCTGTTCAAACTGGCGGGCCGCCTCCAGGGTTAGGGGTTCCTGGAAGAGCCGATGGGCAACCTGCAGGGGCAGGGTAATATGGCACACCCCCCTTTGGGCCAGGGCCACCACATCGGCAACGCTACGAACCGAGGCGGCCAGAATCTCCGTTTTAGAGCCAATCCCCCTCAGCGACTCGGACATCCTGCCGATGGCCGCATAGCCGTCCTGGCCCGAGTCGTTAATCCGGCCCAGGTAGGGGGCCACAAAGTCCGCGCCCACCGCCGAGGCCAGGAGGGCCTGGTGGGGCAGGTAAGCGGCGGTGATACAGACCCGCACCCCCTCCAGGACCAGCCGCCCAGCCGCACCCAAGCCTTCCCAGGTGGCCGGCAGCTTGACCACCACCCGGCCATCCAGGCCAGCCAAAGAGAGCCCACAGCGGTAGAGGGCCTCAGCGGAACCCCCCCAGGCCTGGAGGTAAACCTCCTTGGCCCCCGCTTGAAGAACGGCTCGAGCGAACCCCGGCAGCCCAGCCGCCCCCAGCCCCGCCTCCTGGAGGAGCAAGGGGTTGGTGGTGACCCCGTAGAAAACCCCGGTGCCCAGTAGGGGTTCCAACTCGCTGAGGCGGGCAGAATCCAGATACAAGCGCATATCAGTCCTCACGTGGCCTGGCAGTGGAGTGGCGGATGAGCAGCCGGGTCTTGAGCCGAAGAATACGCCCCTCGGCAGGAGCCTTCTGGCGCAGTAAGGAGACCAAGGTCTCGCAGGCCAGGTAGCCAATCTCGTAGGCCGGCTGGGCCACCACGGTAAGGGCCGGCTCCATGAGCTGGGCCCAGCGGGTATCGTCAAAGGAGACCAAGGAGATGTCCTCCGGTATACGCAAGCCCAGGTCGCGAATGGCCTGAACAGCCCCCGCCGCCATCTCGCTGTTGCCTACGAACAAAGCGGTGGGGCGTTCGGGGGCGGGAAGCCGCAGGAGCTGCAGGGTAGCCGCGTAACCGCCCTCCTCCTTGTGGTAGCCGTTGGCCACCAGCCTCTCGTCAAGGGCAATACCCGCGGCCTTCAGGGCCTGGCGGTAGCCCTCGAGCCGCTCCTGAGCGGTGGTGATGACCGGCTCCCCGGTGACCATTCCGATTCTGCGGTGCCCCAAGGAGATCAGGTGTTCCACCGCTTCTCGCGCCCCTAGGACGTTCTCCACCAGCACCGCGTGGACGCCGGGGGTTCCGCTGGTGCGGTCCAGCTCTATGATGGGCATGCTTCCCGCGCTGCGCAGGTTGCGCAGGTGCTGCCGGGTCTTGGCGGTGGGGACGATAAGCAACCCTTCGGGCCAGTGGCTTTGCAGCTCTTGCAGGTAGCGGGCCTCCTTCTCCGGCTGTTCATCGGAGTTGAAGAGGAAAACCATATAGCCGTGCTTCTCGGCCGCATCCTGAACGCCTTTGGCTAAGGTGGCGTGGAAAGGAGCCAGGATGTCGCTCACAATCAAGCCCAGCAGCCGGCTTTGCTGCTTGCGCAGCCCGCGGGCCAGCTTGTTGGGCTGGTAGCCGAGCTGACGGGCAGCCTGCAAAACCCGTTCCCGGGTCTCTGGGGCCACCAAATCCGGCTTGGTCAGGGCCCTGGAGACGGTGGAAGGGGAAACCTGGGCGGCTCGAGCAACATCGGCGATCTTGATCATAGTCTGCAATCGTTGCCAAGCTGTGGCGGACTAGAAGCCTGGGTTTTGAACAATCCTAGCAATGACTAGTGCAACTTTCTATAGACCGCTTTTGACAACGATTGCAGTTAATTTTTCACAGCCGGGCCACTTTGTCAATACCTCCTGTCCCTGACCTCTCATCACTTTGTTCCGTAGGGACTTGACAGGCGGAAATAAAGAGGGGGGTTGGTAAGGTATGCGAACCAAAACCCCCCTCCTGCAGGCTACCACAACCTGGGTCTACACGGTCTTCCGGTCCCTCAGGAAACCCGCGCGCACCAACCTGGCCCTCTTCCTCTCCGCCCTCCTCTCCGGCCCCCTAGACCCCACCCTCTCCGACCTCGCCCGCAG
>NZ_QWKZ01000066.1 GCF_003574085.1 Meiothermus luteus | reverse complement strand
GTGGGTGGGGAGGCCGAAGGGGCAGACTTAGCCTCCACCCGCACCACCGGCGACTGGTCAAAGAAGCTGAGCTGCTCCCGCAGGATGGCCACGGCTTGCTGCAAGGCGTCCATCGGGGAGATGGCCCCGTTCGTCCAGATGCGCAGGGTAAGCTTGTCCAGGTCGGTGCGTTGCCCTAAGCGGGTGTCCTCCACCTGGTAGGCCACCCGGCGTACCGGGGAGTAAAGGGCATCCACCGGGATGGAAGAGATGCGGTCCTTTATGCCGTGCTTCTCAGCGGGAACATACCCCACCCCTTCGTCCACCCGAATCTCCATTACCAGCTTGCCCTTTTCCTCCAGGGTGGCGATGTAGTGATCGGGGTTGACAATCTCGGCGTCGGGGGGGCACTCCAGGTCGCGGGCGTAGACCACCTTGGGTCCGGTGGCCCGGAGGGTTAGGGTCTTGGGGCCCGAGCCGGGGTTGGCAAAGCGCACCACCAGCTCTTTGAGGTTTAGGATGAGCTGGATGGCGTCCTCCTTGACCCCAGGAATCGCCGAAAACTCGTGGAGCACGTCCTCAATGTAAACGCTGGTAACGGCGGTACCGGGAATAGAGGAAAGCAGAATGCGGCGCAAGGGGTTGCCCAAGGTCACGCCGAAGCCCCGCTCGAGGGGTTCCAGCACGAACTCGCCGTAGTTTCCGTCAATACGGGCGTTGAAAACGGGGGCTTTGGTCTTGGTGGTTTCCAAAGTGACCTCCTCAGGAGGCAAGGTGGCCTTAGCGGGAATAGAACTCAATCACCAGCTGCTCGTTGACCGGCAGCGAGAGCATCTCCCGCTCGGGCAGGCGCAGGAACTTCCCGGTCATGGTCTCTGGGTTGAACTCGAGCCAAGGGAAGGTCTTGCGGTTTTTGAAGCGCTCCACATTTTGAATGATGAATTCCATTTTCTTGGCCCGCTCCGAAACCTTTACTTCGTCCCCCGGCCGCAGCCTATAACCTGGCAGCGTTACCCGACGGCCATTGACCAGGATGTGCCCGTGGCGCACGAACTGACGGGCCTGGCGGCGGGTAGAGGCAATGCCCATCCGGAAGACCACGTTGTCCAACCGGCTTTCCAAAAGCTGCAGGAAGACCGTACCAGTAACCCCCTTCTTGCGGCTGGCCTCCTCAAACAGGTTGCGGAACTGGGTCTCCGAAACATCGTAGATGAAACGCAGCTTCTGCTTCTCCCGCAGGCGAACCGCGTAGTCGGATGGGCGCCCCTTGCGCTTTTGCCCATGCTGGCCAGGAGCATAGGGGCGACGGTCTAGATACTTCTGCACCTTTTCGGTCTCGGCGATGTTCACCCCAAGGTGACGCGCCACTTTTACGATTGGTCCTCTATAGCGACCCATTTTCTCTCCTCGCTTCGGCAGCTTACGCTTCCGGGTTCCCAGGGTTCAGGGCGAAACAGGGAACCAAAGTTTCGCCCCAGCAGATGGTTCTCAGACCGCTTTGCGGAACTTCTTGCGCGGACGGCAGCCATTGTGGGGCACCGGGGTATCGTCCACAATGGAGCGCACCTGCAGCCCGCTGGCCTGCAAGGCGCGGATGGCCTGCTCTCGGCCCGCGCCCGTACCCCGCACCACCACCTCCACGCTGGTCATGCCATAGCCCTGAGCCTTCTTGGCTGCGTCCATAGCAGCAAGCTGGGCGGCGTAGGGGGTGCCCTTACGGCTGCCCTTGTAGCCAATCACTCCTCCCGACGACCAGGTGATGGGATTGCCGTCAGGGTCGGTGATGGTCACGATGGTGTTGTTGTAAGAAGCGTGAATAAACGCCTTCCCGGAGGGAACCTGGCGCTTGACCTTTTTCTTGCGACCGGTAGTTTTCTTCTCAGCCATACTCTCCTCGCTCTAGCCCACATAAAGGAAGGGTGGGGGGCACCTAGGAGTCTCAACTGGCACGACAAGATACGAGGGCATCTATCATCCAGCTTTGTTACTTGCGGGGGGCCTTCTTCTTGCCCGCCACAGTCTTGCGGGGGCCTTTACGGGTACGGGCGTTGGTGCGGGTGCGCTGGCCCCTCACGGGCAGCCCCCGGCGGTGGCGCAAACCCCGGTAACAGCCGATGTCCATCAGGCGCTTGATGTTGGCGGCCACCTCCGCCCGGAGCTCCCCCTCGAGCTTGTAGTTCCCTTCGACAAACTCCCGCAACCGGGCCACCTCGGCCTCAGTCAGGTCCTTGACCCGGGTGGCAGGGTTCACGTTGGTGGCGGCCAGGGCTTCCTTGGCGCGGGCCGGGCCCACCCCATAGATGTAGGTCAGGGCCACATCCACACGCTTGTTGCGGGGGATTTCTACTCCAGCAATGCGAGCCATCTACTCTCCTTTCCTAACCTTGGCGCTGCTTGTGGGTGGGGTCTTCGCAGATCACGTAGACGCGCCCATGACGCCGGATTACCTTACACTTATCGCACATCTTCTTCACTGAGGTACGAACTTTCATCTTGCGCTCCTTAGCGTCTGTAGACAATCCTTCCCCGGCTGGGATCGTAGGGCGTAATCTCTACCACAACCCGGTCGCCTGGGAGGATGCGGATGTAGTTCATTCGCATCTTGCCGGAGATGTAACAGAGTATCTCCGGGCCATTGTCAAGCTGTACCCGGAAGGTGGTGTTGGGAAGGGCCTCGCTAACCACCCCCTCCGCACGAATGGTGTCCTTCTCCTTAGGCAAGCACTCCTCCTTGCGCTATCGGCCCACCGGGACAGACCTTTGGCGCCCCGTTAGAAGACGGGGGCCATCCTCGGTTATGAGCACCGTGTTTTCGTAGTGGGCCGCCAGGTTGCCTTTACCAACCGTGGCTGTCCAACCATCCGCTAATATTACCATCTTGGCCGGGTACAAAGCAACCATGGGTTCAAAGGCCAAAGTCATCCCAGGGCGTAGCTTAGGGCCCTTGCCGGGCTCGCCGTAGTTGGGCACCTGGGGATCCTCGTGCAGCTCCCGGCCCACCCCGTGGCCCACCATCTCCCGAATGCACCAAAGGCCGTGCTGTCGCTCCACAAAATCCTGCACTGCCGCGGCCACATCCCCAATGCGCTTTCCGGGCTGCAAAAGCTCAAAACCCACCCAGAACGCCTCCTCGGTAACCCGCATGAGCCTCTCGGCCTCCGGTGAAACCTTACCAATGGCGTAGGTGCGAGCCATATCGGTGGTGTAGCCATCGTAGGTGAAGAGAAAGTCAATCTTCAAAAGCTCCCCCTCACGCAGCGGGCGCTTGGAGGGCAGCCCATGCACCACCACATCGTCCACCGACATGCAGGTCGCACTGGGATAGGGAACCGTACCCCCTGCCCGGTAGCCAATCTGCGGGGCTTTTCCCCCAACCCGCTCAATGGCCTGCAGGATCATCTGGTCAAGTTCGTAGGTGCTCACCCCGGGGCGAATATGGGGCTCCACCTCGGTGAAGATGGCGGTGTGAAGCTGGCCGGCCTTGGCCATTTTCTCTATTTCCCAGGGGGACTTGATGTGAATGGCCATACCGCCCTACGCCCTGACCCCCAAAGCCTCCTGGATGGCCCGGTAGACTTCCTCCACCGTACCCAGGCCGTTTATTTCCTTAAGACTGCCCGTCTTGGCGTAATAGTCCACTAGGGGCTGGGTCTTCTGCCGATACTCCACCATGCGGGCCCGTATGGTGGCCTCGTTATCGTCGGAGCGCCCCTCCTCCTGGGCCCGGCCCAAAAGCCGCCGAACCAGCTCCTCCTCCGGCGCGGTAACCAGCAAGACCCCCAGCAGACGAATCCCACGCTGCACCAAAAGCTTGTCTAGGGCCTCGGCCTGGGCCAAGGTACGGGGAAAGCCGTCAAAGATGACCCGAGGGTTGGGCATCGCAGCCAGTTCCTCACCAATCAAACCCAGGATAATCTCATCGGGCACCAGCTTCCCCGCGTCCATCAAGGGCTTGGCCAGCCTACCCAGCTCAGTGCCCCGGGCCACGTGGCTGCGCAGGATATCCCCGGTGGAGAGCTGGCGGAAGCCCAGCTCGGCTGCCAGCCGCTTGGCCTGGGTACCCTTGCCTGCTCCTGGGGGGCCCAGAAAAATCACCGCTTCTGCCATCTACCATGCCTCCTCAGCGGGTGCGCCCCCGCAAACGTCCGCGAGACAAGAAGCCCTCGTAGTTGCGCATCTGGAGCTGGGCCTCAATTTGGCGGAGGGTATCCAAGGCCACCCCCACCACGATCAAGAGGCTGATCCCTGAAAAGTGGAAGGCCAGGGTGGTCACCCCGGTCAGGTTTTGCATGATGGTGGGCAGCGCCGCCACCAAGCCCAAAAAAATGGCCCCCCACAGGGTAAGGCGGGAGACGATGTGTTCCAGGAACTTCACGGTGGGCTCGCCAGGGCGAATGCCGGGGATGAAGCCCCCGTATTCCCGCAGGTTCTCCGAGATACGCCGGGGATCAAACTGAACCGCGGTATAGACGTAGGTGAAGCCGATAATCAAAAGCACCTCAATGAGCAGTCCCGGAAAGCGGTTTGGCGTAAAGAAGTTGGCCACCGCCTGGGCCACTGAGGAGTCAGGAAAGACCCCCGTGAGGAAAAGGGGGAGCTGCAGAAGGGCCGCCGCGAAGATGATGGGGATGACCCCCGCGGCGTTGAGCTTGATGGGGATGTAGGTGGCCTGACCGCCGAACATCTTACGCCCCACCTGCTTGCGGGCGTACTGCACGGGAATGCGCCGCTCTGCCTGCTGCACCGCGGCCATAAAGGCAAAGGCCAACACGATGAAGGCCAAAAAGATGAGCAAAGCGATGAGGTTGACCTCCCCCGTACGCACCAGGCCAAAGGTGCGAACCAGCTGCGGACCCCAGCTCGCCACGATGCCGGCGAATATCACCATGCTGGTACCGTTGCCGATGCCGTATTCGGTGATGCGCTCGGCCATCCAAAGCAAAAGGGCGATGCCCGCCACCTGGGTCACCACCACCACGAAGTAGAAGAAGAAGCCTGGCTCCCAGCCAGGAAGCAGAAATGCGCCGTTGTTGGCCCCCAGAAAGGCGGTGGCCAGGAAAAGACCCTGCACCGCCCCCAGGGCAATACCCCCGATGCGGGTGTACTGGGTGATGATGCGGCGGCCCTCCTCACCTTCCTTTTGCAGTTTTTCCAGCGCTGGGATCACCGTGACCAGAAGCTGCATGATGATGGCCGCGGTGATGTAGGGCATGATGCCCAGGGCAAAGATGGAGAACTGCTCAAAGTTCCCCCCCGAAAAGAGGTTCACCAAGCCCAAAGCACTGCCGGCTTGGGTACCCAAGAACTCGCGGATTTTACCAATATCCACTCCGGGGGTGGGAATAAAGGTGCCCAAGCGATACAACGCCAGCACCAAGAGCGTAAACAGGATGCGCCTGCGCAGCTCGGGAATGAGGATGGCGGAGCGGAAGGCCGCAAGCATCTTAGGCCCCCTCGAGCACAACCGCCTCGCCGCCCGCAGCCTTTAGCTTCTCAACAGCGGCCTGGGAGAACTTGTGGGCAATCACCCGAACCCCGCTGGCCTCTCCTTGAGCCAGCACCTTAACCGGGTACCCCGGCCGCACAAGCCCGGCCTTGGCTAGGGCCTCTGGGGTCACCTCCCCGGAAGTGAAGCGCTTGGCGATGGCCCCCAGGTTGACCACCTGGTACTCTACCCGCTTGAGCTCGCCGGTGGAGTAGTTCTTCATCCCCCGCTTGGGAAGCCGCATAATCAGGGTGGAGCGCCCCCCCTCAAAGCGGGCCGGGTTCTTGACCCCGCCCGAGCGGGACTTCTGGCCCTTATGCCCCCGCCCGGCGGTCTTGCCGTGGCCCGAGCCGGGGCCCCGGCCCACCCGCTTGTGGCGTTTATTGGCCCCGTGATTGGGGCGAATCTCGTTCAGCTTCATTCCAACACCTCCACCAGGTGGGCCACCTTGCGAATCTGCCCGCGCACCGCCGGGGTGTCCGGCACCTCGCGCACGCGGTGCATCTTGGTAAGCCCAAGAACTTTTAACGCCGCCTTCTGGTCCTTAGGGTAGCCGATGGGGCTTTTGACCAGGCGAACCTTCAGGATGCTCATCCAGCCACCTCCTCGGGTTCCGCAGTTTTACGGAGCCGCTCAACATCCTCACGGGTCTGGAGCTGACGAAGAGCCTCCATAGTGGCGTAAGCGATGTTGATGGGGTTGCGGGAGCCCAGCTCCTTGGTCAGGATGTCGGTGATGCCGGCGAGCTCCAGGATGGCCCGGGGCACCTGGCCTGCGATGACCCCCGTCCCCGGCGCGGCTGGGCGCAGGAGGATGGTGGAAGAACCCCAGGTCACGCTAATTTCGTGAGGAATGGTGCCGTTTTGGATGGGCACCTCAATCATGTCCCGCTTGGCGTAGTTGTTGGCCTTCTGGACCGCCAGAGGCACCTCCTTGGCCTTGCCCAGGCCCAACCCCACCCGGCCCTGGCGGTCCCCTACCGCTACCAGGGCACCAAACCGGAAGCGACGCCCGCCTTGGTAGGTCTTGGAGGTCCGGCGGACGAAGATCATCTTTTCTTCAAAATCGGTCTCAGGCATGGGATGCTCCTTCGGGGCAGGCTAAAACTCCAATCCTCCCTCGCGGGCCCCTTCAGCAAGGGCCTTGACTCGTCCGTGGTACTTGTAGGCCCCCCGGTCAAAGACCACTTTGGTGATGCCCTTGGCCTTGGCTGCCTCGGCGATGGCCAGGCCCACCTTCTTGGCCACCTCGGTCTTGTTGCCAGAGAGCTTAAGGGAGAGGCTCGAGGCCGCGGCCAGGGTACGCCCCTGGCTGTCGTCAATGATTTGGGCGTAGATGTGCTGCAGGCTCCGGTAAACCGAAAGCCGCGGGCGGCCAGAGGCCTTAACGGCATTGCGCACCCGGAACCTGCGGCGTTCTTCGGTGGAAAGACGTGCCACAACTCCTCCTCATCACTTGCCGGCAGTCTTGCCGGGCTTGGTCTTGACCACCTCGTTGGCATAGCGGATGCCCTTGGCGTGGTAGGCATCGGGCGGGCGCACGGAGCGCACATTGGCCGCCACCTGGCCCACCAGCTGCTTGTCGATGCCCACCACCCGAATACGGGTGGGTTCCGGCACCTCAAAGGCAATGCCTGGGGGCGGGACCACAACATCCTTGTGGCTGTGGCCCACGGTGAGCTCGAGGTTCTTGCCCTGCATGGCCGCGCGGTAGCCCGTACCGCTGATGACCAGCTCCTTCACGTAGCCCACCGAAACCCCCTGTACGGCATTGGCGATCAGGGTCCGGGTCAGTCCGTGCAAGCTCTTGTGGGTGCGGCTGTCCGAGGGGCGGCTCACGGTCACCACCCCGTTCTCGCTCTTCACCACCAAATCGGGGTGCACCGTCACCGATAGCTCCCCTTTGGCCCCCTTAACCTTGACCACCCCTGCCCCCACCTCCACAGTCACACCCTTGGGCAGGGTGATGGGTTGTCTTCCAATTCGCGACATCTCCATCCACTCCTTACCAGACCTCGCAGATTACCTCGCCGCCCACCCCTAGCTTGCGCGCCTCACGGTCGGGCAAGAGTCCTTTGGAAGTGGAAACGATGGCCAGCCCCAGCCCGCGGCGCACCTTGGGCAGGTTCTCGGCGGTCACGTAGACCCGCCGCCCCGGCCGGCTCACCCGGCGGATGTGCTGGATGACCTTCTCCCGACGGGGGCCGTACTTGAGGTAGAGGCGCAGCACCGGCTTCCCCTCAACCTCAATGCGCTCCACCCGCCGGATAAAGCCCTCCTGCACCAGGATGCGAGCAATTTGCTCCTTGAACTTAGAGGCCGGAACGTCCACGCTCTCCTTGTAGACCTGGACCGCGTTGCGTATCCGGGTCAGCATGTCGGCAATAGGATCGCTGAGCATTTAGATTCTCCTTCTTTTCAAGGGTCTGCGCTTGGCCCAGGAGGTTTGCGGAGCCCGGTATTGGCCAAAAGGGCCAACCAGCCAGCCCAGAACTTCCCCGCGCAGCGCGAGCCCCGCGGTATCGGCAAAAGCTTGCCGACCAGCGGGGCCTTCACCAGCTCGCCTTCTTGACCCCCGGCAGAAGGCCCTTGTGGGCCATCTCCCGGAACTGCAGGCGCGAAAGCCCAAAGTAGCGGATGTAGGCTCGAGCCCGCCCGGTCACCGCACAGCGGTTTTTATGCCGGGTAGGGCTGGCGTCGCGGGGCAGCTCGGCCAGCGCCGCGTAGTCGCCCGCGGCCTTGAGGGCTGCTCGCTTCGCCGCGTATTTAGCGATGGTCTTGAGCTTGCGCTTCATCTTCTCTACCTGTGATTTCTTGGCCATAACCTCACCTCCTTTCTACTTGCGAAAGGGGAAGCCCAGAAGCTCCAGAAGGGCCCGAGCCTCCTCATCGGTCTCCGCGGTGGTTACAATGGCCACATCCATTCCCCGCACCGCATCCACCATATCGTAGGTGATCTCGGGAAATATGGACTGCTCCCGAAGGCCCAGGTTGTAGTTCCCCCGGCCATCAAAAGCGTTGGGGTTCAAGCCCCGGAAGTCGCGGATGCGCGGCAAAGCGATGTGGATGAGCTTCTCGGCGAAAATCCACATCCGGTCCCCTCGTAGGGTCACCCGCAGCCCAATCGGCATCCCCTGCCGCAGCTTGAAGTTGGAGATGGATTTCTTCGCGCGGGTAATGGCCGGCTGCTGACCGGTGATGAAGGCCAGCTCCTTGCCAGCCCGCTCGAGAATCCGACTGTCGTCCTTAGCCTCCCCCAGCGCCTGGTTGACCACGATTTTGACCAGGCGGGGAACCGCCATGATGTTCTCGTAGCCAAAGCGCTTGACAAGTTCGGGGCGAACCACCTCGTAGTAGCGTCTTTTCAGGGCAACATCCAGCGGCATCGCAACCCCCTACTTGGTATCCAGCACGCCATCGCACTTGGCGCAGGCCCGCACCTTGGTGCCGTCGGGCAGGAACTTCTTGCGCACCCGGGTGGGCTTCTCACAGCTCGGGCAGATGGGCATCACCTTAGAGGCGTGAATGGGCGCCTCGGTCTCAATGAAGCCCCCCTGGGGGTTGCGGGGGTTGGGGCGGACGGCCTTTTTAACCAGGTTCAGCCCCTCCACCACCACCAGCCCCTCCTTGGGCATGACGGCCTTTACTTTCCCGGTCTTACCGCGCAGGCCTTCCTTCCCAGAAAGAACCAGCACGGTGTCCCCTTTTTTGACGTGCACCTTCATCATTCCTCCGATTCTGCTCCTTGGGGCTCCACGGCGCCAAAAGAAAATCCTAGCAGAAACCGCCCCAAAAAGCATCCCCAAAAACTCCCCTGGCCCTCCCAGGGTAGGCTGCGGGACGGCAGACCCGGGGCCTACCGTGCATCGGAGCGCACTCGCCTACGGCAAGCACCCGCAACCTCAGACCTACAGCACCTCTGGAGCCAACGAAACAATCTTCATGAAGCCTCGCTCGCGCAGCTCACGGGCCACCGGGCCGAACACCCGGGTTCCACGCGGCTCGTTTTGGGCATTGATGATGACCGCAGCGTTGGTGTCAAAGCGGATGGAGGAGCCATCCGGACGGCGCACCTCCTTGGCGGTGCGCACCACCACTGCTTTGACCACGTCCCCTTCCTTAACCATGCCCCGGGGTATGGCCTCCTTGACCGAGGCCACGATCACATCCCCTACGCTAGCGTACTTGCGGTAGTGGCCGCCCAACACCCGGATGCAGGCGATTTTACGGGCCCCGGTGTTGTCGGCTACCTCCAGCACGGTCTCCTGCTGAATCATGCGTTACCACGCTCCTTGCGCAAAAGGTAGCGCTCCACCAGGTCAATCCGCCCCTCCTCGAGCCGCCCTACCACCACGAACTTCTTCCTTCTGGAGATGGGGCGGGCCTCGCGAATCTGGACCACATCCCCGAGCTTGTACTGCTCGTTTTCATCGTGGGCCAGGTACTTCTTGGAACGCCGGATGACCTTACCGTAAAGCGGGTGGCGCATCTGGCGCTCTACCAAGACCGTTACGGTCTTCTGAGCCTTGTCGCTCACCACCACGCCGGTCAACATCTTCTTAGGCATGGTCGGCCCCCTTCTGCCGTGCCTTCTCCCCCAGAATGGTCAGCATGCGGGCAATCTCCCGGCGAACCTCCTTGACCCGGTGGTTCTTCTCGAGCTGCCCGATGCTGGCTTGGAAACGCAGCTCCATGAGTTCCTTCTTCCGTTCTTGAATGCGCTTTTGCAGCTCGGACTCCGCGAGCTTGCGCAGTTCACTGGGCTTCGTCGTAGGCATCGCGCTTCACCACCTTGGTTTTGATGGGCAGCTTATGGCCGGCCAGGCGCAGGGCCTCCCGGGCCTGCTCCTCGGTCACCCCGGCGACCTCAAACATCACCCGGCCCGGCTTGACCACCGCCACATAGCCTTCCACATTCCCCTTACCCTTACCCATCCGCACCTCCAAGGGCTTCTTGGTGTAGGGCTTGTCGGGAAAGATGCGGATGAAAATCTTACCGCCACGGCGGAAATGCCGCACCATGGCCACACGCGCCGCCTCAATCTGCTGGCTGGTGATCCAGGAGGGCTCCATGGCCACCAGGCCCCACTCCCCGAAGGCCACGTAGTCCCCCCCTTTGGTGGTGCCCTTTAGGCGGCCGCGGTGGGCCTTGCGGTACTTCATGCGCTTGGGCATCAACATGGTTCACTCACCCCCTTCCTTGGCAGCGGGGCCCGCCTTGCGCACCGCCGAGCGGCGGCGGGGCCTGCCCTCCTCGCGCTTGGGGGCCGCCGGGCGAGGGGCAGGGGCACCTGAGGAGGCCACCTTTTTCCCGCCGATAACCTCCCCTAGGAAGATGTAGGCCTTCACCCCCAAGGAGCCGTAGGTCGTCTCGGCTCGAGCGGTCCCGTAATCAATGTTGGCCCTCAAGGTGTGCAACGGCACGCGGCCCTCCGCCGCCCATTCCACCCGGGCTTGCTCAGCGCCACCGATACGGCCCGAGACCACGATCTTAGCCCCCTGGGCCCCCGCCTCCCGCACCCGCTGCACAGCCTGCTTGATGCTGCGGCGCACGGCGAAACGGCGCTCAATCTGCTCCGCTACCCGCTGGGCCACCAAGGCCGCCGAGAGGTTGGGGTTGCCCACCTCCTGGACATTTAGGGCGATGGTGCGTCCTGGGAACTTGCTCTGCAGGGTCTCCCGCAGGCGCTTGATGGTCTCGCCGCCTTTGCCGATGACCACCCCGGGCTTGGCCGCATAAACCGTCACCGCCACATTGTCGGCGGCCCGCTCTATATCAATGCGGGCCAGGCCTGCGGGCTGCAGCTCCTTCTGGATAAACTCGCGGATTAGGCGGTCCTCCGCCAAGGTCTTGGCATAGGTCTTCTTGCCCGCGTACCAGCGCGACTCAAACTCGCGGGTGATACCCAGGCGCAGACCCACTGGATGAATCTTGTTACCCATTCCTCTCCCCCACGATGATGGTGATGTGGCTGGTACGCTTCTTTATCATGTGGGCGCTGCCGCGGGCCCGGGGCAGCACCCGCTTCAGGGCCGGCCCCTCATCCACGAAGGCGGCTTTGACGTACATCCGGTCCTCCAGCATGTTCTTCCGGTCGTCGTTGATGCCGTTGGCCGCCGCCGACTCGAGCACCTTGGCCACCACCTCCGCAGCCCGATGCGGGCTGTACTTGAGAATCGCGCGGGCCTCCTCCAAGCTCTTCCCGCGGATGAGGTCAATCACCCGCCGCACCTTGCGAGGGGACATGCGCACGTACCGGGCTCGGGCCAGGGCGTAGGTGTGGGGGGTCTCCTCCTTGAGGGCCTGGCTCCGCTGCTCGAGGGACATCTTGGCGTAGCGAATGAGCCCCGCCGAGCCGGGGTAGTGCACATCCCGCAGGTCCTTGCGGATGTCGCTGCGCTCGCCTTTTTTTAGACGCTTCCTTTCCACCTTGAACCTCACTTCTTGGCGGTCTTGGCCTCTTTGCTGTGGCCCCGGTAGGTTCGGGTGGGCGAGAACTCACCCAGCTTATGGCCCACCATCTGCTCGGTGATGTAGACCGGCACGTGCTGCTTGCCGTTGTAAACCGCCAGGGTGTGGCCCACCATCTCCGGGACAATGGTGCTGCGGCGGCTCCAGGTCTTAATCACCCGCTTCTCGCCCCGCGCGTTGAGCGCCTCAACCTTCTCCAGCAGGTGGTTGTCCACGAAGACACCTTTTTTCAAGCTACGCGGCATGGTTCACCTCCTCACTTGCGGCGTGCAACGATGAAGGCGCTCGAGGGCTTCTTGCGCTTGCGGGTCTTGAGGCCCTTGGCCTGCTGGCCCCAGGGCGAAACCGGCGGACGGCCACGAGGCGCACGGCCCTCCCCGCCCCCGTGGGGGTGATCCACCGGGTTCATCACCGTACCACGCACATGGCCCTTCCGGCCCAGGTGACGAGTACGGCCGGCCTTGCCCAGCACGATGTTATTGTGGTCGGCGTTGGAAACCACCCCCACCGTGGCATAGCACTCTCCGTGCACCTTGCGCAGCTCGCCCGAGGGTAAGCGCAAAATCACATAATCGCCCTCCCGGCCCTGCACCTGAACGCTGGTTCCAGCGCTGCGGGCCATCTTGGCTCCCTTCCCTGGTTCCAGTTCCACCGCATGAATCACCGTGCCCACTGGGATAAACCGCAAGGGCAGGGCGTTGCCCACCGCTATGGGGGCCTCCGGCCCGCTTACTACCGTATCCCCCACCGCCAAGGACTCCGGGGCCAGAATGTAGCGCTTTTCCCCATCGCGGTAGTGCAAAAGGGCAATCCGGGCAGTGCGGTTGGGATCGTACTCGAGGGCCGCCACCTTGGCTGGAATCCCCACCTTGTCGCGCCGACGGAAGTCAATAATGCGGTACAGCCGCTTGTGGCCACCCCCACGAAAACGCGCGGTGGTGCGGCCCTGATTGTTGCGCCCCCCGGTCTTCTTGAGAGGGGCGGTCAGGCTCTTCTCCGGCCGCTTATCGGTCAGCCCCGAGAAGTCCGCCACCGTCATAAAGCGGCGGGAAGGGGTGTAGGGTCTAAACTTCTTTACTGCCATCTCCGAATTCCTTTCACCTGATACGCGCAGACCAAGCCGCGCTGCTGCCAAGTGAACTTCATCATCGGGCCTCTACCCCGGGCTTAGATTAGGCCTTCTAAGGCCTCAATCTTCTGGCCTTCGGCCACCTTCACAACCGCCTTTTTGCGGTCGGGCCGTTTACCCACAAACCGCCCCAGGCGCTTGTCCTTGCCGCGCACGGTCTGGGTGTTGACCCGAACCACCTTAACCTTAAAGGCCGCCTCCACCGCCCCGGCAATCTCGGTCTTGGTTGCGTCTGGGTGTACCCAAAAAGTGTACTCCCCGTTTGCAAAGCGGGCATAGGCCTTTTCCGACAAGACCGGCTTCAGAATGATGTCGTAGGGGGTCTTCACTCGCCTTCACCTCCTAGCCGAGCCTTTACAACATCCCAGGCCGAAGCCTCCATCACCAGAACCTCTTGGTGCAGGATGTCGTAAACGTTGAGCCCCTCCGGGGCCAAAACCCGTACCTGAGGAAGGTTGCGGGCCGAGCGAGCCACGAGCGGGTCGCTGGTGACCAGCAAGAGGGAAGGCCCCTCCAGGTTGTGGGCCCTGAGCCAGGCCACAAACTCCTTGGTCTTTCCAGCAACGCCCTCAAAGCGCTCCACCAAAAAGAGCTTCCCCTGCTGCGCCCGATCAGCCAAGGCCATTTCCAGGCCAAGCCTGCGCACCTTTTTGGGCAACGTGTAGCTGTAATCCCGCGGCTGAGGCCCAAAAACCGTACCCCCGCCCACAAAGATGGGGGCGCCATAATCGCCGTGGCGGGCCCGCCCGGTGTGCTTTTGGGGGTACATCTTCTTGCTGGTATAGCTGACCATGCCGCGGGTCTTGGTGGACGCGGTACCCCGGCGGCGGGAGGCTAGCTGCCACCGCACCACTTCGTACAAGACATGCGGATTGACCCGCTCCGGCAGTTGGGCCTCAACGGTTTTCCCGCTCCCAAGCACTGGAAGGCTGTACATTACCTACCTCCCCCGCCGGCCTTTTCCGGCACCTTGCTGGTCTCCCGGACGATTACCAGGCTGCCGTTGGCCCCCGGCACCGAGCCCTTGACCAGAATCAGGTTCTCACTTTCCAGGACATCCACCACCTCGAGGCCCTGGATGGTCACCCGCTCGTTGCCCCAGCGGCCGGCCATCTTCTTGCCTTTGAAAACCCGGCCCGGGGTCTTACGGTTCCCGATAGAGCCAGGATGGCGGTGCACCTTGTGGGCCCCGTGGGAGTCGTAACCGCCGGCGAAGTTCCACTTTTTCATCACCCCCGTAAAGCCGTGGCCCTTTGAGGTGCCGGTCACATCCACAATCTCCCCAGGGCTGAAAATGCCCACCGTCACGGTATCGCTCTCCGGACTAAAGCCCCTTATTTCCCGCAAATACCGCACCGGCTCTACGCCCGCACGGGCAAAGTGGCCCTTCAAGGGCTTATTGACCCGCTGGGGCTTTTGGGGGATGAAGCCGAGCTGGACAGCCTCATAGCCGTCCTTCTCCACCGTTTTGCGCTGGACCACCGGGCAAGGGCCAGCCAGGATTACCGTGACGGGAACCACCCGGTCGCCCTTCCAGACCTGGGTCATGCCCACCTTGGTTCCAAGGATGCCCTTCATCAACGGCCTCCTATCATCTTCAGCTCAATCTCCACCCCGGTGGGCAGGTCAAGGTTGCGCAGCCCTTCAATGGTCTTCGGGGTGGGATCCGTGATATCCACCAACCGGTTGTGGGTGCGCAACTCAAAGTGCTCACGGCTGTCCTTGTGCTTAAAAGGGCTCCGCAGCACAGTAAAGCGACGCACCCGGGTAGGTAGCGGCACCGGGCCAGCCACCTTGGCGCCGCTTCGGCGGGCCGTTTCCACAATCTTGGCCGCAGAGGCGTCCAAGCTCTTGTGGTCGAAGCCCCGGAGTTTTATGCGAATCTTTGGCACGCTGGGCCTCCCTTACTCAATGATCTTGGACACCACCCCCGCACCCACGGTGCGACCGCCCTCCCGGATGGCAAACCGCAATCCCTCCTCCAATGCAATCGGCTTGATTAGCTCCACCGTAAACGTCACGTTGTCCCCA
>NZ_QWKZ01000065.1 GCF_003574085.1 Meiothermus luteus | reverse complement strand
GGTCTCAAGGAACCAGAGCCCGAGCTTCCCTCCACGCCCCCTTTGGTTTGGGAAACTGAGGAGGCAGCCCCTGTCCCTCTGGAGCCTCCACAGAAGCAGGTCTCGTCCCCGCCCGAGCCCCTTTCCCCAGCCTCCAACCCGTTTCCGAGTCTTCTTGCGAACAACCAAACAGCGGCCCCGGCCCCTAGGGTGCTGCGGGTGCAGGCCTGGCAGCGCCTGGTAGCTCTGGGCCCTGCCCGGGAGGCCGCCTCCGCCCTGAGTGAGGCTTGGCGGGTGGAGGTGGGGCTCTACCCCCTTCTCTTCCGCGCAGTGGCCAAGGCCTTGGCCGACCTCCAAGCCCCCCTACGTCCCACCAAGGGCAGCCTCGAGGGCGACACCCTGGTGAGCCTGCGGGTGGCCCCTGCTCAGACCCTTCGGGGCACTCTGGACTCACTCCAGGTGGCCTCCGAGCCTGGCGAGGGCCTGGCGGTGCTTTCCCTCCTGGACACCCCCTTTGACCAGGTGATCCTCTTCGGTGTTCCCACCCTCACTCTGGGCCGGGCCCAGGGGGATTACGCCCTGCTCTCGCTCTCCGGAGAGGCGGGAGCGGGCCTACCAGGAGAACTCCTGGAGCGGGTGGCGTACTACCTCGAGCGGCCCATCCTGCTGGCCTAGCCGGCCGCACACCCTCCGGGGCTGCCCCTTCATCCTCGCTTAAAAAAGCCCCCTCTACCCCTACACGGGGTGGGGGGGGTGTGCTAGGCTCGAGGCATGGGAAGAAATTACCTGCTCAGCGCGATGCTCGCGGGGCTGGCCCTAGGCCTGTCCGGCTGTCTCGTGCTGGTTGAGCTACCAGTTTCCAACTTCCGCTTCGACAGCAACTGGCAGCGCACCACCGACGGGGCCTACGTGTTCTGCACCAACAAAACCAGCCAGATGCGCTATAAATTCCGCGCGCCAGACCCCTCGGTGATCACAAAGATTGAAGAGAGGTATGTGGGCTTGGCATCTGGAAGGACCCTTACCCTCGACCGTCCCATCGCTGACCTCAGCCGCGACGGAAACGACCTGGTGTTCATCGGGGAACTAACCTTTGGGGAAGGGGGTGTGCCCCAAAGCCTCCCCCCCGGCGTGGGCCAGCAATCCATCACCGTCACCCCTGTCAACCCGCCAACCTCAAGGAATGGGGCCACGACGGTCACAGTCACGGTCACGACCCGCAGCGGTGTTCAATACTCCGGCTCCTACACCTACGACACCTACGCCAACTGCCCCTGAGGTGAGCGCCCATGGCACGCCTTGTTCTGCTCCTTCTAGCCCTCAGCCTGGCCTCTTGCCGGGTTATCCTCGACCTTGAGGACGAGCCAGCTCCCCCAAACCCGCCGGTCACCCCGGTGCGGCCCGTGGTTCCCGTCCCTGGCCCCGGGACCTTTACCTACCGTTGCACCGGCGGCACGCTGGTGGTGCACTACCTGGACAGCAACAACCTGCGGCTCTTCTACGACGGCGCCTTCCAGAACCTGAGCCTGTTGCGCCGAAGCCCTACCCTGCTTTACAGCGGGGGAACCGGGGGGGCCTACACCTGGGAATGGGACGGAAGCTGGGGAAGCCTGAGCGTGCGGGGCCAGGTGGTGCTCCGCAACTGCGGGCTTTAGAGGTGAAAGCATGAAAAGGTTTCTCGGAGTCCTAGGCTCAGCCTTGCTCGCCCTTGGCCTCGCGCAAACCCTGCGTCCGCAGGGCATTGTCGTGAACCCCACCCCGCCCCCCGACCTCCAGGTGCGGGTCTGGGTGGACAAAGACCCCTCCAAGAGCAGCAACCCGGTCTACCAGTTTGGTGAGCCCATCCAAATCTCGGTACAGGTAACCCAGCCGGCCTACGTCTACCTCTTCAGCGTGCGGGCCACGGGGGAAATCGTGGGCATCCTGCCCAACGCCTTTGAGCAGCAGAACTTCCTCCAGGCCGGGGAGGTGCGCACCTTTCCAGGCCCTGGGGCCCGCTACACCTTCACCGTGGAAGGCCCCGCGGGCCAGGACCGGGTGCTGGCCGTGGCCAGCCGCCGTCCGCTGGACGTTTCGGAAATCGTGGACATCCAGACCGGCCAGGCCCGCATCCGAGGGGTAAACAACCTGGCTCGTTCGCTGTCCATCGTGGTCAGCCCGCTTCCCTCCACCGACTGGGTCACCGACGAGGCCTATTTCATCGCAGGGCAGCTCCCCCCACCGCCCACCACCGGCACCCTGGTCCTAAACAGCAGCCCCAGCGAGGCCCAGGCCCTTATAGACGGCCGGGTGGTGGGGACCACCCCGCTGGTCCTCGAGCTGCCTGCGGGGGAGTACAGGCTCGAGCTGCGCCGCAGCGGTTACGACCCCCTGCGGGTCTCCTTCTCCATCCGGCCCGGCCAGACCACCCAGCTCAATCTGACCCTTACCGCCACCCCACCCCCCACCGGCCTCCTGGCGGTGGACAGCAACCCCCGCGGTGCTGAGGTGCTGGTGGGGGACCGGGTGGCGGGCCGCACCCCCCTCAACCTCACCCTGGCCCCCGGCACCTACAGCGTGGAGCTGCGCCGCAGCGGTTTTAGCACCTTCCGCACCACCGTCACCGTCCAGCCTGGCCGCACCACCCGCATAAGCGCCAACCTGGTGGCCATCGCCCCGCCACCCCCCCCAGTGCGGCCGGTTCAGCCCGTTCAACCCGTCCAGCCGGTGCAGCCTGTTCAGCCAGCGCGCCCCTCGGGAACCGCAACCTACACCTGCCAAGGCGGAACCCTGGTGGTCAGCTACCTCAGCAACAACCAGGCACGCATCTTCTACGACGGGGCTTTTCATGTGCTTCCGCTGGTACGCACCAGCCCCACCCTGGTCTACGCCAACAGCACCTACACCTGGGAAATCGGAACGCTGGGCCGCCTAATTGCCCGGGGGCAGGTGGTCCTGTACAACTGCCGAATCTGAGCTGCTCCCCGGCGCTATAGCAGCGCCGGGGCCTTGTTTATTTAGTCCCTTAGCTTCTTGAGCGCCTCAATCAGCGCGGGCAGCACCTGGTGCACATCCCCCACAATGCCGTAATCGGCAATTTTGAAGATGGGTGCCTCGGGGTCTTTGTTCACCGCAGCGATGTACTTGCTCTTGTTCATCCCGGCCTGGTGCTGCACTGCGCCCGAGACCGCCAGGGCTAGGTAAAGGTTGGGCTGTACGGTCTTCCCGGTCTGGCCAACCTGCTCGCTGTAAGGACGCCAGCCCGCATCCACCACCGCGCGGGTCGCCCCCACCGCGGCGCCCAGCACACCGGCCAGCTCCTCGACCCCAGCGAAGGCCTCGGGGCTTCCAAGGCCCCGACCGCCGGTAACCACCACGGTGGCCTCGGTGAGCGAGACACCCTTTTTCTGCTCGCTCAGGCGCTCCAGCACCTCCACCCCAGCAGGGAGGCTCACCTCTAGTGGCTCCACCCGCCCACCCTCCTGCGGCTCGGCCGGAGGGGTGGTGTTGGGCTTGGCGGTGAAGACCACCGGTAGGGGGGCCTTCTGCCGCTCGGTGACCCGGTTGAGGTAGCTGTAGCGGGTACCGAGGATGTGCTGGCCGTCGGTGCTGGTCTCCAGGGTGTCCTCCAGAAGGCCGGCCTTCATCTTGTAGGCCAGCCGGGCCGTCCAGGTGCGGCTCTGGCGGCCTCCGGTAGCCGCCACCACCCTGGCCCCACTCCTTTGCACCGCAGCATAGGCAGCCTCAGCCCATTTCTCCGCTGTGTAGGGCCCCACCTCAGCAGCGTAGACCAACGGCAGGTAGCGGGCTGCCTCCTGGGCCACCACCTGGGTGTTCTCACCAATGACCACCCCCGCGATGGGCCCCAGGCTGCCAAGCTGGCGGGCCCGGGCAACAACTTCCAAGGCGCCTTTGCGCAAGCGCTGGCCATCGTGTTCCAGAACCACAAGAATCATTCCCAACACCTCCAGAAGGGCCCTTCTAAATCACCTTGGCCTCTTCGTGCAACAGCCGCACCAGCTCGTGGGCTGCGGCCACCGGGTCCTTTCCATCAATCATCCGGTTGAGCCGGGCCCGCTCCTGGATGCTCTGCTCGAGAATTTCCACCCGGCTTTGCAGGCTCACGGGTATCTTTTTCAGCTCTTTGCGCTTGGCCTTCATGATGCCGGGCAGGGTGGGGTAGCGGGGTTCATTCAGGCCCTGCTGGCTGGTGAAAACCGCCGGCAGGGCCACCCGCACCACCTCGGCGCCCTCGTCCAGGTCGTGCTTGGCCTTGGCGTGGCCCTCGCCCTCCAGCTCAATCTGGGTGGTCCAGCTCACCACTGGCCAGCCCAGGGCTTCGGCCAGGGCCGGCCCCAGGGCCTGGGCATCCCAGTCGGCTTGCTGCCCCCCCGTGAAGACCAGGGTGGGGGCCTCAGCCCGAATCACCTCGGCCAGGGCCTCGGCCTGGGTAATGGGGTCCAAGTAGCCCTCGGCCACCAGGTGGATCGCCCGGTCTATGCCCATGGCCAAGGCGGTGCGCAGGGCGTCCTCAAAGCGCTCAGGCCCTAAAGCCACCACCACGCTCTCCCCGCCGTGCTTCTCTTGCAGACGGATGACCTCCTCCACAGCCCACTCGTCCATCTGGTCAAGGATCATCGTGACGCCGGAAAGGTCCACCTTGCCCCCCTCAATCTTGAGGCGGGACTCGCCATCGGGTACCTGCCTTACGACCGCTAGGAACTTCACCTCTTCCTCCTTGTATCAAAACTGACCCAGTATGTGGCGGGCGATGATAAGCCGCTGAATCTCGTTGGTGCCCTCGTAGATTTGGTTGAGCTTGACATCGCGCAAAAGCTTTTCCACCGGGTACTCGCGCATGTAGCCGTAACCGCCGTGTATCTGGATGGCCTGGTTGGCTGCGGCGAAGGCCATCTCCGAGGCATAGGCCTTGGCGATGGCCGCGGCATGGGCGTGGGGCTGAGCAGTGTCCACCAGCCAAGCCGCGTAGTAGGTGTAGGCTCGAGCCGTCTCAATCCCCATGAGCATCTCGGCCAGCTTGAACTGGATGGCTTGAAACTCGGCGATGGGCCTACCAAAGGCTTCCCGCTCCTTGGCGTAACGCGCAGCCTCCTCCAAGGCCCGCCGGGCCACCCCTACGCTGCCCGCCGCCACCGGAATCCGGGTCTTGTCCAGGGTGCGCATGGCAATCTTGAACCCGTCCCCTTCCTGGCCCAGCAGGTTCTCAACCGGAACCCGGCAGTCCTCAAAAACCAGCTCGTAGGTGCCGCTGGCCCGCTGGCCCATCTTGCCGTGGAGCTTGTGGGCGGTAAAGCCTGGAGTACCCTTTTCCACCACGATGGCAATCACGCCCTTGTGGCGGGCCTCGGGGTTGACGGTGGCGAAGACCACTACCCACTCGGCCTCTCCCCCGTTGGAAATCCAGGTCTTGGTGCCGTTGAGCACATAGTGGTCCCCCTGGCGCACCGCCCGGGTACGAAGGGCCGCCGCATCGGAGCCATTTCCGGGCTCGGAAAGCGCAAAGGCCGCCAGGGCCGGCTTCTGGGTAATTTTTCGCAGAAAGCGCTCCTTCTGCTCATGCGTTCCGGCCAGCAAAAGGGGGGTGATGCCCAGGTCGGAGGCCATGGGAATGGTGTAGATGCCCATACACCCCCAGGCTAGCTCCTCACCGATGATGACCTCCTCGAGCATCCCCAAGCCCATCCCCCCGTACTCCTCAGGGACAATGGCGTTGAGCAACCCCACCTCGTGTAGCTTCTCCACCACGCCCCAAGGCACCTCCTCCCTGGCGTCGTACTCGGCGGCGATGGGGGCTATCTGCTCCCTGGCGAAGCGGCGAGCCAGCTTCTGCAGCTCTTTTTGTTCTTCGGTCAGGCTGAAGTCCACAGGCATAAGCAGCGCGGATAGCGTACAGCTAGCGGGCCATCGGCTACTGGCTATCGGCTCTCCCTCACCTCCCTCGGCAACACTTCTTGTACTGAGTATAACTTTTTTCTCCCCAGCCTGTCCATCGTATCACGGGTTCGGGGCCAGAAAAACGCTGTGTATGGGAATCCACAAACATCCCTTTCTCAGGCGTAGAATCCGCGCTATGAGCTTACTTTTCAGCCCGCTAAAGCTGCGCTCCATCACCCTCAAAAACCGCATCGCCATGTCCCCCATGTGCCAGTACTCAGCCCAAGGAGGCCAGGTGACCGAGTGGCACCTGCTCCACTACCCCACCCGGGCCGTGGGCGGCGCGGGGCTGATTATCGTAGAGGCCACCGCGGTGGAGGCCCGGGGGGTCATCAGCCCCGACGACCTAGGCATCTGGTCGGACGAGCACCTACCGGGGCTGAAGGAGCTGGCCCGGCGCATTAAGTCGGCGGGGGCCGTTCCGGGCATCCAGATCGCCCACGCCGGGCGCAAGGCGGGCGTCTTGAGCCCTTGGAAAGGAGGAAAGCCACTGCACCTTTGGACGCCGGTGGCCCCCAGCCCCCTGGCCTTTGATGAGGGATGGCCTGTGCCCCAGGAGCTGGACCTAGCAGGGCTCGAGGAGGTGCGCTGGGCCTTCCAGCAGGGGGCCAGGCGGGCCCTCCTGGCCGGCTTTGAGGTGCTGGAAATCCACATGGCCCACGGCTACCTGCTGCACTCTTTCCTCTCCCCCCTGACCAACCACCGCACCGACCGGTACGGGGGCAGCCGCGAGAACCGCATGCGCTTCCCCCTGGAGGTTGCTGAAGCGGTGCGGGAGGTCTGGCCCGCCGAGCTGCCCCTTCTGGTGCGGGTCTCGGCGGTGGACTGGGCGGAAGGTGGGTGGAGCCTCGAGGACACCCTAGCCCTAGCGGAAGCACTTCGGCAGCGGGGCGTGGACCTGCTGGACTGTTCCTCAGGTGGGGCCCTTCCCGGTGTAAGGATTCCTCTAGGACCTGGATACCAGGTACCCTTCGCCGCAGAGGTGCGGAAGGCCACGGGCCTGGCCACAGGAGCGGTAGGCCTCATCACCGAGCCCTCCCAGGCCGAAGCGGTCCTACAGCAAGGCCAGGCTGAGCTGGTCCTCCTGGGACGGGTGTTGCTGCGGGAGCCCTACTGGCCCTACCGGGCCGGCCAGGCCCTGGGCCACAAAACCTGGCCTCCGCAGTACGAGCGGGCTTTCTAGACCTCAGGCGCTCTTCGGGGTAGAATGCAGGTCTGGTTGCGGAGGTAGAACGTGGCAGAACCCGGGATTGACAAGCTCCTTTCCTTGACCGACTCCAAGTACCGCCTCACGGTGGTAACCGCCAAGCGGGCCCAGCAGCTTCTGCGCTACGACTTCAAAAACACCGTCTTGGAGCCTAAGGAGCAGCCCCGCATGCATACCCTGGAAGGCGACAAGCCAGACCCCAACCCGGTCACCTGGGCCATGCAGGAACTCCTCACCGGTCGGCTGAAAATTGGCGAGAGCCTGCTGCCCGAGGACCGGCTGACCCGGCTGCTCGACCAGATGTACCCCCGCGAGGCGAGCGAGTCCGCAGACTAAAGGGGCTACCCTGAAGCAGGTCGGCCAAGGTCGGCCTGCATTTTTATGCGTGAAAGGCCGGGTATTCAGCGTATAATCGTCGGAGGCGGACCCTCATGGCAAGCAAGGAGCAACGGCAACGGGCCATCCAGGAAATCATCAGCCGGGAGACCATATCCACCCAGGCCGAGCTGGTGGAGCGGCTACGCCAGATGAACTTCAAGGTCACTCAGGCCACCGTAAGCCGCGACATCAACGAGATGCGGCTGGTACGCCTGCCCTTAGGAGGCGGAAAGCACAAGTACGTGCTTGCGGGCATGGAGATGGCCGAACATGCCAAGGAGGAGCTCCGCCGCATCTTCCCCACCTTTGTCCACGACGTGGACCGGGGGGAAAACATTCTGGTGCTCAAGGTCTCGGAAGGCCACGCCTCGGGCATTGCCCTCCTGATTGACCGCTTGCGCCGGGATGACATCGTGGGCACCCTAGCCGGCGAGGACGCCATTTTGGTGGTGGCCCGTTCAAAAGAGCAGGCCCAGGCCCTACAGGAGGAGTTTGAGTCCCTGATGGCCTTAGGCTAACCCCCCGCCTATGGTTGAATTCGCCCTAAAAGCCTTCCTGACCTTTTTCGTGCTGATTGACCCCATCGGCCTCATTCCCCTCTTTCTGGCCCTGGTGGGCACCCGCAGTTACGCTGAGCAGAAGCGCATTGCGCTGCGGGCCACCCTTATCGCAGGACTCCTGGTTCTGAGTTTCGCCCTGGTGGGCAATGCAGTCTTGCATCACCTGGGCATTAGCCTGGCCGCGCTCAAGGTGGCCGGGGGAATACTCCTTTTTCGAATTGCCCTAGACATGGTCTACGCCCGGCTCGAGCGCGAGACCACCGAGGAACACGTGGAGTCCCAAGCCCGCTCGGACATATCGGTCTTCCCCCTGGCCATCCCCCTGATCGCTGGGCCTGGCACCCTGGCAGCGGTGCTCATCCTGACCGGGACGGCCCCCGGTGGGGCCTGGGGGTTCGTGCTGGTGCTGCTGATGGCCGCAGCGGTGCTCTTCATCACCTACTGGGCGCTCCGCGCCGCGCTCAAGTTCGCCAGCTCGCTTGGCCGCACGGGCATCAACGTGATTACCCGGGTGCTGGGAATCCTGCTGGCAGCCTTGGCAGTCCAGTACGTGGCCGACGGGCTAAAGACCCTCCTCAGCCTCCGTTGAGCGGAGCGCCCGGCGCTTGTCGGCGTACATGGCCGCATCCCCCTGGCTCAGGGCGGTGGCCAGGTCCATCAGGGCGGAGACCCGAACCGCCCCCGCGCTCACCTCCACATGGAGTTCGGCCCGGACCCGCTCAATCACCTCCGGAGCCTCCTCCAGGGGCAGCCCCAGGTGCAGGCTCACGAACTCGTCCCCACCGATGCGAAAGGCCTGGTCCTCCTTGCGC
The DNA here is from genome assembly GCF_003574085.1 of Meiothermus luteus. Lineage (GTDB taxonomy): Bacteria > Deinococcota > Deinococci > Deinococcales > Thermaceae > Meiothermus > Meiothermus luteus. Next base: position 6,629 of record NZ_QWKZ01000065.1, on the reverse strand, counting down.
ATCACGCTTCTCAAAACTGTGGCCAGTATCTTGAGGGCTTGATCCCCCGCGGCGTGGCCATAGTGGTCGTTGATTCGCTTTAGGCCATCCATGTCCCAGTAGATGAGGGTAAGGGGCAGGTCCAACCGCTCCGCCTGGGCCTTGATGCGCACAAAGTCCTCCTCCAAGGCCCGGCGGTTGCCCAGTCCGGTAAGGGCGTCTTGAAGGGCCAGCTCGGAAAGGTAGCGCCGGGACAGAAGCCCATAAAGCACCGTAGCAGCCTGCAGAGCAAAGGTCTGGGCGATGGCCAGGCTCTCCTTTGGAAAGGCTTCAGTGGAGGTAAAAGCGTCCAGGTTCAAAGTGCCCATCACCTGGCCCTGGAGCACAACCGGAACGGTAACGGTGGCCTTTAGGTGTTCTATTTTCCCGGCCTTTTGAAAGACCTCCAGGCCAGGCGTTGCGGTGTTCCCCGAACGTTCTTGAAGCTCCGGGGCCACCAGCAGACGGGGCTTGCCAAGCAGCCAGGCCTCCTCTCCCAACCCATACCAGCGCAGCTCATCTTGGTAGCTCACCGAGTGTTGGGTCAGCTCTGGGTCAAAGCCGATCTGGGCCACATAGCGGAAGGCCCCGTTCTCGAGCAGGGTGAGGCTACCGGCCTCGGCGCCGGGCACCACCTTTACCGCGGCCTCCAGAATCCGCTGAAACAGGTGCTCGAGCTTCTCCTCCTGGGTGAGGAGGCTGGAGAGGACCTCGAGGGAGGAGGCGTAGGCCAGGGCCTGGGTATACTCCTGGGTTACCTCGTGCAAGATGCAAAGCCAACCACCTTTGTAGGGGGCCTGGCTTGGCCTAAACCAGCGCCAACGCTTGCCTGGAAGGCCCAACAACCCATCTGAACTACCCTGCCACCACCTCGGCCCCTGGAGCGCCGAAGCGGGTTGCAACCAGTCCGCTAAGGAGCTGCCCAGGAGCTGGACACCGGACAGCAAGGAGGCGGCAGCCGGGTTATACCAGCCGATGCGCCCCTCCAGGTCCAGCCAGACCGCCGCTTCTGGAAGCGCATCCAGCCAGGCCAGGGTCTCGGGTTCAAGTACCACGCCAGGCTTGTCCATAAAAATTACAAAGTTTGCCCCTAGTGTATGCAGCCGGTGCCTCTCCTGCAACCGCTGCTCGAGCCGTAGGGCTTCAAATGGGCCTTCTGCCGACCGCAAGCAGCTCCCGGGCATGCTCCAAGGCGGCTTCCGAGTAGCTGCCCGAAAGCATCCGGGCCAATTCCCGCACCCGCTCCTCCCCCTCCACCCGCTCAACCCGCACCGTCCCCCCCTCCTTGACCACCCGGTAGTGGAACTGGGCCCGCGCGGCAATCTGGGGCAGGTGGGTGACCACCAACACCTGGCGGCCCTCAGCAAGGCAGGCCAGCCTCTCGGCCACCCGCCAGGCCGCCTCCCCCCCAACCCCAGCGTCCACCTCGTCAAAAACCACCGTCTCGGCCTCGGCCCCAGTAAGAAGGGCCAAGGCCAACATCACCCGGGAAAGCTCCCCCCCCGAGGCGGCCTTTTCCAGGGGCGCTTCGGCCAGGTCGGGGTTAGCCGAAAAGAAAAACTGCACCTCCTCTAGGCCCTCGGGGCCCGGGCTTTCCAGAGGAAGAAGGGCCACCCGAAGCCGAGCGGTGGGCATTCCCAAGGCCCGAATTTCCTGCGTGGCCGCCTCGGACAACCATTGCCCCACCTCCTCGCGGGCCTCCGACAAGCGCCTTCCAAAGGTGCAAAGCTCTTCCCAGGCCCGCTCGCGCTCGGCACGCAAGGCCCCAAGGCGCTCCTCAGCCCCCTCGAGCCCCTCCAGCTCGCGTTTTGCCGCCTCGGCAAACTCCAGGATGCCTAGAATCCCCTCGCCGTACTTGCGTTCCAGCCGCTCAATTAGGGCTAGGCGGGCCTCCACCTCCTCCAGCCGCTCAGGGTCAGCCTCCAAGCCCTCCAGATAGTCCTCCAGCTCTCGGCCAACCGCCCTAAGAGCATCCAAGGCACCCTCGAGGTCGCGTCCTAAAGACTCTAGGTGGGGGTCGTGCCGACCAGCGGCCCGCAACTCCCGTAGGGCCAGCCCCACCAGCCCCAGCGCATCGCCCTCCCCGCTCAGGGCCGCGGTGGCCGCGGATACCCGGGCCCGCAGGGCCTCCAGGTGCCGCAACCGCTCGGCCTCCCGCTGAAGCTGCTCGAGCTCACCAGGAAGGAGCTGGGCCCGCTCAATCTCCTGGATTTGAAAGCGCAGGATGTCCGCCTTGCGCTCCCGCTCGCGGGCCGCCGCCTCCAAGGCGGCGATTTCCTCTTGGAGGACCTGGTAGCGGGCGTAGGCCTGGCGGTAGCCCTCCAAGAGGCCGGGCTCTACCCGGGCATCCAGAAAGCCGCGCTGGGCCTTGCGGCCCACGAGGGCTAAGGCCGCGTGCTGGGCATGCACCGCCAGGTGCCGGCTGGCCTCCTCGGCCAGCTCCCTCAGGCTCACCACCTCCCCTTCAATCCGGGCCAGGCTGCGCCCTCCCGAGAACCTGCGGGAGAGGCTCTTTCCGTTGAAAAAGGCCGTGACCAGAAGGGTATCCGCCCCCGGGCGCAACAACCCCTCGGCCCTTTCCCCCAGAAGGAGCAGCAAAGCGTCCACCAAAAGGCTCTTGCCCGCCCCGGTTTCCCCGGTGAGCGCGGTAAGGCCTGGGCCTGGCTCGAGGGACACCCGCTCCAGCACCGCCAAGTTCTGCACCTCGAGGCGTTCTAGCATAGCCAGCCCCAGGGTATCACAGGGGTTTTGCCGGAAACAGAACGCGGCCAAGGTTTGGGCCAAAGGGTGTAATCTGAGGGCAAATAAGGAAGCTCTACCCGTGCGGATTTTGGCCCTTTCCGACCAGATTCACCCCTTCATCTACCAGGAGCGCTTTCCCAGCAACCTGCCTCCTTTTGACCTGGTGCTCATCGCCGGCGACCTTCCGGGAAGCTACATAGAGTTCGTAGCCACCAAGGTCCGGGTGCCGGTGGTCTACGTCCACGGCAACCACAAGGAAGAGTATGTGCAGGACTACCTGGGCCACCTCACCCCGCCCGGGGGGGCCATCCCAGCCCACGGGCGGATTGTGCGGGTGGCTGGGCTGAGGATTGCCGGATGGGGCGGCTGTCCCCGCTACAACCGCCGCGAGATGGGGCAGTATGCCGAGGCGGAGGCACAGGGCCGGTTTCTGTCCTGGCTCCCCCTGCTCATGCCCCACCGGCTGGCCCAGGGGCACGGCGTGGACATCCTGCTCAGCCACGCCCCTCCCCCAGGCCCCCATGCCGGCCCCGACTTCGCCCACCGAGGCAGCAGCGCCCTGGGGCTTTTCCACCGCCTTTACCGCCCCAGGCTGCACGTGCACGGGCATGTGCACCTCTACGAAGCCCAGCCCCAGCGGGAGTACCTGAGCCCGGAGGGCGTGCGGGTGGTCAACGCCTTCGCCTACACCCTGATCGAGCTGTGAGGCCCCGTCGCGCGGCGGGGCCTGGTTCAGGGCAGGCGCCGGGCCAGCCAGGCCCGGGCGGCGGCCAGCTCTGGGGTTTCTAAGGCGTGCCCGGCAGGCCACCAGGCGGCCTCAACCCGTGCCCCGGCCCGTTCTAAGGATTCCAGCAAGGCTTCCACCCGTTCCCGAGGCGCCCAGGGGTCTTTTTCCCCTGCGGCCACATACACCGCCTTGCCCGAAAGGTCCGGAAGAGGGTGGGGCCGGAGGGGAAGCACGGGCCGGAGCAAGAGGGCCCCCTCCAACAGGCTAGGGTGAAGCAGCAACAAGGCCGCGGCCATGTTGGCCCCGTTGGAGTAGCCCATTGCGTAGACCGGTAGGCCTTCCAGCCCGTAGTGGCCCTGGGCTGCCCCGACGAAGGCAGCCAGGTCGGCGGCCTGGACCCTCAGGTCTGCTTCGTCAAAGACCCCGGGGGCCAGCCGGCGGAAAAAACGGGGGGCGCCGTTTTCCAAAACCTTGCCCCTTGGAGCCAGTAAGGGCACGCCCGGAGCAAGGCGTTGGGCCAGGGGCACCAGGTCGTCCTCGTTGCCCCCGGTGCCGTGCAGCAGGAGCAGCAGGCAGGGCCGGGGGCCTGGCTCGAAGCGGTGGACAAAGCTAAGCCCGCTCATGGTGCGGCTTGGGCAACGCAAGGGAGGGCAACCCGGCTTCTATCTGGGCCCGCCTGGGCTCGAGCCAAGGAGGCAGCACCAGGCGCTCTCCCAGGTGGGCGGGGTCTTCGTCCACCCCAAAGCCAGGGCCGTCGGTGGCCAGCTCAAAGACCACCCCGCCCGGTTCGCTGAAGTAGACGGAACGAAACCAGAAGCGGTCAATAGAGCGGGTAGCGAGGATGCCCAGGGATAGAATCCTCTGGCGCACCTCCATCTGGTGCTCTAGGTCTTCTACCCGCCAGGCCAGGTGATGCACGCTGCCCACCCCCCAGCGGCCTTTGGGGGCTTGGGGCAGCTCCTTAATGTCCAAGAAGCTTCCCGAACCCCCTTGGGCCAAGGCGTAGCGGCGCCACCCCTCCTGGTGCCCCAGGTAGGAGAAACCAAGCTGTTCCAAGAACTGCGCCGTTGGCCCCAAAGCCCCTTCCCACAGCCGCGCCCCATGCAGGCCCATGATCTGGAACCGCTCGGGCACCCCGCTCCTCTCCCAGGGGCTAAACGGGCGGGGGGCCGTCTCTACCAAGGCCAGCTCGAGCCCGTCCGGGTCGCGGAAGGGTAGGGCTCTCTCGCCAAACCACACCTCAGGGGCACCCAACCGCACCCCGTAGTGTTCCAGCCTGCTTTCCCAGTAAGCCAGGCTGCCCTGGGGCACGGCGAGCTGTACCTCCACTGTGAGCCCGCTGCCCTTGCGGCCCGGGGCCAGGCGTTCCCAAGGGAAAAAGGTCAAGTCGGTACCGGGCCGCCCCTCCGCGTCGGCGTAGAACAGGTGGTAGGTGCCCGGGTCGTCCTGGTTCACGCTCCGCTTGACCAAGCGAAGCCCCAGCACCCCGGCGTAGAAGTCCAAATTGCCCTGGGCGCTGCCGGCAATGGCCGTAATATGGTGTAAGCCAAGAACAGGGCGCATCCTTCCCCTAAACCGCCGCGGGTTCAGGGACCGCCACCGCCTCCACGTCCACGGTGAAGTGAACCTCCTCCCCCACCAACAAAGCCCCAAACTCCAGCACCTGGTTCCAGGTCAGGCCGAAGTCCTTGCGGTTGAGCGTCCCGCTGGCGCTGGCCCCGATGCGGGTATTGCCCCAAGGGTCCTTTACCGGCGGGCTGACCTCGGCCTCCAGGGCCACCTCCCGCGTCGTCCCACGGATGGTCAGGTCGCCCAAAATCCGGTAGCGCCCCTCGCCCAAGGCCTCCACCTTCCGGCTCACAAAACGGATTTCCGGGTAGTTCTCCACATCCAGGAAATCCCCCGAGCGCAGGTGGGCGTCGCGCTGGGCATCCCCCGTCTCAATGCTGGCCGCCTCAATGGTGGCCTCCACCCGCTCGGGCACCCCCTTCTCGTTGGTCACCACCAGACCGGCGGCCTTTTTAAACTGGCCGCGCACGGTGAAAAGGCCCATGTGCTTTACCGAAAAGGCCACGTTGGTATGGCTGCTGTCCAAGTTCCAGCGCATTCTGCTTCCTCCCTGCCTCGCCGCGCTGCGGGCGGCCAGGCTTGCGCATCATATTTTATAGCGATATTTGTTGTCAAGTATTTGGACATAGAAAGCATCATGGTACACTAGGGCCAGGATGCCCAGGCACTCCGTTCAAGCAACCGCCGAGGCCGACCACAGCTTCTGCCCGGTGTACGAAGCCATCAACATCCTGCAGGAGAAGTGGACGCTGCACATCATCCGCAGCCTGCTGCAGGGTCCCCGGGGCTTCAACGAACTCTCCCGGGCGGTAGGGGGCTGCAACCCGGCCACCCTAGCCCAGCGCCTGGAGAAGCTCGAGCAGCTAGGCATCATCTCCAAAACCATCCACTCCACCATGCCCCCCCGCACCAGCTACGCCCTGACCCAAGCGGGGCAGGCCCTACAAGAGGTCATAGAGGCCATAGACCGCTGGAGCCGGGCCTACCTGCCCAAGCCCTCAGAGGGCCTCCCTTAGCCCTCGAGCCACCCCGGCCACTTTGGGGTCGGGGTCTTGGAAGAACCTCTCCAAAAGGGCCCGCTCCCCCAGCCGGGCCAGGGCCTGGGCAGCGGTGGCCCGGACCACGGGATTCACATCCTGGGCGGCCTTGAGGGCCAGGGGGAGAAGCTCTGGATAGGCGAGGTTAGAGAGCACCACCAGGGCGTTGCGGGCCATGCGGGTACGCCCTGGCCGCAGGAAAGCGGTTCCGGCGTACCTTCGCTCAAAGGCCCTGGAGGACAGCTCAAAGAAGTCCAGCAGGTTGGGGTAGGCCAAATCGGCCTCTGGGGAGAAACCGGCCCAGAAAGCCCGGGCCTTGCGGTTCCAGGGACAGACTTCCTGGCAAACATCGCAGCCGAAGAGCCAGTCCCCTAAGCCGCTCCACAGCTCGAGGGGTATGGTTCCGCGGTGCTCAATCGTCCAGTAGCTGATGCAGCGCCGGGCGTCCAGGGTCCCATCCCCCAGCAGGGCCCCCGTGGGGCAGCCCCCCAAGCAACGGGCACAAGCCCCACAGCGGTCGGGGTAGGGTGGGGGCG
>NZ_QWKZ01000064.1 GCF_003574085.1 Meiothermus luteus | reverse complement strand
TGTCCGGCGGTGCTCCTCAATCAGGGCAACCCGAACTTCTCCTTTCCCCGACGGCCCCGGCTTCTTGCGAGGAAGAAAGTAGGTCAAGTTACCTTGAATACCCCGATTGCCCTGCACACGCCTGCCCCTGCGGCTGGTACGGCGACCCAGAAAAACCCTGTAGCTGTACGCCTGTCCAGCGTTCGCGCTATGTTGGGCGCATTTCGGGCCCCCTCTTGGACCGCTTCGACCTGGTGGTGGAGGTACCCCGCCTGACCCCGCAGGAGTTGTCTCGAGCCCCCGAGGGCGAGCCCACTGCCGTGGTGCGGGAGCGGGTGCTGGTAGCCCGGGAAAGAATGAAAGCCCGCCAGGGCAAACTGAACAGCGAACTCTTGGGCCGAGCGCTGCGCCAGCACACCCTGCTCTCCCCTGCCTCGGAGGCCCTCTTGCAGACTGCTACCCAGCGCCTAGCCCTCACCGCCCGCAGCTACGACCGCATCCTGCGGGTGGCCAGGACGATTGCCGACCTGGCGGGCTCGGAGCGCATTGGGGAAGCCCATCTGGCCGAGGCCTTGACCTACCGGCGGAGTCTGGGGTAAGGGCACCATGGGGCCGATCTGTTCTTCTGATATGCTGAATGTATGAAAATCATCACCCAAGTCTCTCCTAGGGGGCAGATCACCCTACCCGCCTCGGTGCGCAAGGCCCTGGGCCTCAAAGCTGGGGATGCCCTGCTACTGCGGGTGGAGGAAGGCCGGGTGGTGCTGGAGCCCGCCCGGGTGCTTCCCCTGGAGGCCTACACCGAGGAGCGCATCGAGGAGTTCAACCGGGCCGCTGAGGCGAGCGAGGAAGAACTGACCGCCTTCCGCAAAGCCTGGGGGCTGTAGTGCGGGTGTTCCTGGACGCCAACGTGCTCTTCTCGGCGGCGTTGGGGGGTGAGGTGTTCCGGCTGATCTGGCTCTTGGCCGAGCGGGGGCGGCTCGAGCTATGTACCAGCCCGCGGTGCTGGCTGGAGGCGGAGTTCAACCTCGAGCGCAAACGCCCTCAGGCTGCTCCCCGGCTTCCTTTGCTGATGCGTCAGGTACACCTGACGGCGGAGCCGGAGGAAGGGGATTCTCCTACCGAGGAGTCCCTGAACACCCTACTCGCTTCGCTCCCTGAAAAAGACCGCCCGGTACTGCAAGCAGCCCTCCGGGCACGAGCCCAAATTCTGCTCACCGGCGACCTGCGGCACTTTGGCCCTCTGATGCAGCGGGAAGACCTCCCCCTGCGGGTACTGAGCCCTGGGGATTTCATCCGTCAGGTAAGGCCCGGCTCCTAATTCCGAACCGGTCTGGGCTATACTCGCCCCATGGACGCCCTGGCCCTCTACCGGCAGGGCCGCTACGCCGAGGCCCTCGCCCTGGCCCACCGTCAGGGGGAGGCCAGGATCGCTGCGCTAACCCTGCTGGCGATGGGGAACGCCGCCGAGGCCGAGGGGTTGCTATCGAGCTGGCAGCCCTCGGACGAGGCCGAACAGGCCGAGCGCCTCTCCCTGCTGGGCTTCGCCGCTTGCCGAAGGGGAGATACCGAGGCGTATCAGCGGCTGGCCCTGGCCGCGGCCCAGGCCGCCCAGACCCCCCTCACCCTCTACCACCTGGGCCTCTCCCTGCCGCCCAAGGACGGCCTTCTGGCCCTGCAGGAGGCCCTGCACCAGCTCCAAGCCCAGGGGGCTCTCCCCCAGGAGCAAGCCCGGCTGGCCTTTGCCCTGGCCCGCACCTTGAGGCGGCTGGGCCGGTGGGCGGAGGCCCTTTCCTACGCCAGCCTGGCCGTCCTGCAAGACCCCCAGCCCCACCACCGGCTGGAGGAGCTGACCTTGCTGGCCTACGTGGGTGCGGAGCCCCTGGCCGAGCTGGAGCGGGCTCTACCCCCCCTGCTGGCCCATCCTGCCCCCCCGGTGCGCTACCACGCGCTGTGGCTCTCGCTGCTGCTGCAGGGGATGCAGGGCCAGGTCAGCCCGGAGCTACTGCAGAACCTTTGGGGTCACCACCCGCACCCCAGCCTGCTGGCCTACGACCTGCCCCTGTTGGTGCTCTTGGGCAAGAATCAGCCCTCCGGCCAGGCCCTGCTGGCCCGCCGGCTGCGGGCCGCGCGGGCCCAGCCTCCCCAGGAGCCCCTGCCCCAGGCCCTTTTGCTGCTGGCCGAGGGGCTCTACCGCTACCCCCAGCCCGAGGCCTGCCCCCTGCTAGAGGAGAGCCTTTCGGTGCTGGAGGCCGGGTGGGCCGAGGAGGCCCTGCGGGCCGTGGCCCATCTCTGTGCCCTGGACGGGGCCCCCCTCCCCGAGCCCTACCGCTGGATGGCCCAGGCCCTCCGCCCCGAGGCCAGGGTCCTCTTCCTGCCCACAGAACTCCCCTCGCTCACCCCGAGCGTCCCCTACTTGGAAACCCTGGGAAAGGCTCAGCTTAATGGCTTCCCCCACCTAAGGCCCCGCAGCCTGGAGCTTTTGGTGCTGCTGCTGGCCCACCCCGAGGGTCTAGCGGGAGAAGCCCTGGCCCAGGGGCTCTACCCTGAGCCCAACCCCCAGGCCCTCAAGACCGAGCTCTGCCGTCTGCGCCAGGCGGGCTTCCAGATCCAAAGCCGCCCCTACCGGCTCCTCACCCCCCTGGAAGCCGATTTCCTGAAGCTTCAAGAGGCCCTGGAGCAAAACCGAATCCAAGAGGCGCTGGCCCTTTACCACGGATCGCTCTTGCCCAAAAGCCAGGCCCCCGGCGTTGAAGCGTTGCGTGCCCGGCTGGAGGAGGCCCTGGTTCGAGCCGTTTTGCGAAGCGGTGAGCCCGGTCTACTCTACCGCCTGGCCGAGCGGCTGCGGGACGACCTGCGGGTCTGGGAGGCCTGTTTGGCGACCCTGCCCCCAAGAGACCCCCGTTACCCGGCCGCACAGGCCTGGGTCAGGAGGCTCAGCGCCCGCTACCGCTAGGCCCCCCGGTGCGCACCGCCCCCGGCGGGAGGCAGTCGGGGCGGGTGCAGGCGTAGGCCGTCTCACTAAAGCCCATCACCAGCAGAGCCAACAGCGCCAGAAATAGAACCAGTCTGCGCATATTTCCACCCTACCCATCCCTGGGTAACCAAACAGGTCAGAAGGTAACCAAAATGAGAGAAAAGGTTACCGAAATGAGTTAAGAAGGTCACCATTCTGAGTGGGGGTTTGGTTACCTGGAGGGTGCTAGAACAAATTACCCCTGGCTGACTAGGGGAAAGCAGTCTAGAAGGAACCATGAAGGGGAATTACACAGTCAGTCAAGTCATCTTAGAAAAACAAGCAAGGAGGCCGATGCTGCTTCGGAAAGGCGAGAGGCTCTTTTTAGAAGAAAGCATGGCCTTAAGTGTTGGCGATCACCTGGAAACCTTCGATGGATGGGTGGAAGTAAGGGATAGCGATGGTTTGGTCATTCGTTTAGGACCTTCCTCAGAGCTCTCTTATGTTTTTGATCCCTACGGGGGTATTGTTTCGCACCCAGCAGAACGTCCCTCTGTGATCTTCTACGGAGAGATTTTCAAGTTTCGCTACTACGTTAGACCATTGGAAGTAGTTGCCTGCGGAAAGTACCGCACCTCCTGCTGGTATTGTCCATCTAGCTTTTACGTCCGAAACCTCGATGCCAACAGGGACGCCTATTACGCACTGGCGGGAGAGGTTCCTGTTTGGGAACGGGACGAAGAAGGAACGCCCTTCGATATTGTCAGGATTCCCGAGGGCCATAAAGCGATCTTACGACACGACCAACTCCAACCCATGCGAAAGCGCTACACGGTGGAGGAAGTCTCTCCGGTTTCAGCGGAAGAATGGGATTATATTGTCTCCAACTTCATGAACCCCAAGCGCTGGCAAAAGTATCCTGAAGGGCAGGAGGTGGTCACGGCTGGATAGAAAAAGGGCCCTCTGGCCCCTGTTGTTCTCAGCTCTGCGGCACATCTTCCGGGCGGCCCCCGGGGAGAGCGTCCTCCTGCTTGGCCTCTTGGCCCTGGGAGGCTTGGTGCCGGTGGCGGTGCTGGGCCTGACCCGCCTCCTGGTGGACAACCTGGCGGCTACCCTGGGAAGCGGCGCTTTCACCCCAGCCCTCCTCTGGCCCCTGGCGGGGTTGGCCTTGGCCTTTAGCCTGGATTTTTTCCTCACGCCCTGGGTGGCCTACCTTCAGGGTTCGGTGAACGAAAAGCTTACGGCCCGGGTGCACGTGCTCCTGATGGAGAAGGTGGGCCGCACACCCGACCTGACCCCCTTTGAAGACCCCTCCTTCCACGACACCCTCCAGGTGCTGCGCGACCAGGCCCCCTACCAGCCCCTCAACCTGCTGGTCTTCCTGGGCAATGCCTTTCGGGGAGGGCTCACCGTGGCGGGGGTGCTCTTCCTGCTCTTCACCCTGGCCCCCTTTTTCCCTTTGCTCCTGCTCCTGGCCACCCTGCCCCAAGCGCTTCTTACCTTCCGGCTCCAGAAGGGGGTTTGGGAGGCCCTGCTCTTCGGGGCACCCGAAGCCCGGCGGATGCGCTACTTTGCCGAGGTTCTCCTGACGCCCGAGGCGGCCAAGGAGGTGCGGCTCTTCGGCCTGCTGCCCTTTTTCCGTGGCCGCTACCTCGAGGCCTTCCAAAGCCTCTACCAGACCCTGCGCCGGGCCCGAACCCGCCAGGCCCTGGGAGCCAGCCTGCTGGTCTTGCTCAGCGCTCTTTTCACCGCCCTGGCCCTCTTCCTGGGGTTGCGCCAGGCCCTTCTGGGGGCAGGGGGGCTGGGCAGCCTGGTTCTCCTCCTACAGTCGGTGGGCAGCCTGCAGCAGAACCTGTACGGCTTGGTGCAGGATGCGGGCATGCTCTACGAGAGCCTGCTGTACTTTGAGCGGCTGGAGGGTTTTCTGGCCGCCCCTTCGGCGGTGGAGGAGAAGGCTTCTGCAAGACCTGTAGCCCCCTTCACGGAGATCCGCTTTGAGGGGGTGGGGTTTTGCTACCCCGACGGCCGGCGGGCCCTGGAGGGTCTCTCCTTCGCCCTCCGCAAAGGGGAGCGCCTGGCCCTGGTGGGGGAAAACGGCGCGGGAAAGACCACCCTGGTCAAGCTCCTCCTTCGCTTCTACGACCCCACAGAGGGCCGCATCCTGGTGGACGGGGTGGACCTGAGGGAGCTGGACCTAAAGGCTTGGCGTGCCTGCATCGCCGCCGTGTTTCAGGACTTCGGCCGTTACGCCCTAACCCTTAAGGAGAACATCCTCCTCTCCGACCCCGCAGGCCCCCACGACCCCGCCCGCCTAGAAGAGGCGGCCCGGGCCGGCGGGGCTTGGGAGCTGGTGGAAACGCTCGGCTGGGAGGCCCTCCTGTCCCGCTCCTTTGGGGGCACCGAGCTGTCCTTAGGGCAGTGGCAGCGGGTAGCCCTCGCCCGGGCCTTTTTTCGCCGGGCGGAGCTTCTGGTGCTGGACGAGCCCACCGCCTCCCTGGACCCCAAGGAAGAGGCCCACCTCTACCGCCGTTTCGCCGAGCTGACCCGGGGCAAGACGATGCTCCTCATCACCCACCGCCTGGGCTCGGTGCAGATGGCCGACCGGATTTTGGTTCTACACCAAGGCCGACTCGTGGAGGAGGGAACCCATGAGGCCCTGTTGGGATGGGGTGGAATCTACGCCGAGCTTTGGCGGTCGCAAGCCGGGCTATACCAGCCCGGCTGATGGCCGTCTGACCTAGACGTGAATGAACCCTAGCACCCAACCCCCCAACCCCCTCCTCCAGGCCCACCGCCTGCGCAAGCGCTACCCCAAGGGAAAAGGCTGGCTCGAGGCCCTCAAAGGGGTCAGCTTGGCGCTGTATCCGGGGGAGATCCTGACCCTCCTAGGCCCCAACGGCGCCGGCAAGACCACCTCGGTCAAAATCCTGGCCGGTCTGGTGGAGCCCGACGAAGGGAGGGTAGAGGTGCAGGTGGACGGGCCCGGAACCTGGCTGGGCGCGGTGCTGGAGGGGAGCCGCAACCTCTACTGGCGCCTTTCCGCCCTGGAGAACCTCATCTACTTCGGCACCCTGCGCGGCCTTAGCCCCAAGGAGGCCCGGCGGCGGGGATCAGAGCTTTTGCAAGCGGTGGGGCTTCAAGACAAAGCCCACCAGGCCGTGGGCAGCCTCTCCCGGGGCCAGCAGCAGCGAACCGCCCTGGCCGCCGCCCTGGTGCACGACCCCCCGGTTCTCTTCCTGGACGAGCCCACGCTGGGGGTGGACCTCGAGGCCCAGGAGGCCATCCGCGCCTGGCTGCTTCGGCTCAAGGAAGCGGGCAAGGCCATCCTCCTCACCACCCACCAGCTCGAGCTGGCCGAGGCGCTGGCGGATCGGGTGACCATTTTGCTGGAGGGGGAGGTGGCCCTGGAGGGCAGAACCCGGGAGGTGCTGGCCGGCTCCCCCAGGGCGGTCTACCGGGTAGAGCTCGGACTCCCCCTGGAGGAAGGGGATTCGCGCCGGACTCGGCTCCAAGCCCTCGAGGTGGAGGTAGAGGGGAAGGTGGTTCGGGTGGTGGGAGAGGAAACCCTGTGGGAAGCCCTCAGGATTCTAGATCCCCTCCCCCTCGAGCGGGTAGAGCGCGAGAGCCTGTCCCTAGCAGGCCTCTTCTGGCGCGTACTCAGGGAAAGGAGGAAACCGTGCTCCGGGTCGTCCACATAGAGTTCTGGCGCTTCCTAAGAGCCCTCAGCCGCTACCCCCTGGAGCTTTTAGGGAGCGTGCTGGGGGCGGTGGTGGTCTTTGCCCTTTTCTTTTCCGGAGCCCGCTACCTGGCGGGCCCGGCCCTCTTCGGGGAGCGGCTGGAGGCCCTGGTGGTGAGCCTTATCACCTGGTCCCTGGCCTTCTCCCTCCTCTCGCAAATCGCCTCCAATATCTCGGAGGAGGCCCTGGCGGGGCTTTTGGAGCAACTGGCCCTCACCCGCCCGGGCCTGTTGGGTGTGGTACTGGTTCGGGCCCTCCTTTCCCTTCTCCAGATCGGCCTCCTGGTCATTCCAATCGTGCTGGCTATCCTCCTCACCTCTGGGGCTCGGCTGGACTTCCCTCCCCTGGCCCTCCTCCCCCTCGGAACCCTGGCTTTGGGCAGTCTGGGTCTGGGGCTGATGCTGGGGGGCCTGGCCTTGGTCTACAAGCGGGTAGGCCAGCTCCTGGGCCTCCTCCAGTTCGCCTTCCTGGGTCTTTTTCTGGTGCGTTTTGAAGCGTTTGCCTGGCCCTGGAGCGGCCTGGGCTACCTCCTGCCCCTGACCCCCTCGGTGGCGGCCCTGCGTCTCCTTTTGGGGCGGGGCGAAACCCCCGGATGGGACCTCCTGGTTCTGGCCGGGATCAACGCACTGGTCTACCTGGCCCTGGGGGTTGGGTTCTTCCGGCGGGCCCTTCGCAGGGTGCGGCGGCAAGGTACGCTGGGCACCTACTGAGGGAAGCCCAGCTACGGCCCATCCCCCTGCGGTGGGACTGGCGGGGGCGGTGGTGAGGCCCGGAACCGGGCTTCGCTGGAAGCGCGATAGAATGGAAGCCGTAAGGGAGCTCATCACCACCGATCCCGAGGTCATGTTGGGCAAGCCCGTGGTGGCGGGCACCCGCATCACCGTGGAGGAGATCCTGCGCCGCCTGGCCGCCGGTGAGCGCGCTGAGGACATCCTCGAGGCCCACCCCCGGCTCACCCCGTACTTCCTCGCCAGGCTCAGCGCGAGCCCCCATCCCGCAGTGGGCAGCCCGAGCCTCCGCTTTTCCCGAGGGCCCGGCTTCTTGGGGGGAAGAAGGTAGCACAGATTACCCTGAATACCCCGATTGCACTCCACACGCCTGCCCCTGCGGCTGGTACGGCGACCCAGAAAAACCCTGTAGCTGTACGCCTGTCCAGCGTTCGCGCTATGTTGGGCGCATTTCGGGCCCCCTCTTGGACCGCTTCGACCTGGTGGTGGAGGTACCCCGCCTGACCCCGCAGGAGTTGTCTCGAGCCCCCGAGGGCGAGCCCACTGCCGTGGTGCGGGAGCGGGTGCTGGTAGCCCGGGAAAGAATGAAAGCCCGCCAGGGCAAACTGAACAGCGAACTCTTGGGCCGAGCGCTGCGCCAGCACACCCTGCTCTCCCCTGCCTCGGAGGCCCTCTTGCAGACTGCTACCCAGCGCCTAGCCCTCACCGCCCGCAGCTACGACCGCATCCTGCGGGTGGCCAGGACGATTGCCGACCTGGCGGGCTCGGAGCGCATTGGGGAAGCCCATCTGGCCGAGGCCTTGACCTACCGGCGGAGTCTGGGGTAAGGGCACCATGGGGCCGATCTGTTCTTCTGATATGCTGAATGTATGAAAATCATCACCCAAGTCTCTCCTAGGGGGCAGATCACCCTACCCGCCTCGGTGCGCAAGGCCCTGGGCCTCAAAGCTGGGGATGCCCTGCTACTGCGGGTGGAGGAAGGCCGGGTGGTGCTGGAGCCCGCCCGGGTGCTTCCCCTGGAGGCCTACACCGAGGAGCGCATCGAGGAGTTCAACCGGGCCGCTGAGGCGAGCGAGGAAGAACTGACCGCCTTCCGCAAAGCCTGGGGGCTGTAGTGCGGGTGTTCCTGGACGCCAACGTGCTCTTCTCGGCGGCGTTGGGGGGTGAGGTGTTCCGGCTGATCTGGCTCTTGGCCGAGCGGGGGCGGCTCGAGCTATGTACCAGCCCGCGGTGCTGGCTGGAGGCGGAGTTCAACCTCGAGCGCAAACGCCCTCAGGCTGCTCCCCGGCTTCCTTTGCTGATGCGTCAGGTACACCTGACGGCGGAGCCGGAGGAAGGGGATTCTCCTACCGAGGAGTCCCTGAACACCCTACTCGCTTCGCTCCCTGAAAAAGACCGCCCGGTACTGCAAGCAGCCCTCCGGGCACGAGCCCAAATTCTGCTCACCGGCGACCTGCGGCACTTTGGCCCTCTGATGCAGCGGGAAGACCTCCCCCTGCGGGTACTGAGCCCTGGGGATTTCATCCGTCAGGTAAGGCCCGGCTCCTAATTCCGAACCGGTCTGGGCTATACTCGCCCCATGGACGCCCTGGCCCTCTACCGGCAGGGCCGCTACGCCGAGGCCCTCGCCCTGGCCCACCGTCAGGGGGAGGCCAGGATCGCTGCGCTAACCCTGCTGGCGATGGGGAACGCCGCCGAGGCCGAGGGGTTGCTATCGAGCTGGCAGCCCTCGGACGAGGCCGAACAGGCCGAGCGCCTCTCCCTGCTGGGCTTCGCCGCTTGCCGAAGGGGAGATACCGAGGCGTATCAGCGGCTGGCCCTGGCCGCGGCCCAGGCCGCCCAGACCCCCCTCACCCTCTACCACCTGGGCCTCTCCCTGCCGCCCAAGGACGGCCTTCTGGCCCTGCAGGAGGCCCTGCACCAGCTCCAAGCCCAGGGGGCTCTCCCCCAGGAGCAAGCCCGGCTGGCCTTTGCCCTGGCCCGCACCTTGAGGCGGCTGGGCCGGTGGGCGGAGGCCCTTTCCTACGCCAGCCTGGCCGTCCTGCAAGACCCCCAGCCCCACCACCGGCTGGAGGAGCTGACCTTGCTGGCCTACGTGGGTGCGGAGCCCCTGGCCGAGCTGGAGCGGGCTCTACCCCCCCTGCTGGCCCATCCTGCCCCCCCGGTGCGCTACCACGCGCTGTGGCTCTCGCTGCTGCTGCAGGGGATGCAGGGCCAGGTCAGCCCGGAGCTACTGCAGAACCTTTGGGGTCACCACCCGCACCCCAGCCTGCTGGCCTACGACCTGCCCCTGTTGGTGCTCTTGGGCAAGAATCAGCCCTCCGGCCAGGCCCTGCTGGCCCGCCGGCTGCGGGCCGCGCGGGCCCAGCCTCCCCAGGAGCCCCTGCCCCAGGCCCTTTTGCTGCTGGCCGAGGGGCTCTACCGCTACCCCCAGCCCGAGGCCTGCCCCCTGCTAGAGGAGAGCCTTTCGGTGCTGGAGGCCGGGTGGGCCGAGGAGGCCCTGCGGGCCGTGGCCCATCTCTGTGCCCTGGACGGGGCCCCCCTCCCCGAGCCCTACCGCTGGATGGCCCAGGCCCTCCGCCCCGAGGCCAGGGTCCTCTTCCTGCCCACAGAACTCCCCTCGCTCACCCCGAGCGTCCCCTACTTGGAAACCCTGGGAAAGGCTCAGCTTAATGGCTTCCCCCACCTAAGGCCCCGCAGCCTGGAGCTTTTGGTGCTGCTGCTGGCCCACCCCGAGGGTCTAGCGGGAGAAGCCCTGGCCCAGGGGCTCTACCCTGAGCCCAACCCCCAGGCCCTCAAGACCGAGCTCTGCCGTCTGCGCCAGGCGGGCTTCCAGATCCAAAGCCGCCCCTACCGGCTCCTCACCCCCCTGGAAGCCGATTTCCTGAAGCTTCAAGAGGCCCTGGAGCAAAACCGAATCCAAGAGGCGCTGGCCCTTTACCACGGATCGCTCTTGCCCAAAAGCCAGGCCCCCGGCGTTGAAGCGTTGCGTGCCCGGCTGGAGGAGGCCCTGGTTCGAGCCGTTTTGCGAAGCGGTGAGCCCGGTCTACTCTACCGCCTGGCCGAGCGGCTGCGGGACGACCTGCGGGTCTGGGAGGCCTGTTTGGCGACCCTGCCCCCAAGAGACCCCCGTTACCCGGCCGCACAGGCCTGGGTCAGGAGGCTCAGCGCCCGCTACCGCTAGGCCCCCCGGTGCGCACCGCCCCCGGCGGGAGGCAGTCGGGGCGGGTGCAGGCGTAGGCCGTCTCACTAAAGCCCATCACCAGCAGAGCCAACAGCGCCAGAAATAGAACCAGTCTGCGCATATTTCCACCCTACCCATCCCTGGGTAACCAAACAGGTCAGAAGGTAACCAAAATGAGAGAAAAGGTTACCGAAATGAGTTAAGAAGGTCACCATTCTGAGTGGGGGTTTGGTTACCTGGAGGGTGCTAGAACAAATTACCCCTGGCTGACTAGGGGAAAGCAGTCTAGAAGGAACCATGAAGGGGAATTACACAGTCAGTCAAGTCATCTTAGAAAAACAAGCAAGGAGGCCGATGCTGCTTCGGAAAGGCGAGAGGCTCTTTTTAGAAGAAAGCATGGCCTTAAGTGTTGGCGATCACCTGGAAACCTTCGATGGATGGGTGGAAGTAAGGGATAGCGATGGTTTGGTCATTCGTTTAGGACCTTCCTCAGAGCTCTCTTATGTTTTTGATCCCTACGGGGGTATTGTTTCGCACCCAGCAGAACGTCCCTCTGTGATCTTCTACGGAGAGATTTTCAAGTTTCGCTACTACGTTAGACCATTGGAAGTAGTTGCCTGCGGAAAGTACCGCACCTCCTGCTGGTATTGTCCATCTAGCTTTTACGTCCGAAACCTCGATGCCAACAGGGACGCCTATTACGCACTGGCGGGAGAGGTTCCTGTTTGGGAACGGGACGAAGAAGGAACGCCCTTCGATATTGTCAGGATTCCCGAGGGCCATAAAGCGATCTTACGACACGACCAACTCCAACCCATGCGAAAGCGCTACACGGTGGAGGAAGTCTCTCCGGTTTCAGCGGAAGAATGGGATTATATTGTCTCCAACTTCATGAACCCCAAGCGCTGGCAAAAGTATCCTGAAGGGCAGGAGGTGGTCACGGCTGGATAGAAAAAGGGCCCTCTGGCCCCTGTTGTTCTCAGCTCTGCGGCACATCTTCCGGGCGGCCCCCGGGGAGAGCGTCCTCCTGCTTGGCCTCTTGGCCCTGGGAGGCTTGGTGCCGGTGGCGGTGCTGGGCCTGACCCGCCTCCTGGTGGACAACCTGGCGGCTACCCTGGGAAGCGGCGCTTTCACCCCAGCCCTCCTCTGGCCCCTGGCGGGGTTGGCCTTGGCCTTTAGCCTGGATTTTTTCCTCACGCCCTGGGTGGCCTACCTTCAGGGTTCGGTGAACGAAAAGCTTACGGCCCGGGTGCACGTGCTCCTGATGGAGAAGGTGGGCCGCACACCCGACCTGACCCCCTTTGAAGACCCCTCCTTCCACGACACCCTCCAGGTGCTGCGCGACCAGGCCCCCTACCAGCCCCTCAACCTGCTGGTCTTCCTGGGCAATGCCTTTCGGGGAGGGCTCACCGTGGCGGGGGTGCTCTTCCTGCTCTTCACCCTGGCCCCCTTTTTCCCTTTGCTCCTGCTCCTGGCCACCCTGCCCCAAGCGCTTCTTACCTTCCGGCTCCAGAAGGGGGTTTGGGAGGCCCTGCTCTTCGGGGCACCCGAAGCCCGGCGGATGCGCTACTTTGCCGAGGTTCTCCTGACGCCCGAGGCGGCCAAGGAGGTGCGGCTCTTCGGCCTGCTGCCCTTTTTCCGTGGCCGCTACCTCGAGGCCTTCCAAAGCCTCTACCAGACCCTGCGCCGGGCCCGAACCCGCCAGGCCCTGGGAGCCAGCCTGCTGGTCTTGCTCAGCGCTCTTTTCACCGCCCTGGCCCTCTTCCTGGGGTTGCGCCAGGCCCTTCTGGGGGCAGGGGGGCTGGGCAGCCTGGTTCTCCTCCTACAGTCGGTGGGCAGCCTGCAGCAGAACCTGTACGGCTTGGTGCAGGATGCGGGCATGCTCTACGAGAGCCTGCTGTACTTTGAGCGGCTGGAGGGTTTTCTGGCCGCCCCTTCGGCGGTGGAGGAGAAGGCTTCTGCAAGACCTGTAGCCCCCTTCACGGAGATCCGCTTTGAGGGGGTGGGGTTTTGCTACCCCGACGGCCGGCGGGCCCTGGAGGGTCTCTCCTTCGCCCTCCGCAAAGGGGAGCGCCTGGCCCTGGTGGGGGAAAACGGCGCGGGAAAGACCACCCTGGTCAAGCTCCTCCTTCGCTTCTACGACCCCACAGAGGGCCGCATCCTGGTGGACGGGGTGGACCTGAGGGAGCTGGACCTAAAGGCTTGGCGTGCCTGCATCGCCGCCGTGTTTCAGGACTTCGGCCGTTACGCCCTAACCCTTAAGGAGAACATCCTCCTCTCCGACCCCGCAGGCCCCCACGACCCCGCCCGCCTAGAAGAGGCGGCCCGGGCCGGCGGGGCTTGGGAGCTGGTGGAAACGCTCGGCTGGGAGGCCCTCCTGTCCCGCTCCTTTGGGGGCACCGAGCTGTCCTTAGGGCAGTGGCAGCGGGTAGCCCTCGCCCGGGCCTTTTTTCGCCGGGCGGAGCTTCTGGTGCTGGACGAGCCCACCGCCTCCCTGGACCCCAAGGAAGAGGCCCACCTCTACCGCCGTTTCGCCGAGCTGACCCGGGGCAAGACGATGCTCCTCATCACCCACCGCCTGGGCTCGGTGCAGATGGC
Organism: Meiothermus luteus; assembly: GCF_003574085.1. Taxonomy (GTDB): domain Bacteria; phylum Deinococcota; class Deinococci; order Deinococcales; family Thermaceae; genus Meiothermus; species Meiothermus luteus. Next base: position 2,363 of record NZ_QWKZ01000064.1, on the reverse strand, counting down.
CGACCGGATTTTGGTTCTACACCAAGGCCGACTCGTGGAGGAGGGAACCCATGAGGCCCTGTTGGGATGGGGTGGAATCTACGCCGAGCTTTGGCGGTCGCAAGCCGGGCTATACCAGCCCGGCTGATGGCCGTCTGACCTAGACGTGAATGAACCCTAGCACCCAACCCCCCAACCCCCTCCTCCAGGCCCACCGCCTGCGCAAGCGCTACCCCAAGGGAAAAGGCTGGCTCGAGGCCCTCAAAGGGGTCAGCTTGGCGCTGTATCCGGGGGAGATCCTGACCCTCCTAGGCCCCAACGGCGCCGGCAAGACCACCTCGGTCAAAATCCTGGCCGGTCTGGTGGAGCCCGACGAAGGGAGGGTAGAGGTGCAGGTGGACGGGCCCGGAACCTGGCTGGGCGCGGTGCTGGAGGGGAGCCGCAACCTCTACTGGCGCCTTTCCGCCCTGGAGAACCTCATCTACTTCGGCACCCTGCGCGGCCTTAGCCCCAAGGAGGCCCGGCGGCGGGGATCAGAGCTTTTGCAAGCGGTGGGGCTTCAAGACAAAGCCCACCAGGCCGTGGGCAGCCTCTCCCGGGGCCAGCAGCAGCGAACCGCCCTGGCCGCCGCCCTGGTGCACGACCCCCCGGTTCTCTTCCTGGACGAGCCCACGCTGGGGGTGGACCTCGAGGCCCAGGAGGCCATCCGCGCCTGGCTGCTTCGGCTCAAGGAAGCGGGCAAGGCCATCCTCCTCACCACCCACCAGCTCGAGCTGGCCGAGGCGCTGGCGGATCGGGTGACCATTTTGCTGGAGGGGGAGGTGGCCCTGGAGGGCAGAACCCGGGAGGTGCTGGCCGGCTCCCCCAGGGCGGTCTACCGGGTAGAGCTCGGACTCCCCCTGGAGGAAGGGGATTCGCGCCGGACTCGGCTCCAAGCCCTCGAGGTGGAGGTAGAGGGGAAGGTGGTTCGGGTGGTGGGAGAGGAAACCCTGTGGGAAGCCCTCAGGATTCTAGATCCCCTCCCCCTCGAGCGGGTAGAGCGCGAGAGCCTGTCCCTAGCAGGCCTCTTCTGGCGCGTACTCAGGGAAAGGAGGAAACCGTGCTCCGGGTCGTCCACATAGAGTTCTGGCGCTTCCTAAGAGCCCTCAGCCGCTACCCCCTGGAGCTTTTAGGGAGCGTGCTGGGGGCGGTGGTGGTCTTTGCCCTTTTCTTTTCCGGAGCCCGCTACCTGGCGGGCCCGGCCCTCTTCGGGGAGCGGCTGGAGGCCCTGGTGGTGAGCCTTATCACCTGGTCCCTGGCCTTCTCCCTCCTCTCGCAAATCGCCTCCAATATCTCGGAGGAGGCCCTGGCGGGGCTTTTGGAGCAACTGGCCCTCACCCGCCCGGGCCTGTTGGGTGTGGTACTGGTTCGGGCCCTCCTTTCCCTTCTCCAGATCGGCCTCCTGGTCATTCCAATCGTGCTGGCTATCCTCCTCACCTCTGGGGCTCGGCTGGACTTCCCTCCCCTGGCCCTCCTCCCCCTCGGAACCCTGGCTTTGGGCAGTCTGGGTCTGGGGCTGATGCTGGGGGGCCTGGCCTTGGTCTACAAGCGGGTAGGCCAGCTCCTGGGCCTCCTCCAGTTCGCCTTCCTGGGTCTTTTTCTGGTGCGTTTTGAAGCGTTTGCCTGGCCCTGGAGCGGCCTGGGCTACCTCCTGCCCCTGACCCCCTCGGTGGCGGCCCTGCGTCTCCTTTTGGGGCGGGGCGAAACCCCCGGATGGGACCTCCTGGTTCTGGCCGGGATCAACGCACTGGTCTACCTGGCCCTGGGGGTTGGGTTCTTCCGGCGGGCCCTTCGCAGGGTGCGGCGGCAAGGTACGCTGGGCACCTACTGAGGGAAGCCCAGCTACGGCCCATCCCCCTGCGGTGGGACTGGCGGGGGCGGTGGTGAGGCCCGGAACCGGGCTTCGCTGGAAGCGCGATAGAATGGAAGCCGTAAGGGAGCTCATCACCACCGATCCCGAGGTCATGTTGGGCAAGCCCGTGGTGGCGGGCACCCGCATCACCGTGGAGGAGATCCTGCGCCGCCTGGCCGCCGGTGAGCGCGCTGAGGACATCCTCGAGGCCCACCCCCGGCTCACCCCGTACTTCCTCGCCAGGCTCAGCGCGAGCCCCCATCCCGCAGTGGGCAGCCCGAGCCTCCGCTTTTCCCGAGGGCCCGGCTTCTTGGGGGGAAGAAGGTAGCACAGATTACCCTGAATACCCCGATTGCACTCCACACGCCTGCCCGTGTGAGGTGCAATCTGCCCAAACCTGTAACGCACCTCTATCTCAACCTCTCCCTCACCTGGCCTTACCGTCACCTTCTCCACCAGTTCCCTTGCTACCGCCTGCTTCTCTTCCGGGGTA